>JAPOTO010000003.1 GCA_026709135.1 Gammaproteobacteria bacterium | reverse complement strand
TTCTGGTTTCCTGCGCCACGAGTCCGACTGGGAGGACGCAGTTGCTGGTGGTGCCGCCCGATATGGCGATCTCGGAATCCCGCCTGGCCTACGCGCAGACGGTTCGGGAAATGACGCTGGCGGGGGATTTGCTCCATGACCCGGTGCTGGCCGAGCGCGTCGGCGCCATCACCGGGCGGCTGGTTGGCGCCGCGGTGCGCAGGTGGCCGCATACTTCCGGTTGGGAGTGGAGCGTGGCCTTGATCGACGCCCCGGATACGGTCAATGCCTGGTGCATGGCTGGCGGGCGAATGGCCGTGTACAGTGGGCTCGTTAGCAGACTCGACCTCAGCGACGATGAACTCGCCAATGTCATGGGCCACGAAATCGCCCATGCCATCGCCAACCATTCCGCCGAGCAGATGTCCATCGCCCTGCTCCGGGGGCTCGCGGTGCTCGCTGTGGCGGTCGAGACCGGAGATCGCTCAAGCGCGCGTTCGGCGGACATGCTCGCTTCCATCGCCCTCAGCCTGCCCAACAGCCGCACCGCCGAATACGAGGCCGACCAGCTCGGCATGGAACTCGCGGCCGCGGCCGGTTACAGCCCGCGGGCCGCGGTTTCCCTGTGGGAGAAAATGGGCGCCATGCGCGGCAGCCCCGGCATACTCGAATTCCTCAGCACCCACCCCAACCCGGACAACCGCTCAATCCGCCTGGCAACGCTGGCGAACCAGCTTCAAACCCGCCCCCAAAGCACACCACCCACCCCGCACCCGGTGCGGATGTATCCGTGAGGAAATCCTTCACATTGGGCATCGGGGTTTCGCAACCCGCTTGAACAGTTGAACCTCCGGGGCGGTGGCAAAAACTGCCTCTTGAAGAAGGCTGTGCGCAGCAGTGTGCTCGGAATGGACCACCTGGGCAAACCCCAGCCGGGAGCTTCCGTGCTCCCGGGTTGGGGTGTTGCCGGTGCCGCTAGGCGGTGAAACCGATGGGTTTCGGGTTGTTTGGCTTGGCGTCGCACTCGGTGCGCAGCAGGGACGCGAGGGTGTCGGGGTCGTCCAGGCAGCCGAGGACTTCGGCTTTTTTGCGCACCACGGCGAAGTCTCCCGGCGTCAGGGCCGAGATCAGGTTCAAGCCGGCTGGGGGTTCCAGCGAGAAGAACTTGCTGAAGGCCAGGCGCGCCTGCTCCGCGGTCAGGTAGTCGAGCGCGACCTTGAAGGTGAAGCGGCGCAGGCTCGCGGTGTCGAGCCGGTCGACGAAGTTCGTCGTGCAGGCGAAAGGCAGCGGGTGGCTCTCCATCCAGGTCAGCATTTCGTTGACCTCGCTGACTTCCCAACTCTGACGCGCGTTGCGGCGATCCGACAGCAGCGAGTCGGCCTCGTCGAAGATCAGGAAGGCTTCCTCATCGCGCGCCTCGGCAAACGTGTGGGCGATGAACTGTTCCGTCTCGCCCACATATGGGGACACCAGATCCGACGCGCGCTTGTGCATCACTTCAAGGCCAAGCCGCTCAGCCAGGTATCTGACAAAAGCGCTCTTGCCGGTTCCCGGCGGCCCTTGCAGGCAGAGCGAAAAGTCGCGCCTGCTGGTGGACACAATGCGGTCTGCGAGCAACTGCGGATCCGTATCGGCCTGAATCAGGCCCAGCTCAAACCCCGCGGGGGCTTTCTGCGGCGGCTTGTCGCACCGCAGCAGCTTCGACAGGCTGCGAACGCCGGTCCGCACCGTTTCCAGATTGCCGTCGCCGATGCGCGCGGCCGCGGTGGCGCCAGCGGCCACCGCCGGCGTGGCTTCGAACTCGCGGGCCAGTTCCCGAATCTCGTCGGGGCTGGCGGCGATCTGGTTCTTTTCCAGTTGCCGCGCCCACACGCGGGCGCGGATGTTCGCACCCAGCGGGCGCAGCTCAAGGGCGAACATCATGCGCCTGAGAATGGCGGGGCTGACAGAGTGGGCGTTGTTCATGGTCCACAGCACGGGAACCGGCGTCTCCTCGAGCAGCCGGTGCATGAACACCTTGGACTCGCCCTGGCGATTACCCGACCTCATTATGCCCATGCCGCCCAGAATCGAGGCAATATCAGATCCACCGCCAAGCAAATCTTCCATTTCATCGAATAGCAGCAGTGAGTTGCCATCCCGCGCAAGCAGGCGCTGGGCGAAGATCAACTCCTGCTGCCTTTCTTTGCCTGTCGGCTCCATGCCCTCGTCATCGGACTCGCCGACGGCGTACAGCGTGGTTTCCAGTTGCCGCGCCAGCACCTTGCAGAACTCGGTCTTGCCGGTTCCCGGCGGGCCGTAGAGCAGGATGTTGACGCCTTTGGCGCGGTCGCGCAGCGCCCCCTTGAGCAAATCGGCAATATGGTCCCTGCACTTCGCGACATGCTCGAAATCGCTCCATTGCAGATCGCTCGGCCTCGCGGCCTTGAGCAGCAATTGCCTGATGTCCAGGGATTTGTTCTGGGAGGTGGTGATTTTGTGCAGCCAGCGCGGAACGCTCGCGTCGCCGTCTCCATCGATCTCCACCAATCCCGACTTGACCAGGGGCGAGTGCCGTTCCAGGCTTGAGGCGATGCTTCTTGGCCGCAGACCAAGCGGCATCGTCAGCGCGGGGCTCGCCAGGTTCATTCTCGACTTGATTTTCGAGCGATCAAAAACCTCGTCAATTAGGGAATCGACTGCGTCACAGGTTGCGTAGCGCAGCAGCAGCTCAAGAAGCTCCCGGTCCACATCGCTCAAGCCCACAACTTTCTGCAGTTCCCGCAGCCGCTTGGCGGTCGGGTCAAGTGGGGGCGCTTTGGGCGCAAGGCCGGCTAGCACGATTTCCCGGGCCAGCTCGAACACCCTGGGGGATACCGACTTTACCCGGCCGCCCTTGCGTTTGGCCTCTTCCCAGCGCTTTTGCAACTGCCGCCACGGAGGCGTTATCGAGCCGCCGCGCCCTGATTTTCCGGGCACCCCTTCAACGGGCCTGTAGTCATCCAAGTCGTCCAGCAGCCACTCGACCAAATCCGGTGCCATGGGCGACCAGTGGCGGAGCGAGCTGAAGATGTTGGCCAGGTAAGTGTGCAGCAAGTGGTTTTCGTAAGGGTTTTGCATGGTTGATTCCTCTTCCTGTTGGTTGGAATTTTGGGCGAAATTCGCCCGCTGCTAGCAGAGGCTTTAACGCGCTGTAAGGGCTTTTTTTCGCGCGTTGTTCAATTTCCCGCCACAACCATGCTAAAAAGTTCAAAAAAATCAATAGGTTAATTTTCTCTCCAAACAGCTTCCGCCACCGCGGAATCTGCGTTCCGCACCCGTTTCAAGTGCTGATGCGACCGAATCTGACGTGTTTGCGAGTGGCAAAGCGGCCGAGTTAGGGCATTTTCGAGGCAATTTGAGCGAGTTTGCCGGCGGCGATTTCGTGCACCGCGTCGACCCACTGCGGCGAGTCGTTGAGGTTCGGCACGAGGAGCAATTCTTCGCCGCCAGCTTCGATAAATTGCTCGCGGTATTCTATGCCAATTTCGTGCAGTGTTTCCAGGCAATCGGTGACGAATGAGGGAGTGGTCACCGCAATCCGCTTTTTCCCGCTGGCGAGCAATTCCAGCAAATGCGCGTCGAGATAGGGCTTGATCCACTCGGCCGGCCCGAAGCGCGACTGGAAGGCCGAGGACCAGAAGCTGTCTTCCCAGGCCTGGGCACCGGCGATGGCGCGGGAAGTCGCCATGCACTGGGCGCGGTAGCAGCCGCGGTTTTTTTCGCCGACCGCGTCGCAACAGGCGCCAAAATCGCAGCAGCCCGCGGCATCCGCCTTGCGAATCTGGGCCTCGGGCAGGCCATGGTAGCTGAACACGATGTGATCGACCGAGCCCGCCGGCAAGCTGGCGTCGATCACCAACTTCCAGGCGCGGATGAAAGCGGGCTCGGCGAAAAAATCATCGACGAAGCGGATCCTCGGCGCCCGCCGCCACTTTTTCGCCGCGGCCTTCACCGCGTGGACCGCCGACGCGGTGGTCGCCCTGGCGTACTGGGGGTACAGCGGCAGCATCAGAATCTCGTCGCGGCCTTCGCGTTCCAATTGGGCCATGGTTTCAGCGATGAAGGGCTGGCTGTAAGCCATGCCGCAGCGCACCGCGACATCCTCCCCCGCGGCGGCGAACTTCTCCGCAACCCCACGCCGCACGCGCTCGGAATACACCGCCAGCGGCGAGCCCTCGTCCATCCAGATGCCGGCGTAATCCCCCGCCGTGCGCGGGGCGCGCAATGGCAGGATGATGAGGTTGCGCAGCAGCCACAGGCCCAGCGGATTGATGTCGAAAACAAATCGGTCGGCGAAAAAATGCCGGTAGAACGCGCGCAAACCGCCCGCGGTGGGCGCCGCGGGCGTGCCGAGGTTGATCAACAGCAGAGCTTTCGACATGGCGCGAATGATAATTCAGAATCTAGGAGTCGGTGGAACCGGCTTGGCAGAAGCACAATACGGCAACTTTTTTGTGTTAGACTCGTTTGCCTTGAAAAACCCGCGAAATCGGTCATGCGCGCGGGCAAATGTTGGGGGCAAATGTTGGGGGCAAACATAGGCACAAACACGAGGATACGAACGTGAAGAAAATCACTTTGGCGGCTATCTGCGCGATTTTGGCAAGCTCGCCCCTGTACGCTGGCGAGCGGGTGGGGGATTTCGCCCTCATCGACCACGAAGGCGTCTTCCATCACATGGCCTGGTATGACGACCAGCAAGCCATCGTGCTGCTGCCCCAGGCCAATGGCGGCACCGACGCGCAAGCGCTCGCGGCGCTGGCGGATTTGCGCGCCAGCTATGAGGCGCAAGGCGTCACTTTCCTTTTGATCAACCCCGGCCTCGACAACGACCGGGACGCGGTGGCCGCGGAAGCCGCGCGGCTTGGCATCGATCTTCCCGTGCTGATGGATGACACCCAGCTCGTGGCGGATATGCTCGGCCTGCGCCGGCTCGACGAGGCAGTGGTCTACGATCCGGCCTCCTTCGAGCTGCTCTACCGCGGCGAAGCGGGCCCGGCGCTTGGCCAAACACTCGATCAGGTGCTCGCCGGCGCCAGCGTCGAAATGACCGTTGCCGACACCGATGGCGCGGAAATCTCCTTCGCCAGCCTAGCGGCCCACGGCGAGCTTACCTACGAACACGACATCGCGCCGATCATCGCCGAGAATTGCGCCGAGTGCCACCGCCAGGGCGGCATCGCGCCCTTCGCCATGGACAGCAAGCTCGCGGTCAAGGGCTGGTCGCCAATGATTCGCGAGGTCGTGCTGACCAAGCGCATGCCGCCCGGCCAGATCGACAACAAGGTCGGCCACAAGATGCGCAATGAGATGAACCTCGCCGATGCCGAAATGCAAAAGCTCGTCGCCTGGATCGACGCCGGCGCCAACACCCAAAGCGAAACCGACCCGCTGACCAGGCTCGAATGGCCCGAAACCAAGTGGACCCTGGCCGAGGCGCTCGGCGAGCCCGATCTCATCGTCGAGATTCCCGAGCAGACGATCCCCGCCACCGGCGTGGTCGATTACATGAACATCCCCATCGATCTCGGCCTCACCGAGGACCGCTGGGTGCGCGCCTCGGAAGTCGCACCCGGCAGCCCGGAAGTGCTGCACCACATCATCACCACGGTGATTCCGCCGGAAGGCCTGCGCGATCCGATGGAAGTGATCTCCGAGGCGATCGACTCCCTGCCGGAAGAGCGCGCGGTCGCCATCCGCACCGAGATTTTCGCCGCCGTCGCGGCTGGCGAGCGACCGCCGATCGACCGCATCCTCCGGGAACCCGGCCTTGACGTGAGCGGACTATTGGTCGGCGGCGGCGACGCGGACCAAGGCTCGGTGGCGGGTTACGCCCCCGGCAACAGCTTCTCCCTCAACCCGGAAGGCGTGGGCGGCCTACTCAAGGCGGGATCGCGGCTCAATCTGCAAATGCACTACACCACCTCGGGCAAGGAAACCACCGACGCGACCGAAATCGCCATCTACTTCTACGACGAGGGCGTCATCCCCGCCGAGCGCATGTCCGGCGGTGTCGGCAACGCCTTCAGCATCGACATTCCGGCCCACGCCAAGGACCACGAGATGCAACTCGTGACCTATGTCCCAGAAGAAGCGGAGATCTACTCGCTCATGCCGCACATGCACTTCCGCGGCAAACGCATGGACTTCACCGCGCGCTACCCGGACGGCAGCGAGGAAGTGCTGCTTTCGGTGCCGGCCTACTCGTTCAACTGGCAGTTGAGCCACGAGTTGGAAACACCGCTGCGGGTCCCCGCGGGCACCCAGATCGTCGCCAGCGGCGCCTTCGACAATTCCACCCAGAACGAGTTCAACCCGGACCCGAACATCGACGTCCACTGGGGCGAACAATCCTGGGACGAGATGTTCATGGGCTTCTACAGCTGGAAAAACGTCGAGCAGACCGAGACCGGCACCGACTAGCGATCAGGCAAGATTAAAGGCAAGATCAAAAAAGGCGGGCTAATGCCCGCCTTTTTTGTGCGCGATGCATGTTACCCGCTACTCGCGCTTCATCTGCCGCCTGATGAAACCACCGAACATGGGAAGCGCGAAAGTGTACTTGCCAAAGCGGTTGCGATAGAGCAAGCCCTGCGTGGCGAGCACCGCCAGCATCTGGCTGGTATTGCTCGCGCTGAATGGCCGCATGGGTGTTTCTTTGGACTTCTCGACGATTTCCGAGATACTGAATTCATGCCCGCAATGATCAAGGCTGGCGATAATCGTCAAAAGCTCGCGCTGCCGATCCGTGGCGAGCGACCACCTGCCGCTGAAAAAATCGGTGTCGAGTTTTTCTTCGATCTCGCGGACGGGAACCTTGCCTCCGCGTCCCTTGTCGGAACGAACTGTGAATGCGTCGTAGACTTCTCGGCAGATGAACTGGATGAAATAGGGATAACCGCCCGACATTTCGACTATCTCCCCCACCGTTTCCTCAGCTAGGACAATCCGGTCGTTGTTTTCAATCGGTTTGAGGATCGCGTCCCGGGTTTCGGGCCCGGACAGGCTTTCAAGGAACACAGAGCGAAACATGCGCTCGGCGTAGGTGCGCGAATCCACGAGTTTCGGGTAAAGCGTCGGCAGTCCGGCCAAAGCCAGCATCAGCGGCAGCCCCTTGCGCTGCATGGACTGGAAAGCGTCAAGCAGCAGCGATAGCGGGAACTGGTCCTTCTCCGCATGGTCGGCCAAGTTCTGCGCCTCGTCATAGGCGAAAATCACTCCACGAATCCCGCCGCCTGCGCGAGACAGCGCTTCCCATCCATGCTCAATCGCCGCTTTCAGCTTGTCAAGCGGCAACCCCGGCGTCTCGGTGAATACCTGTTTCAATTTATCGAATCCAAGCCCTTGCCGCAGCGTTTCGGGCGCGGATGTGAAGCCGGGCGCCATCGATTGCTTTTCGGCAACCACGATTGACGAGGTCTTGATCGCCAAGTCGGCGCAGAGCCTCGTCGCGAGATTGCCCTCGGCAATACTCGCGGATTCGTTGACATCCGTACCCGTCCACAGCCAGCCGCTCGCCGTGGCAAGATGCTTGAACGATTCCAGCAAAACCGTTTTGCCTGATCCACGAAGCCCGGAAAGCACGAGGTTCTCCGTGATGGCGTTCTGCACCAGCAAGCGCTGGAAAGTCCGTTTCTCCGCCTCCCGCCCAGCGAGATAGGGAGGCGGATGCCCGGCACCCGGGCGAAAGGGATTGGGAGGCATGGTCATTGCATCAGTTAAAAATAGGTTTTCAGATAAATTTAGTACATAGCTTAAATTTAGTCAATCAGTAATTAACGATAAACCACTGAATCGATGCGCCAAATCGAAATCGCCGCGTCACGCTGCTGTTTTGGCTGCGATGGGGATGCCCTCCTCGTTGAGCACGCGGTGGAGGAAGCTTACGGCGGTAGCGCGGGGGGTACGTTTTCCTGGTCTTCGAGGAAGGTTTGGCGGCGGCGCAGGTAGCTGTCGCGCAGCAGGGCGTAGGGGTCGGCTTGCTGGCCGCGGGACGTCGGGGCTTGGGCGCGCAGGGTCAGGATCTGGAAGGCGAACAGGCTGTTGCGGCTTGGGACGTGGTCGATTTCCAGCGGCAGCAGGGTCCACTGGTCGGAGAAGCCGCCGGCGATATCGCGCAGCGTGGACGGGCCGCGGAATGGCAGCACGAGGTAGGGGCCTTGTGGCACGCCCCAAACGCCGAGCGTCTGCCCGAAATCCTCCCGGTGGGGGCGCAGGCCCAGCTCGGACGCCGGGTCGAAAAAGCCCGCCAAGCCCAGGGTAGAGTTGAGCAAAAACCGGCCAAGATCGTTGACTGCCAGCAGCGGCTTGCCTTGGAGCAACTGGTTGCTGGCGCTGGTCAATTCGCCGAGATTGCGGAAGAAGCGCGCAACCCCCCGCTCGACCGGATCCGGCGTCAGTGCCTGATAGCCTTGGGCCAGGGGATGGATCAGGACGCGGTCGGCGAAATCGTTGAATGCCTGCACCGGGCGGTTGACTGGCTCGAGCGGGTCGGGATTGGCGGAAGTCGCGCAGCCCGCCAAGGCCGCAAGCAGCGCCAACAACGGCAATACGGGCCCGCCGCTCATTGCCGGCCGTGCCGCCGGCGGGTGTCCCCGCCGATGGTGGAATGATCTAGACCGAGCAGCCGAGTAGAGCATGGGTCGAGTACAGCATAGATGACAAAGATGCGGGAGTGATGCAAAATTACATCAATTTCAACTCTTGTCCAATCGGAGGATCTGCAGATGGCCGGAGTTAGGGCAAGTGTGTCGATCTCGGGACCCAACGATTCTTGGATACAGGCCCAGATCGCAAGTGGGGAGTTCGCCAGCCGCAGCGAAGTAGTCAACGACCTCATTAGACGAGCGCGCGAAATCGAGCTGGTGCGCGCGCGGCTGATCGCCGCGGAGCAAAGCGGCCTATCCGCAAGGACGCCCGAACAAATCCTCGCGGCTTCCAAGGAAGAATTGCGCCGCGATGGGGAGCTATAGACTTACCGCACAAGCCGAAGTGCTCATTGCCCGGGTTGGGATGGGGTCCAGTCGCAGGATTCGCAGTTGGGGTCGATGCCGTTTTGGTTTAGGACTTCAAAGATGAAGTCGCGCCAGGTTTCGTTGGGCTGCCAGACGCTGTTCATGTCGGCCTTGGCTTCGGCCACCGGGATGTTCTCGTTGAGCACGCGGTGGAGGAAGCTGAAGGCGGTGGCGCGGTAGTTGACCTGGCAGTGGAGTAGGGTCTTGCGGCCTTCGTTGCGGACCATGGCGTCGGCGAAGGCGTAGTATTCGCTCGGCCGCGGATCGTTGAAATCCACCGGGATTTGGGTGTACTCCATGCCGAGGCCCTTCACCACGAGGTCGGCGTCGGGCAGGGCGTTGGGGTTGTTGGTGAAGGCGATGTAGACGACGCGCTCGAAGCCGTTCTCGGCGACAGCCTGGAACTGCTCCCGGGTGGGCTGGCCGGCGCTGGCGAAGGTCGCGCTGTACTGGCGGAAATTGGCGATTTCGGCCAGGGCCGGGTCGATTTCTTCGAGGGCATGCAAGACGTGAGTTATGATAGTCATCAGCAGGATTCCTGAGAGGGCCAGCAGTTTTCTGTTCATTCGGTCATCTCCTTTTTGGAATAGCGTATTCGCTCTTTGTTTGTGGCGCATCGGCTTCACGCCCGCCGACGGGAGATTCTGCGACTTGGACAGCGCTTGCGCTGCCCCAAAGCGGGTGAGCCCCGAATCACTTGACGCAGAATAACAGGAGGCGCCTTGCTCTGCGCAGCATTAGGTCGATGAAATCGGGAATCTGCACAATGCAAGGGTCCGTTAGGGGGAGCGCCTTTGCGCGTCGTTGAGCCGAAGCGACGACGAACCGATTCGAACCTCGACAGGATGTCGAGGTGAGATTTAGCGCAAAGGCGCTCCCCCTCGCGGACCCGCTCGAAGCCACGTCCCCTCACCCACCCCATCGCAACAAATTCAAAAACTCCCGGCGGGTTCTGGGGCCGTAGGTTAGGAAGCTCGGCTGGGGGTTTTCCTGGTAGGCGAGTTTTTCCCTGCTTACGCGGTCGGCGGCGGTGAGGCCACGGATTTCGGTTTCTTCGATTCCGTAGGGGCCGGCGGCGTTGAGGCCGAAGATCTTGCGGCGGATTTCATCTGTGATTTCGGGGTAGCCGTAGCGGTCCTGGTATTCCTCGCTGATCTGGAAAGTGCGGAACGCCTGGATCTGATCCTGGGGCGAGCCGTACCAGATCGAATCGGTGCCCCAGAGCACGTTGTTCTCGCCGCAGTGGAGCAGCAGCTTGCCGATGGCGTGGGCGGCGTTGTCCGGGTCGCGCATGAGGTAGCGCCAGGTGCTGCCGAGTTCGGCATAGACGTTGGAGTTTTGCCCGACCTCGTTGTCGATCAGTGACTGGATCAGCGTGTCGATGCCGTCGCGGCCGGCGCCGGCCACAAACTCTTGCTCGCGCACGCTGGTGACGAACCCCGAGTGGTAGATGAGGAAATTCATGTCGGGATACATCTTCGCGACGACGCCGATATCCGAGCACTGGCTGTGTTCGTAGGATCGCGGGCCGAATGGCAGGCCCTTGTGGATGCAGATGTTGCGCACGCCGAGCCGCCGGGCGCGCTCGATCATCGCCATGCCCACATCGTCGTGGAGGAAGTAGCCCACCCCGCCCGGGCCATATTGGGTGTAGGTCTTGAACGCCGAGATGTTCCAGTTTTCGGCGAGCTCGTCCATGGCTTCGAGGTCGCCGTCCTGGTTGGGATTGACGCGGCCGTGGATCATCAGCCGCTTGCTGCCTTCGAGTTCGGCGACGATTTGCCGGGTCTGGTCGGCGTCTTCGATGGTGACGGGCTCGTTTTCCCGGGTCGAGGGCACGAAGGAGAGCACCATGATGTCGGTGTCGCTGTCGAGGAACACGTCCTTGATGAATTCGCTTTCGCTGAGGCAGTCGAGATAGGCGCGCTCGCCCGGCCCATCGGCGAGTTCGCAGGAGGCCTTGGCGAAGCCGGAGTACGGCCGCGAAGCCGGCGGCAGGCGCCCGAGCCAGGCGCCCTCCGGGTTCACGTAATGGCCCTGCACGTCGAAGATGAACTCATCGCCGCCGACTTCGGCGAGCGCCGAGGCTTCATCGAGGGCGCTTTCGTCGCGCAAATCGAAGAAACCGCCGCGCTTGCCCGCCGCCGCGTTGGCGGTGTTGATCGCGAGCAGCGTGCTCGCCGCGCCGCAGGCGGAGACGAGGAACTTGCGCCGGGTCTGGCCCGTGCGGCGGCACGCCTCGTCCGCCCGCTCGAGCGCCAGACGGTTGCCCCGGATATTGGCCCGGGAAAGCGGCACCGGCTCGAACTCGCCATTGGAAGTGGAATCGATCTTGATCGGCAATCTCAGGCCGTCTTTGTCGTGTTTGTCGTGTTTGTCGTGTTTGTCCATGATTGCGCCTCTGATGCGGGAATTCCCGTTTTGACGTTCGGTGTGTGTTGCCT
>JAPOTO010000164.1 GCA_026709135.1 Gammaproteobacteria bacterium | reverse complement strand
AAGGTGGTGTCGCTGGTGTCGAAGAGGCCGATGTTGCTGTCCTGCTGCTGGTGGTAGAAATTGATCAGCACCTCGGCGGGGAAGCCGCCGAGGCTGGTTCCGCCGCGGTATTGCAGCAGCGCGTAGCTGCGGTTGAGCCAGCGCGGGGCGCCGGCTTCGAGCAATGGGCTGTAGCTTTCCCGGTCTTCGAGCCGGGTGTGGTTGAGCACGGCGCGGAGCAGCCCCATCGGGAGCGGGTACTGCCAGTTGGCGGCGAGCTGCCAGCCGCGGCGGTCGCCGCCGGGGCGGTCGAACTTGATCGCTTGGCTGTCGAGCAGCGCCATCTCGAAGCTCAGATTGCCATAACTGGCGCTCTCATCGCCCAAGGGGCAGGCCAAGCCAGTGCCGAGGCGGGAGTCGAAAGCGTTCAGCCAGTTCTGGCCGTGGAAAAACTGGTAATGGGCGGCGGCGTCGAAGAAGGGCCGGCACGTCATCACCGGGGAAATGGCGTAACGCGCCCGGACATCGGCGGCGGTGAACAATTCCGAGCCGCCGAATGCGAGGCTGCGGAGGCCGGTGTCCACCTGCCAGCTTCCGCCGCGGCGGGGCCGGGCGAAGGCGTAGCGGCCATCGAGTTGCAGCAGGTCGGTGCTGCGGTCGTCGCTGACGCGGCCTTGCACTTCGGCGGTGAAGTTGTGTTGCTGGCCGGGTTCGAGAACCCGGTGCCGCGCGGCGAAACCGATATTGGCATAAGGCCCGCTCATCACCTGGAATTCTTCTCCGAGCGCGAGCAGGACATTCTCTCCGGCGATCGTCAGGGTTACTTGGCCCGGGTCCGGGGCGCCATTGAGATTGCTGTCGTAACCGAGCAGGAAATCGCCTTGGTAGGAAGTGTCGCGGGTGACGTCCCGCCACTGCCGCCGCCGGTTTTCAAGGGCCTGGCGCAGGTCGCCCGGCAGATCGCCCCTGGCGAGTGTTTGCTCGTTGAGTTCGATGGCGGCGAACAGTTGCCCCTGCCGGTAAAGCGCTTCGGCGTAGTCGATCTGGGCGGCGCCGTTTTCGGCATCGAGCAGCAATGCGCGCTCAAGCGCTTCGGCCGCTTCCGGCAACAGGCCGCCGTTGAGCCAGGCGGCGCCGATCAGGGCGAAGTATTCGGTGGATTCCAGGCACTGCGGCAGCAAACCGTTGAGTTCATCGGCGATTCGCAGCCATTCAAGCTGGGAGCGGGATTCCTGGCCGTCAAAGTAGGGGCTGAGGTCGGGGCACTCCTGGGCCGCCGCGGACAGGGGCAGGAGCAGCGCCGGAATCAGCGCCAGCAGCATTGCCGCGAATGGGGTTCTGCTGGTGAACAAGAATACGGGTTCCCGGGCTTGAATGGGACCGATTATCGTGAATCCACCGCAGGCGGGCAAATGCGTCCCGGAATCCCCCGGGAAATTCTGTGCCGCGCGCGGAAAGACGATGGGATGGAACGGGTCAGGAGCGACCGCCGCGGATCAGTTTCAGGCCGCGTTCCGCGGCGCGCTGGCCGGTGCCTGGCAGGGCGTACAGATGGTGGGGGTTGCGCAGCCCATCGAGCAGGAAGTGGCCTTGCGATTCGAGCTTTTCTTCGATGAGCTTGCCGGCCGCGACGCCGCCAACGAGAATCGGGTGGGCGAGGTCGGCGGTCAGTTCCTGGATGCGGAAGACGATGGAGACGGTATCGCCGAGCAGCACATGGCCGCGGCGGTGGGCGGGGCCAACCGAGCCGATCAGCACCGAACCCTGTTCAATGCCGATGCCGAGCGCCAGTGGCTCAAGGCCCGAGGGCGCGTCTTCCGGCAGCATTTCGGCGATTTCGATTGCCTGCATCCGGCGCGCCGCTCCGAGGGCGCAGCGGGCGGCATCGGCGTCCTGGCTGTCCCAGACCGCGACCAGGCCATCGCCCTTGAATTCATGCACGCGGCCGCCGGCTTCCTCGATGATGCGAGTCGCCCGGGTGAAGAAGAAGTGCAGCACGGCGGCGGATTCTTCCGGTGGCCGCGATTCGCCGAAGGCGGAAAAGTTGCGCAGGTCGGCGCAGAGCAGCGTCATTTCCGCGCGTCTGGCGTTGATGCTCGAACTCGGCAGGCTGTAGGCGATCTCCCGGGCGATCTCATTCGGCAGGTAGCTGTTCAGATTGCCGAACACGCGGCCGCGTTCGGCGCGCACCCGGCCATACTCGAGCAGCACCAGCATGCCCGCCGCCAGCGGACTGTACAGCGCCGGGAACAGCCAGCCGAGCCACACGCCCTGGCTTTGCAGCAACTGGATATGCAGGGCGAGAAAGGCGACTGGCAACAGCGCGCCCGCGGCCGGCAGGCCAAGCGCGGACCAGCGGCTGCGGCCCCCGGCAAGCCAAAACAGCACCGCCGCCGCCACCAAGCTCAACAGGCCGAGCAGGGCGCCGGCGGAGGCCGGGGTGTAGGGAATGTCGCCGTCGAGCAGGCTGGCGAGGATGCGGGCTTGGAGTTCCACGCCCGGGGCCACGCCGGCGTATGGCGTCGGCACAACATCGCCGCCCACGCTGAAAGCGGTGACGCCAACCAGCGCCCAGGTGTTGTCGAACCAAGCCGGGTCGAATTCGCCATTGAGGATGTCAACGGCGGGAATCGCAACGAAAGCGGCGGGATCGCTGGCGTAGGAAATCCGCAGGTTGCCGTCGCCGTCGAGTGGAATTTCGAGATCGGGATAGGCGACCAGCCGCAGATACTGGTCCGGGCCGAACAGGCCGCCGTCGATCAAGGTCGCGGACCAGTTGTCGGCGCCGACCGCGGTGAGCCAAGCGGACAAGGCCAGCGCCGGATAGCCCTCGCCATCGACGCAGATCGCGGCGGGCGTTTTGCGAACCGAGCCGTCACCCGCCACCAGCGGGGCGATATGCCCTTTGGGTATGCCCGCGAAAGCGCCGTCGGCCGCCAGGTATCGATCCGTCTGCGGCAGGCCCGCGCCGCATTGCAGGCCGGCGAGCGGATGCGTGAGCCCGCCGGTTCGCACGGGTTCTTCGGATTGCAATACCGGCAGCTGCGCCAGCACCGCGCCGCCGCTCGCGGCCAGCGCCGCGTTCAGTTCGGCATCGCCGGGCCGGGGTTCGGAGTAGACGATGTCGTGCAATTGCAGTTGCGCGCCCGCCCCATCGATCGCCGCCACGAGCCGCGCCATCGTCTCCCTCGGCCAGGGCCAGGGGCCGACCTCGGCGAGGCTGGTTTCATCAATGGCGACCAGGACGATGCGCTGTTCTTCGGTGGCATCGGCGAACAGCGTCCAGCCCAGTGCGCCGAGGCGCTCCTCAAGCATCAGCAAGGCCGGGCGCGCGGCGGCGAACAAGCCAAGGGCGAGCACCGCCGCCAGCGCCAGCAGCGCCAGCCTCGACCGGGCTGGCGACAGGCGCAGCAGTGCCGCCACTGGATTGCCGATCCGCATCGTCTTCATGCTCAGCGGCCGCCCCACAAAGTCAACCCGGAGATGTTGCCCGCTTCAAGCTGCCGCTCGAAGAAGTAGCCCGCCTCCCCGCCGTCGAGGGTAACCGCGCCGCTCACGCGCTGGTCGCTTTCCTTGATGCGGAAGTAGCCGCCGTCGTAGACGCGGCCCTCGGCGCTGAACAGCACGGTTCCCGTCATGTCGTGGTTGAGCGTCAGCCCGGTGCTGAATTCGCGGCGGTCGAAATTGATCGACAGATCGCCGTCGCTGACGCGCATCGCGACGATGTTGCCGCCACTTTGGTAGAAGGCCTGGGCGGCGGCGAGGTCGAACTCCACGGTGCCGAGGCCGCGGTCCACGTCGCGGCTTTCGAGGTCGGGCCGGAACAGGGCGTATTCGAGATTGCCGACGGTGACTTCGCGCCCTTCCCGGGCGTCCTCGTATGCGTAAGTGATGCGCTCCAGCGGCCCCTTGCCGACGCCCCAGCGGCCCCAGGCCATCCGCCGCTCGCGATTTTCCACCTCGCCGAAGGGAGCTTGCGGGGTGAAGTCCGGTTCGGGCGGGGGTTCCGGCGCCGGGGCGGGTTCCGCGGTCGCGGCCAGGTTCGCCAATCCGGCGTTGACCCGGTCATTGGCGGTGCCTTCGAGGTAGGCGTCGTTGGCGCCGGTGATTTCGTCTTCGCTCTCGGCGGCCTCGTCTACCGCGCCATTGACATTGTCGCGGAGCGTCTCCGGGTCGGTTTCATGAACCGCCGGCAGCAAGCGGGGCGCCTGGGCGCCGAGATCGAAGCCGAGCATCTGCTCGCTGGCGCCACTCAACTCGACCGCGTTCGCGGCGCAGGGGCCGAAGGCTTCGGCGGAGCATTCATCGGAATAGGGCGCCAGCACGATTGCGCCCTCGTTGACCAGGGCGCGCACCGAATCGCGGGTCGCGCTGACGACAAAATCGGTGCCGCGCACGCCGATCGCCGCGATTGGCGTGTTGAGGCGGAACCGCTGCCGCGCCGCGCTCGCGGCGTCCCCGGAGATCGACCGGGTAACGCCTTCCTCCAAGTTGAACTTGACTGTGGACAGCGCCGGATTACCGCGGTTGTATTCGTAGCGCACGATCTCCAGGCGGCTGTCGGGCCGGACGCTGACCAGGGCGTTGTCGATAAAGCGGATATGGACGTGGCCGTTCGGTTCGGTGCGGACGAAGTCCCCGGCGCCCACCGGCATGCCCATCTCGATGCGCCGGCGTTCGCCGCCGGGGGCGTCGAGCCAGGCGCCGCCAAGCACCATGCTCACCTTGCCGGGGGCGGGCTCGGGCGCGCCGGCCGGCGCCGCCACAGCGGGGTCGAGGGCGAGCGCCTGCGCCTGCCACAGAAGGGCGGCGAACAATGCGGAAACTGCCTGTGCGCGGATGTCGATCTTCATGGTGCGTTGCTGCCTGTTCGCCCTAGGTTGCTGCCTGTTCGCCCTAGGTTGGCCGGTGGCGATTCATGAATCTAGCGCGAGTGTCGATAAATTGGCGTGACCGGAGTCACAATTCACTGCAATAATTGCGGGCCGCGATGCCGCGTGAAACCCGCAATCCAGCGCCCGCCCGTGCGTGTGCGTGGTCGCGCGGAACCAATCCCAAACCCCCGGCCCAAAACACATTGTATGTCGGTTACCCCTGAATTGTTAAGCCGATTCAAGCTGTTGCAGCCGCTTCCCCGCGAGGTGCTGGAAAAACTCGCTCCGCACGCAGTGCTCGCGCGCTATGCGCGGCGGAAAGTGGTGATCGAGGTCGGCGCCCGGGAGGACCGGGTCTGCTTTCTCTTCGAAGGCCGCCTGCAAGGTGTGGGCCACACCATCGACGGTCGCGAAGCTGGGCTGTACTTCGTCGAACCTGGCGACTTCTGCGGCGAACTTGCGCTGTTCGATGATAATCCGCAGCCGGAATTCGTGATCGCCTCGAGCGCCGCCACGGTGGTGTTCCTCGCCCGCGACGCATTGCGCGAGGTGATGCTCAACAGCAGCTCGGTGAGCAATATGGTCGGCCGCAAGCTCGCCGGGCGGGTGCGGCAGATGACCGAACAGCGCACCCTGCTTGGCATCAGCGATATGGAACAGCGGGTTTGCTGCCAGTTGCACCTGTTGATCCAGGGCGGTGAGGGACGCACGGGAAGCGACGAAATCGTCAATCCGCCGACCCATCAGGAAATCGCCATCATGCTCAACATTACCCGGGAGCGGGTGTCCAGGGCGTTTTCAGCCTTGCAGGAGCGCCGCATCGTCCGCCGCGACGGTCCGGGCCGGCTCGTCATCATCGACCCGGACTCGCTGCGCCGCTTCGCCAAGGGCGAGGAACAGCTGTGAACCGCGAATCCGCGCAATCCGCGGGAGACTCCATCTGGAGCCGCGGCATCCCGCTGGCTAAGCGCAAACAACCAAGGCAGCCATGCCGGGGCTGGCATGTATAATTCCCGCTAATGGTTGAAATGCGGGTCCGCGCCCAAACCTAATGAGGGGTGGCGGCCCGCCCCCGCATTCCGCCACCCGGCCGCGCCAGCGAGCATTCCATCCATGAACCGCAGCAAAACGAACAGCAAATTCCCCGAACTCGCGGAAGCCCTGCGCGATGTCCGCCATTACTTCGGCTTCGCGGCGCTGTTCAGCGCGGCGGTGAATCTGTTGATGCTCACCCCCATCATCTACATGCTGCAAGTCTACGACCGGGTGGTGGCGAGCGGCAGCGTGCCGACGCTGACGATGCTGACGATCCTCATGGTCTGCCTGCTGCTGTCGATGGGCGGATTCGAATGGGTGCGCTCGATGGTGATGATCGCCGCGAGCAACCGGCTCGAACAGCGGCTGCGGCAGCGGGTGGCGGACGCGACCTTCAACCGGGCGCTGCTTTCCGGCGGGATGACCACCAGCGCCCAGCCGATGAACGATCTCTCCCAGTTGCGCCAGTTTCTCACCGGCAGCAGCCTGTTCGCCTTCTTCGACGCGCCCTGGGTGCCCGTCTATATTTTTGTGATGTACCTGTTCCACCCGTATTTCGCCCTCGCCGGGGTGATCGCCGTCATCATCATGCTCGCGCTCACCCTCGCCAATGAAAAGACCACCAGCCCGAAGCTGCAGGACGCCAACTCGCTCAACAGCGCGGTCAACAACCAGTTGACCGGCACCCTGCGCAACGCCGAGGTCATCGCCGCCATGGGCATGGGCAAGGACATCCGCGCCCGCCAGGAAGACGGCTCGGAGCGGATCATGGACCTGCAAAGCACCGCGAGCCGCCAAGCCGGCGCGTTCACGAGCCTGTCCAAAGCCCTGCGTATCACCATGCAGTCGCTAACCCTCGGCCTCGGCGCCCTGCTCGCGCTCCAGCAGCAGATATCGCCGGGGATGATGATCGCCGGCTCGCTGCTGCTTGGCCGCGCCCTGGCGCCGATCGACCTGCTGGTGAACACCTGGCGCGGCTTCAGTGTCGCCCGGGCGCAGTACCGCCGCCTCGGCGAATTGCTCGAGCAACTGCCGGAGCGGCAGCCGCCGATGCGCCTGCCGACTCCCCAGGGCAGGCTGACGGTGGAGAACCTGTTCGTGCGCCCGCCGCCGCCGGCCCAGACCAATGTGGTGATCAACGCCAACTTCGAGCTTTCCCCCGGCGAGGCGCTTGGCGTGGTGGGGCCGAGCGCCTCGGGCAAATCGAGCCTGGCCCGGGCGATTCTCGGCGTTTGGCCTTCGGCGGGGGGCGCGGTGCGGCTCGACGGGGCGGAAATCTTCACCTGGGACCGGGAGCAACTCGGCCCCCACGTGGGCTACCTGCCCCAGGACATCGAACTCTTCGACGGCAGCATCGCCGACAACATCTGCCGCTTCGGCGGGCAGGACACCGAGGCCATCGTCGCCGCGGCGCAACTCGCCGGCGTCCACGACCTGATCCTGACCCTGCCCAATGGCTACAACACCCTGATCGGCGGCGCCGGCGGGGTGCTCTCCGGCGGCCAGCGCCAGCGCATCGGCCTCGCCCGGGCGGTGTACGGCAATCCCTGCCTGATCGTGCTCGACGAGCCCAACTCCAATCTCGACGACCAGGGCGAGCGCGAACTCGTCGAAGCGCTCGACCGGATCAAGCAGCGGGGCAGCACGGTGATCGTGATCAGCCACCGCACCATGGTGCTGCAAAGCATGGACAAGATGCTGGTGCTCAAGGACGGGCGGACGGCGAGCTACGGCCCCCGGGCGCAAGTGCTCGCGAGCCTGATGAAACCGGCCGCGAAGCTGCCGCAATCGGCGGCGAGGTAAAGCTGAAATGAGCAAAGTCGAACTCTTGCCGGCGAAGCAGCCCAAAGCCAGTTCAAGCATCAAGACCCCGGTGCGCATCGGCCTGACGATCTTCGCCCTGGTGTTCGGCGTCTTCGGCGGCTGGGCGGCGCTCGCGCCCATCGACGGCGCGGCTTTCGCGCCGGGCGAGGTCACCGTCGAGTCCAACAACAAGAGCGTGCAGCACCTCGAAGGCGGCATCATCAGCGAAATCCTGGTCGGCAATGGCGATCTCGTGGAAGCCGGCCAGCCGCTGATCCATCTCGACCGCACCCAGCCCCAGGCCCAGCTCGATGTGGCGCGGACCCAGCACACCGCCAACCTCGTGCGCGAAGCGCGGCTCAACGCCCAGCGCCTCGGCGCCGAGCGCATCGTCTGGCCCCAAAGCCTTGACGGGAACAACCCGGCGGCCCGGGTGGAGATGGAAGCCCAGACCGAGATTTTCGATGCGCGCAAAGCGGCGCTCGAAGGCAACATCGAAGTGTTCGAGCAGCGCATCGGCCAGCTCGAAAGCCAGGTGGTGGGCATGGAGGCGATGCGCGAAAGCAGGCTGCTGCTCGCGGCGTCCTACGGCGAGGAACTCGCCGACACCCAGACCCTCCTCGACCGGGGCTTTTCCGAGCGCACCCGCCTGCGCGAGCTGGAGCGCAACTACGCCAATTTCAGCGGCGAAGCGGCCGAACTCGCGGCGAACATCGCCGCAACCGAAGTGCAAATCGGCGAAACCCGCCTGCAAATCCTGCAAGTGGAAAAGGACTTCCGCAACGAAGTCGCCGCCGAACTCGCCGAAACCCGCACCAATCTCAATGATCTCGAGGAGCGCATCATCGCCCTCGAGGATGTCGTCGCCCGCACCGTGATCCGCGCCCCAGACGGCGGCTACGTC
Source organism: Gammaproteobacteria bacterium (assembly GCA_026709135.1). Classification (GTDB taxonomy): domain Bacteria; phylum Pseudomonadota; class Gammaproteobacteria; order Pseudomonadales; family Pseudohongiellaceae; genus UBA9145. Next base: position 3,353 of record JAPOTO010000164.1, on the reverse strand, counting down.
ACCGGCATGCAGATTCACACCGAGGGCGGTGTCATCAGCCCAGGCATGGTCATCGCCGACATCGTTCCCGAAGACGACGATCTGGTGATCGAGGCCCAGGTTTCCCCCATCGACATCGACCGGGTGGCGCTGAACCAGGAAGCGACGATCCGCTTCTCGACCTTCGGCAGCTCGGTGCCGACGATTTTCGGCGAGGTCAGCAATCTATCGGCCGACAGCTTCCAGGATCCGAACACCGGCATCTCCTACTATGTCGCCGAAATCAAGGTCACGCCCGAAGGCATGGAGGACCTCGGCGGCCTAGTGCTGATGCCCGGCATGCCGGCGGAAGTGTTCATCACCACCGGCGCGCGCACCTTCCTGCAATATCTGTTCAAGCCGTTTTCCAACGCCATGGCGCGCAGCTTCCGGGAAGACTGACGCCATCAAGGAGAGATCGCCATGACCCGAACATTCCGCCTCTTGGCGTTGCTTGCCATGCTGGTGTTTCCCGCTGTTCAGGCCGCCGAGGACAACAGCCCCGCCAGCGGCGAAAGCCTCGCCAGCGGTGAAACCTTGGCCGACTTCTTCAGCGCCGCGATCGACTACAGCCCCCGGCTGCGCATCGCCGAGGAGAATCTCAACGTCGTCGCCGCCCGCAAGCGCATGGCCACTGGCAATCTGCTGCCCCAGGTAAGCGCCGCGGCGAGCATCACCGAAAACCGCAGGACCGCGCTCGACCCCTTCTTCCAGGTTGACCGCCTGCGGGTGTTCGATGGCGAACGCAGCTACCTGCGGCTTTCGCAAACCCTGTTCAACTGGCAGGCATTCTCCATGCGCAAGCAGGCCGGGCTGACCGAAGACCAGGTCGAAGCCGAGTATTTCTACGAGCTCGCCTTCCTGCTGACCGATGTGGCGGAACGCTACTTCAACGTGCTCCAAGCCCAGGACGCCCTCGATTCGATCGCCGCCGAACTCGAAGCCGTATCGAACCAGCTCGACCAAGTCGAAAGCATGTTCGATCTGCAACTCGCCCAAATCACCGACTTCTATCAAGCCCAGGCGAATCTCGCCAGCGTCCAGGCCCAGCAATTGCAGCTTGAAAGCGATCTCGCCCTGGCCCACGAGGCCCTGCGGGCGATCTCCGGGCTCGAACCGGGCCGCCTTCACACCCTGCGCGATGAAATCGAAATGCCCGACCTTGAGGGCGATGTCGAGTTCTGGGTGGAAACAGCACTGGCAAACAACCAGCAGATTCGCGCGCGGCAGTTCGCCGAGCGGGTCGCCAACGAGCGCATTTCCGAGCGCATGGGCGCCTATTTCCCCCAGTTGTCGATTGTCGCCATGCGGCAGAACACCAACGTCGGCTTCGACAACGCCCCCATCGACCAGTCCGACATCACCTATCTCGGCCTGGACATCACGATTCCGATTTACTCCGGCGGTTCGCAAACCGCCCAGGTGCGCGAGGCCCGCAGCCAGCACCGCATCGCCGAGCACGATCTGCGCCGGGTTGAACTCGAAGCCCGGGAAATCGTGCGCTCGGCGTATTTGCAGTCGGTCTCCGGCGATACGCTGATCGAGGCGGCCGAGGCCTTGGTGGAATCCACCGAACTCTCCGCCGAGGCGATGCAGCAGGGGCTTGAGCTCGGCACCGTCACCACGGTGGATGTGTTCATCGCCCTGCGCGACCGTTTCCGCGCCGAGCGGGACTTGCAGCGCGCTCGCTACGACCAGATCAAGGCCATGCTCGTGCTGCGGCGCGAGGCGGGCACGCTCGAGGCGGAGGACCTGCTTGAAGTCGGGGAATGGCTGGAAGCCCCGCGGCCCCGGCCTTGAGGCGGAATCCGCCCTGGAGCCCAGTGCCGTGCTGAACCTCCACCGCATCACCTCCGAGTACATCGCCACCGAAGACCGCTTCCGCCTGAGCGGAACCACCGACAAGGGCGTGGCGGTCTCCTACTGGATCACCCAGCGGCTGTTGCTGCGGGTGCTCCATGTCCTGCTCGACTGGCTCGGTTCGCACCGGGAGGAACTCGAGCGCCAAGCCGCCGCCGAAATGCTTGGCCCGATGGCCGCCCGTCCCGTCCCCGCCGAGGCGCAACCGGGGGCCGAAACCCGTGGCGAAGCCGCGGGCGGCGCGGCGGCGGGCGAAGAAACCGCCCCGCCATCCGACGACACACCCGCGGGAGACACAGCCGAGTTGCTGTTCGAGGCCGACATCCGCATCGCCCCCAACCGCATCACCCTCGTATTCAAACCGCGCAGCAGCGAACACGCGCAACTTTCGCTCCAGCTCGGCGAAGCCTGGCAGTGGGTTGCCATCCTCCACACCCTGTGGAAACGGGCCGAATGGAACCAGGCGGTCTGGCCGGACTGGATCGAACAAGTGAAAGCGCCCCATCCCGAAAAGGCTTGGGGGTCTTTGCACTGATTGTGCGCAAACCGATTGATGATGCCGCGGTTTTGGGGAGATTCCGCGCGGAAAAGACGATTGCGCAAGTTTCGCTACGCCCCGTCGGCGGACTCGAAATAGCGGTCCACGATGCGCCGCAGCACCTCCGACAGCGGCAGCCGCAACTGCTCTTCGCTGTAGCGGTACAGCCCCTCGGCGTACACCACCCCGGCGGGCAGCGTTAACGAGCGGCTCCGGTTGAGCGCCGCCACATGGTCCGGATAGTTCTTCTGGCTGTTCTGGCTGGCATAGACCGCCATCGCCCCGCGCTTGCGCCCCATCTGGGCGGTGATGTCCACCAGCAGATTGACCGGGTTGTGCGCCGTGATCTCGTAGGAAACCGCCGCCGGCCTGGATTCACCGGCGCCGAGCGACCGCAGCGCGGCCCAGGCGAGCATGCCGGTGGCGCGGTGGTCGGGGTGGATCTCCAGCGGCCCCGGGAAAAACACCGCCGCCGGCCGCAGTTCCCGAACCGCCCCCGCGAACAGCGCCCGGCGCGGGGCGTCCACCCGCAGGCCCCGGTCGGGCTCGCTCCAGAACCGCAGGCCGCGCAGGCCCAGTAGTTCGCCGGCCCGCCGCGCCTCGTCCCGGCGGCGTTCGACAAGCCCGCCACCATCGCCGCCGAGCGCGCCGTCGGTGACGACCACGACATGGGCCTCGACGCCCTCGTCGGCGGCTTTCAGCAGGCAGCCGCCAAGACCGAAGGTCTCGTCGTCCGCGTGCGGCGCGAACACCAGCCAAGGCCCCGCCGGCAGGGGCGAGGCCGCGTAGGGTGCGAGCGTGTGTTCCGCGCGGGGAAGCATCGATCCAGTCAACCTGCGCCCAACCTGTGGCTTGGGCCGCCAAGGCCCCCGCGCCGATGGTAGCAGCTTCCCGCCCACTTTTCGGCCCGCGCGGAATGACGACTTGTGGCGCGGCG
>JAPOTO010000010.1:6776-12011 GCA_026709135.1 Gammaproteobacteria bacterium | reverse complement strand
AAGCGGGGCATTCCCGTTATCGTCGATCCCAAGGGCGGCGACTTCGCGCCGTATCGCGGGGCCACCCTCATCACGCCGAACTTGGCCGAGTTCGAAGCCATCATGGGGCCGAGCGCCGACGAGCGCGAACTCGTGGCGAAAGGCGAGCGGATGATCCGCGAGTTGGCGCTGGAAGCGCTGCTGATCACCCGGGGCGAGCACGGCATGACGCTGATCCGGCCCAATGCGCCGGAAATGCACCTGCCGGCGCGGGCGCAGGAAGTATTCGATGTCACCGGCGCCGGCGACACGGTGATCTCGGTGCTCTCCGCCGCGCTCGCGGCGGGCGAAAAACTGACCAACGCGGTGGTGCTGGCCAATCTCGCCGCCGGCCTCGTCGTCGGCAAGCTCGGCACCGCGGCGATCAGCGCGCCGGAATTGCGCCGGGCCCTGATGGCCGAGCAAGGCAGCGGCCGCGGCGTCATGAGTGCCGGCCAGTTGCGCATCGCCGTGGACGACGCCCGGGACCACGGCGAGCGCATCGTGTTCACCAACGGTTGCTTCGACATCATCCACGCCGGCCACGTGGGCTATCTCGACGAAGCCCGCAAGCTCGGCGACCGCCTCGTGGTCGCCGTGAACGACGACGCCTCGGTGGCCCGGCTGAAAGGCCCGGGGCGGCCAATCAACCCGCTCGACCGCCGCCTCCGCGTGCTCGCCGGACTCAGCGCCGTGGACTGGGTCGTCATCTTCAGCGAGGACACCCCGGAGAACCTGCTGCGGGATTTGCGCCCGGACGTGCTCGTCAAAGGCGGCGACTACACGCTCGGCGAAGTGGTCGGCGGCGAACTCGTCACGTCCCAAGGCGGCGAGGTGCAAGTGCTCGCCTTCATCGACGACTGCTCAACCTCCGCGATAGTCGAAAAAATGCGCGGGACGGACGACGATCCGCTGGGAGATTGAACTGATTAAAGGTGTATGGTTTCGGCCTATTCAATTCAGGCCGACGGCAGGGCAGCGTTGACGTCTGTCTGGGTGAAATCATTTCCCTTGAACAACAATGGCTCACCGGTTGTTGCCGACAGCGCGTAGGCGAAGCAATCGCCGAAATTCAGCTTGGCTCGATGCCTGCCTTTGCCGAACCGGCGCCAGGCGCGTCTGGCGGTTGAAACTTGTCTCAGAGTGACCGGTGCGACTTCGATATCTGCGGATTCAAGGAACAAGTCAAGCTCACTGCCTGCTTACAGGCCACCTCGGCTCTCGGCGACTATCGCTGTTTCCAGCAAGTTTGCCGCGGAAATGCGGCAGTTTTCAGCAAGCGCTATTTTCTCGTCATACAACTGCGCGTCCGGCTCGCAGTTCAGAATTGCCAGTATCGCGGAACTGTCCACAATCATTTTGGCAAACCCCGCTCGTCGTACAGCATGTCACCATGGTCGATGGAAGGTGTGCCCGGACCCATGAGCCGGGAGCAGCGTTTCGCGATGGAGCGCATCTCTCGCAAACGGGCATGGACCCCGCGTCGACGACGCTCGCGTTCAATACGCTCGCGCAAAGCGACTGTGATGGCACCGGTCTTGGTCTCGCCGGTCATTTGCGCCAGATCGTCAGCGAGCCGGCAGGCTTCATCGTTCTTGATATTCAGGCTCATTGCGTGTGGTAGATCAATCAAGTTGTGTCCACCATAGGCGTTTCCTGCGCCAAACTCAAGATTCCCGATCAGACTCCCGATCAGGCTTGCGCAGGTATGCGGATGCAGCCGCTCCGAGGCCATACGGCTTGAGATACGGCTCTGCGGCAGATATGCAGTGGACTTCCAATCATGCCGCAGCGGCGGGAACCGCCTCCACCGCCGCGATGTTTTCGCGGAGGTGGCTGGGGTTGATGGTGCCGACGATGATGGAGCTGACGCCGGGTGGTTGCAGCAGGAAGCGGAAGGTTTCCGCGGCGGAAACCGAATGGCCTTTGAGGGCGTGGCCGCTGGCGAGGCCTTTTTTAATGAGCACGCCCTTGCCGGCCTTGTGGGCCGCTTCGATGACTTCGGCCTGGCTGGTGTCGGCGCGGTTGTAGGTCAGCATCAGCACATCGACAAGATCGATGGCGCGCAGGCCGCCGGCGACGGTTTTGGAGCTCATGCCGATGGCGCGGATGAGCCCCCGCTCGCGCAGCTTGGTGAGGGTTTCGAGGCAGTCGGAACGGTCGAGGATGTCGAGGTCGTTGCCGTGCGAGTGGATCAGCACGATGTCGAGCCGGTCGCTGCGCAGGCGGCGCAGGCTTGCCTCGACGCTGGCGCGGGTGTGGCTGGCGGAAAAATCGAAGCGCGAACTTCCAGCTTCGAAAATCTCCCCGACTTTGGTGCAAAGCAGCCAGCGGTCGCGCTCGGGCAATAGCTTGCCGAGGCGCTGTTCGCTGCCGCCATAGGCCGGCGCGGTGTCGATCAGGTTGACGCCAGCCGCCATGGCCTGATCCAGCAAGGCGGTGATCTCGCGGTCGGATGGGAGATCAAAACCCGCCGGGTACTTCACCTGCTCGTTGCGGCCGAATTTCACCGTACCGAGGCCGAGACGGGAAACCCGCATGCCGGTACCGCCAAGTTCCCGCTGGATCAACATGTAATCAACTCCAGAACGGTCGGGCGACGGCTGGGGGCCGCCGCAGCTTCGCCAAGGCCGGGTCCGCCATGGCGGGCGATTGCGCCGTTGCCGCGGGCTCGATGCCGTCTTCGCGCAGTTTCCGCAATACCAGATCCGCCAGCACCGGCGCGAGCGTCAGCTTGGTGGGCCAGGCGGTGATGACATCTTCCTCGGCGACGATTACGGCATTGTCGGGCCTGCGCCCGCCTGGGCTTGCCGGTTCCGCCCGGTCGATAGCGAAGCAGCGCCATTCGAGCTTGCTCATGCGAAGTTCGGGCATCAACTCCGCCAGCATTCTTCTGGCGGCTGCGATTTGGGCGGCATCCGCGCGGCCTGTTCCCTCCTCGGCGAGTTGGCCCCCGAGATACCAGACCGGCGCATCCGGTTTTTGGGCGTTGCGGTGGGAAGTGATGGTCAAGCGCGGAGTCGCGCTTAGGCCCGGCCCCAGCATGTGCAGAAACACCTGCGGCAGCGGGGCGCCGCTGACCGCGAGCATTTTCAGCGGCCGCCGCTGGCAGCGCGGGAGTGACAGGCCCGCCTGTTCGATCAAACGCTCGTTTCCCGCGCCGGCGCAGAAGATATAACGCTGTGCGGACAGTGACACAAACCCCTCCCCCTTGGCCAAATGCAATCGCCGCTTGGCGGTCGCGCGCTCGAATCGGACCGCCTCGGCGCCATCCCGGGCATCGCTCGATTCGATTTGGTGGATCCTCCCGGTGTGCGGTGCCGCGAGCGCCTTGATCAGGGATTCGGGATCGACGACGAAATCCGGCAGGCGGTACACCGCGCCGCGCCCGCGCAGGAAAGGCGGAACCTCGCCGGGCGCGGCGGCTTCGGCCTTGCCGGCAACCGCCTTGCTGCCGAGGAACGCCTTCACGCCGGCGCCCATTCCCTCGCCGGACCAAAGCAGGAATCCGGGGCTGAGCAGTTCGCATGCGGAAAGATCGACCTCGCCGCGGCCTTTGATGCATTCGCGCCAGCGCCGCGGCATGTCGGCGGTGGCCCGGCTCGCGCCGCTGATCGCGCCATGCAGGGCGTACTTCAGGCCACCGTGGATGATGCCCTGGGAGTGGATCGACTGCCCGCCCCCGAGCCGGTGGTTTTCCAGCAGAATCGCGCGGTAGCCCGCCCCCGTGAGCCGGTTCAACAGCCACAGCCCGGCCACGCCGCCGCCGAAGATCACGATGTCGGTTGAATAGCCGGGGTGCATTCGCTAAGTTTTTCCGCTTGAGGCGTCCGCGCCGCGGGAATCCGCGAAAGCTAAAACCCGGTATCGCCGCGTCCCGCGCAAGCATACCCTACGGCGCAGGCTCCTAGTGTGCTGTCTGGTAAATACGTTGCGTTTCAGAGAGCGCCCCCCCGCGGCCCCACCATGCAGCGAACGATTTACAGCATTTTGTTCCACCTCGCCCTGCCGCTGATCGGGCTGCGCCTGCTGTGGCGCTCGCGCAAGGCGCCGGCGTACCGGAAGCGGCTCGGTGAACGCTTCGGCCGCATCCGCCCGCCAGCGGAGCTGGATCCGGCGCAACCACTCATCTGGCTGCATGCGGTTTCCGTGGGCGAAACCGTTGCGGCGGCGCCACTGGTGACCGCCTTGCGCGGCGAATTTCCCGGATTCCAGTTTCTTATCACCACGATGACGCCGACCGGCGCTGAGCAGGTCCGACGGCAATTCGGCGCCAGCGTCATCCACCATTACGCGCCCTATGACGCCGGTTGGATTGTGCGCCGCTTCCTGGCCGCTTTCCGGCCGCGGTTGCTGATCCTGATGGAAACCGAACTCTGGCCCAACATGCTGCGCGAGGCCCGTCGCGGGGGTGTGCCGGCGCTGCTGGCGAATGGCCGCCTGTCGGAACAATCCTGGCGCTCGTATTCCCGCTTCCGCCCGCTGGCGCGGGCCATGCTTGGGGATTTGCGCCTCGTCTGCGCCCAGTCCGAAGCCGACGCGGGGCGATTCCGCGATCTCGGCGCGGAACCAGTGCGGGTGACCGGCAGCCTCAAATTCGCGCTGCGGGACGACGCGCCACAGCCGCTCGCGGTGATCGAGCGCTGGAAGGCCGGGCACGGGCTGATCGTCGCCGGCAGCACCCGGGAGGGCGAGGAAGCCAAAGTCCTGCAAGCCTTCAAGGACTGTCTGGCCGAGTTTCCGCAAACCCTGTTGCTGATCGTGCCGCGCCACCCCGAGCGCTTCGAGGCGGTTTTCGCATTGTGCGCCGCGGCGGGATTCGCCACCGCCCGGCGCGGCGATTCCGCTTCATTCGCCGCGGATACTCAAATCGCGGTCGGCGATTCCATGGGGGAGATGATGGCCTACTTCGCCAGCGCCGATATCGCCTTTGTCGGCGGCAGCCTCGTCGACACCGGCTGCCACAATGTGCTCGAGCCGGCGGCCCTCGGCCTGCCGGTGACGATAGGCCCGTCGCGCTTCAATTTCGCCGCGGTTTGCGAATTGCTCGAAGAAGCCGGCGCCCTGCGCTGTGCCGGCGACAGCGGCGAACTCGGCGGAATCTGGCGCGACCTGTTGGCCGACCCGGCCCGCCGCGCGCGCATGGGCGCCGCGGGCAAGGCCGTCGTCGCCGCGAACCAGCAGGCGCTGGAATTGACCTTGGCCGAGATCAGGAAG
>JAPOTO010000010.1:0-6631 GCA_026709135.1 Gammaproteobacteria bacterium | reverse complement strand
GGTTTGCCCAGACAATCGCGGGTGAAGTTTTCGGCGCCGGCGGCGGTTACGCGCACATTGTCCTCGACTCGCACGCCGCCGTGGTCGTAGAGCGCATCGACCAGGTTCCAGTCGATCAGCCTGGCCGCCGCCGATTCGCGCGCGGGCTCAAGCAGCATCGGGATGAAGTAGCAGCCCGGCTCGATGGTGAAGGCCATGTCTTCCACCATCGTCCGCGTGCAGCGCAGCGCCGGCGAATGCGGCGGAGGCGGCCGCTGGCCACCGCCCGGGCCGCGCTGCCGCCCGCCAACATCGTGCACCTGCACACCGAGCAAATGGCCGACGCCGTGGGGCATGAACCGCTGCGGCACCCCGGCATCGAGCAATTGCCCGCGGTCGCCGCGGCAGATTCCGAGTTCGAGCAGCAAGTCCGCGAGTTTGCCGAGCGCGGAAAGATGCAATTCCACATAATCGCCCCCCGGACCGACCTCGGCGACAAGCTCCCGCTCCAGCCGGTCCATGCCGGCGACGAGTTCGACGAACAGCGGATGCGCTTGTGCCGAAGTCCAAGTTCGGGTCACATCGGAGCAATAGCCGCCGGCCCGGCAGCCGGCGTCGATCAGCAGCACCTTGGCCGGCCCCGGAAGCTGCCGCCGCTTGTGCTGGTAATGGAGCGTGGCCGATTTCTCGTCGATGGCGATGATCGGCGTGTAGGGCAGCTCCTCCTCGATCTGCCGGCAGGCTTCGAGAAAGGCGAGGTGGACGTCGAACTCGCCGCCGCCGGCGAGAAAGCACAGGCGGGCGGCTTCGTGGCCCGCCGCGGCGAGGCGGTTGGCGGCGCGCATCCGCGCCGATTCATAGGGCGTCTTGATGGCCCGGGCGAAATCGAGCCGGCTGAGCAGACCCTTGGGATTGCAATGGCTCGCGGCGATGCCGAGCGCTTCCGCGAAACGCGCATCCGGGCCCAGGTAGGCCGTGTTCCCGCCAGGCCGCGGCAAGTCTCCGGCGCTGGTCAATCGCTGGATGTCGAGCGCCTCGCCCCACGCCTCGTCGAGCGGGAAGTCCTGTTCGTACCAGTAGTCCGCGGGAACTACCTGGTAGTAGACCGGTTTGCGTCCGGGCCGGATGAGCAGGAACTGGTTGGGCCGGTTGACCGGCAACCAGTGGCCGAAATGCCCGAAGGCCTGGAAAGGCACTTCGCGGTCATCGGCGAAATAGTGCTCGCCCACGCCACTGTGGAGCAGAACACCCTCGAAGCCGCCCGCCATCGCCTCTTCGTATTGACCCCGCAGCCGCGCCACATGGGCCGAATAGCTGTCCGCCCCGCTCATCTCCCGCTCCCGCCTCGATAGTTCGAACGAATTATACAAAGCGCGGCGAAGCGTCCGCGGCGTCCCCGCGAATTATTTTCGCCAAAAATTTGGCGCTTCCGGGAATTCTCGCCTACACCTTAGTCCAGCCCCTTGGCAAGGACCCGGAAATGGCCAGACAGAAACCCTCGTACTCGGCGCAGCAGATCGCCGCCATCGCCACCTGCCTGCGCGAGCCCCAGGGCCGCGCCCGGCGCCTGCTCGCCGCCAACGAGCGCTGGAACGCCGCGCTCGATCACCGGCGCAACACGCCCCAGAAGCAAAGCGAACTGCGCCGCCATATCGCCCGCATCGGCTTCCCTCAGCGGCGCAAGCTGATCGAACTCATCGACAGCGACCCGCGCCCGCGCCTGCTCGTCAGCTACCACTTCGGCGATTACATCTACGGCCTGAACCTGCTCGGGGCGGGCATCGGCGACCATGCGGCGGTGTATTACCTGTCCCAGGCGCCGGGCAGCGCGGCCTACTTCGCCAATTTGCGGCGGGCCTTCGGCAAGCGGGCGGTTGGCCCCGAGTCACAATTGATCGTCGGCGAGGCTGGCCCCGGCGCGCTTGCGCCGCTGCTGCGCCGGCCCGGCGTGCAATTCATTACCTTCTGCGATCTCAGCGAACAATTCGGCGGCCGCGCCGAAGTGGATTTCCTCCACCGCCCAGCGTGGTTTCCCCGGGGTCCGGCACTGCTGAGCCTGACCAACCGCATTCCCATCGTGCCGGTGATCAACTGGTTCGATGGCAAGCGCGGACAACTCGTGCTCGGCCATCAGATCGAACCGGAACGCGCCGGCGGCGAGGCCCTCGCCAGCGCCGCCGAACGCATCAGCGCGGCGCTCGTGCGCTTTTTCGAACCCTTTTTCCGCACCAACCCCGAGCAATGGCGCTATCTCGGCGCCTTGCCGCTGTATTTCATCCAGCCCGGCGCCCGAGGCGCCAACCAGACCCAGGAGACTCCACATGAACAAACCCATGAAGCCAGCCATGAACCCAGCTGCGCAACCGTCGATGCAACTGCGCGGCAAGACCTTGCAACTGCTCACCCGCTACACCGATGAACCGGGCCGGCAATCGATCGACATGGACAGCGAGCTCGACGCGCTTGAACTCGATTCGCTGGCGATGTTCGAGATCGTCTACGAGCTTGAGGAGAGTTTCGCGGTGGAACTCGACGAGTTGGCGCTCGCGGAAATGAAAACCGTTGGCGATCTCGTTGCGCACATCGAGCGCGAACTCGCCGAAAAAGACTGAAGGCCGGGCGTGCCGAGGACTGCCAGATGGAAAGAAAGGAACTGATCCGGCCCCAGGTTTTGCAGCAAAAATACCGCCTCGCCGAATCCCGGCCCCTGGCCGGCGGCAGGAACCTGCTGCGCAACGCGGTCTATGTGCTCGTCGCGGTCACAATCGGCGCGGGCCTGCTGCTCACGCTGACTTCCTACAAAGTCACCGAGCAGGCGCCGGGCGTGCTCGTGCCGGCGGAAGGGCTGCAAAAGCTCTCCATCGGCGGCACCGGGCATGTGGAACAATTGCTGGTGCGGGAAGGCGATCCCGTGAAGCCGGGGCAGCCGCTGGCGAAGGTTTCGCTGGCCGCGGTGAGCCAGTTTTCCGAAGCCCACGACCTGCGCATCGAGGCCCTGCGCGAGCGCCGCGCCGCCTTGCTGGAAAAACTGCCCCTGCACGACAAAGAGCACGAACTCGCCCTGCGGCGGAACCGCGAATTGCGGGCCCATGCCGGTGAATCGCTGCAAACCGGCCGCCGCAAGCAGGCCCTGCTGCGCGAGCGCATCCGCGTCAGCAAGCGGCATCTGCGGCAGATCGAATCGCTGTTCGAAGCCGCCGCCATCACCAGCTTCCAGTTCGATGAAGCCTACGCGGCGCATCTGCAACTCGAGCAGGAAGCCGCCGAAACCGACCGCCAAACAGCGGAACAGGAACTGCGGTTGAAAGATCTGCGGGCGGAATTCGAGGCCCAGCAACTCGCCAAGAATCAGCTCGACCTCGCACTCGATGAGGAAATCAACCAGCTCGGCTCGGAAATCCGCCAGTTGGAAACCCAGCAATCGATCTTCCTGCGCGCCGACCGGGCGGGAATCGTCGCCACCATCGCCATCCGGGTCGGCGACAGTTTCCGTGCCGGCCAGCCGCTGATCTCGCTGGCCCCGGAACAAACCGTCCTGCGCGCGGAGATTTACGTCCCGTCCCGGGTCATCGGCAAGCTCGCCACGGGCCAGGAAGTGCTGCTCAGCTACGAATCCTTCGATTACCGCGAGTACGGCCGCTACTCCGCCACCATCGACGCCATCCCCGGCGCCCGGCTCGACCCCCGGGAGCAATTGCTGCCACTGAGCTTGCTCAACGAGCCGGTCTACCGGGTGCGGGCGGCGCTTGCGCGGCAAAGCGTGAGTGGCCCGGAAGAGCATGAATTGCTCGCCGGCATGCAGTTCCAAGCCAATATCGTCACCGACCAGCTTCCGCTGATCGGCCTCGTCTTCAAACCCTTGCGGTCGCTGCGAGGGCTGATCTGGTGAATCAACTGTTCACGCCCCGCCACAGCCTGCCGATGATTTTCCAGGCCGAGGCCAATGAATGCGGCCTGGCCTGCCTGGCGATGATCGTCAGCTATTACGGCCGCGCCACCGACATCCGCTCGATCCGCGAGGCAAGCAACCTGCCCGCCTTCGGCGCTTCGCTGAAGCACTTGACCCGGGCCGCGGCGGCGGCGGGGCTGAAGTCCCGCCCGCTGAAACTCGAACTCGCGGACCTGCCGCGGCTCGCCACCCCGGCGATCCTGCACTGGGATCTCGACCACTTCGTCGTGCTGAAGAAATTCAGCCGGGGCAAGGCGGTGATCCACGACCCGGCAACAGGCGTCCGCAAATACCCGCTGCGGGAACTCGACGGCCATTTCACCGGTGTCGCGGTGGAGTTCAGCCAAGCCCGGGAAGCGGTCGCCGCGGAGCCACCCCGGCGCCTGAAACTGGGCGATCTGGTGAGCTTTTCCCACGGCATCGCCCGGGGCATTGCGCTGATTCTGCTGCTGTCGCTGCTGGTGCAGGCCTGCGCCCTGCTCAGCCCGCTGTATCTGCAACTCGTCATCGACCAGGGCCTGGCCCGGGGCGACATGGACCTCGTGCTCGTGGTGGCCCTGTTGTTCGGCCTGCTGATGCTGGCGCGGATCGCCCTCGGCCATGTCCGCTCGCTGGTGACGATGCAATTCTCGATGCGGCTCGGCTTCGAGATGGTCTCGGGCCTGTTCGAGCATCTGCTCAATCTTCCGCTGCGCTTTTTTGAACGGCGGGAAATGGGCGATCTCGTCTCGCGGTTTTCCTCGGCGGAGAAGATCAGCGCGCTGATTTCCCAAGACATGATAACGGTGCTGGTCGACGGCCTGCTTTCGCTGGCCTCGTTGGCGCTGCTTTATGTGTACTCGCCGATGCTCGCCAGCGTCTGCCTCGGCTTCGTCGTGGCGGCGACGCTGATCAAACTGTGTTCGCTGCCGGGGGAAAAGCTGCGCCGGCAGGAAACCATCGTGCGCGCCGCCAAGAGCGAAAGCCGGCTGATGGAGAACGTGCGCTGGGCGTCGGTGGTCAAGAACTACGCCATCGAGGAGCAACGCGCCGCCGACTGGCAGAACCATTATGTCAACTCGGCCAACGCCGGCTACCAACTCGGCACCTTCCAGCTCTGGTTCGGCTCGGGGCAGGGCCTGTTGTTCGGCGTCGAACAGATTCTCGTCATTTTCCTCGGGGCCCAGCTCATATCCGCAGGCGGGCTGACCATCGGGCAACTGATGGGTTTCATCTTTCTCAAGCAGCACTTCTCGTCGTCGGTGCTCGCGATGCTGCCCAAGCTCGCCGAACTGCGGCTGATGCAGCTCGATTTGGAGCGCATCGCCGACATCGCCCTCGAAGCCGTCGAGGAAACCGACCCATTGGGCCAGTTCCCCCGGCGCGCCTTCAGCGGCAAGGTCAGCGGCGAGGGTTTGAGCTTCCGCTACTCCGCCGATGAAACGCCCATCTTCGAGGCGCTCGATTTCGCGCTCGAACCCGGCGAGACGCTCGTGATCACCGGGCCTTCGGGCTGCGGCAAGTCCACCCTGCTGAAACTGATCGCCGGGCTCGAACCACCCACCGCCGGCCACATCCGCTATGACGGCGGCCCGCTGCGCAACCTCGGGCTCGCCAACCTCCGCTCCGCCGCCGCCGCGGTGCTGCACAACGACGGCCTGCTCGCCGGCGACATCGCCTACAACATCAATCTCGAGGACGAGCCCCACAACCAGCCCCGGCTCGAAGACGCCTGCCGCCGGGCCTGCATTCTCGAGGAAATCCTCGCCTTGCCGCTTGGTTTCAACACCCGGGTCGGCGAGCTTGGCAACAGCCTCTCCGCCGGGCAGGTGCAGCGGGTGCTGCTCGCCCGGGCGCTGTACAAGCGGCCCAAACTGCTGCTGCTCGATGAAAGCCTCGCCTGCCTGAGCGACGCCGTTGCCGGGCGCATTCTCGAAAACATCGCCGAACTGCGCATCGCCATCGTGCTCGTGACCCACAACCCGGCGCTGGCTCGGCTCGGATCAAAATGCATCGAGCTTGCCGGTCCGCCGGCGGGGCCCGGCAATGAGTGAGGCATCCGGCCAAGCGCGCGACCCGCGCCGCGCCTGGTTCGCCGTCAATCGCGCCAAGATGGAGGGCCCGGCGTTTTTCGATGACATCTGCCTGAATTACTATCAAATCAGGTTGCTCAACAGCCTCAAGGTCTACCATGTGCGGCTGCACGCCTACGTCCTGCTGCCAACCGAGGCCTGGTTGCTGCTGACGCCGGAAATGCCCCGGAGCCTGTTCTCGATGCTGGATTACGTCAACGGCTCCTACTCCGAGTATTTCAACGACCGCTTCGGGCGCAAAGGCGCGGTGTTTCCCGCCCGGCCGCACCTCGCGGTCATCGACAGCGCGCAACAATTGCTCGACTGCCAGCGGCTGATCGAGAGCTGGCCGCTTGCCGCGGGCAAGGTCGGCCATCCCGGCCTGTACCCCTGGTCGAGCTACATCTTCAACGCCTTCGGCGGCCAATCGCGATTCCTCAGCCGCCACCGCTTTTTCCGCGAATACCTCGCCGCCACCGACAACGCCTTCGAGCGCTACCGCCAAGCCATCGCCACCCCGCTCGACCCGGCGCTTCGGGCCCGGCTCGAACAGCGGCTGCTGCCGCCCGCGGATGCGGCCTGAGCAAGCCCGGGCAGCCGGATGCTCTCGTTGACACGATTCGGCAAACTGGCTAAGTATGTCCTGAAAAAC
>JAPOTO010000106.1 GCA_026709135.1 Gammaproteobacteria bacterium | reverse complement strand
CATCGCGCAAAACGGCCCGGGCCCAATGCCCGCCATCTCAATCACCCGAATCCCCGCCAGTGGCCCCATCACACACTCCTGATTCAATTTCGCAAGGGATTCAAGAACGCAAGGCCCTTGAAATCCTTCTCATTATCCGTCACGACGATGCAATCGTTCGCCAGCGCGACCGCGGCGAGAATCATGTCGAGAGCGCTTCTTGGATGCCCCATGGCTTTGCCTTCCGCCATCAGGCGTGCCCAGATCAGCCCGGCCTTGGCGTCAAACAACAGGATTCGCCCCGCAAACAGCGACTGCGGCCCTTCCTCGCCCGCGAACCAGGCTTCCAGCGCATCTCTCTTGCGGCCGCCGGGCAACTCCAGAATGCCGCGGCAGAGCTCCGCGATGGTGAGCGAGGCGATGTAAAGGTCTTTGTCTTGCCGCGCGGCCATCCAATCGAGCAAGGATGCCGATGGCCGTGGCTTGACCACATTGCTGATAATGTTGGTATCGAGCAGATAACGTGTCAAAGTTCGACCCTTCGCCCTTCAAGGCTCGGGCGCGAAAGATCGAGGTCCGCCCCGACCAGGGGTGAGCGGCGCAGGGCCGCGAGAATGCCGCCCTGCGCCGGCTGTTCGTCCGCAATCAGAGCCTTTACCGTCGTCCGGGCGCGATTCGCTTCTGGCCCTTCCTCGGTCAGACGGCGCGCAAGCATGCGCAGCAAATCCCGGTCCGATTCCAGCGCCATCAGCTCGAATCGCTTGATTCCGCGCTGCGCCAATCGCGCACGGTAGTTTTGGTTCGCCCTTTGCTGTGCGGCATTGGTCATAACTGGCCTCCGGGTTATCGCCAGTTATATATACCAAACCTATGTCCTCCTGTCCTCCGCAAGCGGGCGATGTCGTCACACGATGTCGTCACCCAAGCGCCCGCAATTGGCCCCATGCGGCTTCTGTTAAGTCAACGATGCGCGCGGCGCTTGTCACTCGGGCTGGGTATGCAATATGCTTGCGCGTTCGCGCTGGATTGAGGGGCAACATGGAACTCGCGGGGAAGACGGCTTTTATCACAGGTGGCGCATCCGGCCTGGGGCTGGCGGTGGCGCGGAATTTTGTCGCGGCGGGGGCTAGTGTCGCGCTGTTCGACCGCAACCGCGAATTGCTTGAGGCGGCGTCGGCGGAACTTAGCGAAAAGGCGCTTTGCCGCGATGGCGATGTCACCGACGAGGATTCGGTTGGCGCCGCCATCGCCGCGACCCGCGAGCGCTTCGGCGCGATCCATATCAATGTCAATTCCGCCGGCATCGGCGGCGCCGCCCGCACCGTGGGCCGCGACGGGCCGATGCCGCTGGCGCGCTTCGAGCACATCGTCCGCGTCAACCTGATCGGCACCTTCAACGTGCTGCGGCTGTGCGCCGCGGCGATGGCCGGCAACGAAGCCGAGGGCGAAGACGGCGAGCGCGGGGTTATCGTCAATGTGTCCTCGGTGGCGGCCTACGATGGCCAGACTGGGCAGGCGGGCTATTCGGCCTCCAAGGGCGGCATCGTCGCCATGACCCTGCCCATTGCCCGGGACCTCGCCAAGCAGGGCATCCGCGTGGTGACGGTGGCGCCGGGGGTGTTTGAAACACCATTGCTCGCCGGCGCCCCGGAGGAACTCAAGCAGGCGCTCGTTTCGATCACCCAGTTTCCCAAGCGGCTCGGCCGGCCCGATGAATTCGCCGCCGAGGTTGCCCATATCGTGCGCTGTTCGTATCTGAACGGCGAAACCATCCGCCTTGACGCCGGCATCCGCATGCCGGCGCTTTGAGTCCATTGCAATCCGTTCCGGCCGGTCGTGGCGACCGCGGCGGAACCCCATCGAGGAGAATCACATGGCGCAAGCATATATCGTCGGCGGGGTGCGCACCGCCACCGGACGCAAGAAAGGCCGGCTCAGCAAGGTGCATCCCGTCGATCTCGGCGCGATGGTGGTCGATGAACTCGTCGACCGCGCGGGCATCGCCGCGGAGCGGGTTGACGATCTGATCTTCGGCGTGGTTTCGCAGGTTGGCGCCCAGGCCGGCAATCTCGGCCGCAATGTCGCCATGTCATCAAAACTGCCGCTCGAAGTGCCCGGCGTGACTGTGGACCGGCAGTGCGGCTCTTCGCTGCAAGCGATGCAGTTCGCCGCCCAGGCGGTGATGTCGGAAACCCAGGATGTGGTCATCGCCGGCGGCGTCGAGGCCATGAGCACGGTGGAGATTGGCTCCAACGTCCGCGACGGCCTCGCCCACGGCCGCGGCGTGCCCAAGGGCGAGCGGCTCGAAGCAGGCTATCCCGGCATCCGCTTTTCCCAGTTCGACGGCGCCGAGCTGCTCGCGGAAAAATACGACATCCCCCGCGAACAACTCGACGAATTCGGCCTGCTCAGCCACCAGCGCGCCGCCCACGCCACCCAGGAGGGCTATTTCGAGCGCGAAGTGCTGCCCGTTCCCATCGCGCTCGAAAATGGCGCCGCGGACAGCCATGTCATCGATGAAGGCATCCGCATGAATGCCTCCATTGAGGCGATGCGCGGCCTTAATCCGCTGCGCGAGGAGGGCCGGATCACCGCGGGCACCGCGAGTCAGATCAGCGACGGCGCGGCGGCGGTGATGATCGCCAATGACAGCGCGGTGGCGGAACTCGGCCTTGAAGTGCGGGCGCGGATCCATTCGATGGCGGTGATCGGTTCCGACCCGGTCATCATGCTCGAAGGGCCGATTCCAGCCACCGAAAAGGTGCTGGAGAAGGCCGGGCTTTCGATTGCCGACATCGACCTGTACGAAGTCAACGAAGCCTTCGGCTCGGTGCCACTCGCCTGGGCCAAGGCCCTCGGCGCGGACCTCGAGCGCCTCAACGTCAACGGCGGCGCCCAGGCACTCGGCCACCCACTCGGCGCCACCGGCGCGAAACTGATGGTCACCCTCGTCCACGAACTCGAACGCCGCGGCGGCCGCTACGGCCTGATCGCCATCTGCGAAGGCGGCGGCACCGCCAACGCCATGATCATCGAACGAACCGGCGAGGCCGCCTGAACGCGAAAATGGCGCTGGGAAGCGCACAGCGTGAGTCGCCGTTGGGTGGTGGAGTGTTCAGCGGGCGTGCGAGGCAGGAAGCCGAGCCCGAAGCCTACATGGACGTATTTACGGCGTCCGTTGAACACTCCACCGCCCAGCGGCGACGGATCGAAGCCACGACTTAGCTCCGCGCAGAGACACAGGGGCGCTTTGCTGGACAGTTGAGGAAATGCCACATGCTGCTGGAAAATACCGAATCCCCTTGGATGGATGAAGAATTGCGCATCCTGCGCGAGGCGGTTGCGCGGTTTCTGGAAAAGGAGTTCGCGCCCCATATGGCGGCTTGGGAAAAACAGGGCCGCATCGACCGCGACGCCTGGCGCAAGGCTGGCGAGGCGGGCCTGCTGTGCGCCTCGATTCCCACCGAATACGGCGGCGGCGGCGGCAACTTCAAGCACGAGGCGGTGCTGCTCGAGGAGCTGACCCGGGCCGGCATCAGCGGCTGGGGCAACGGCGTGCATTCCGGCATCGTCGCCCATTACATCCTCGCCTACGGCACCGAAGCCCAGCGGCGGAATTGGCTGCCGAAAATGGCCCGGGGCGAGCTCGTGGCGGCCATCGCCATGACCGAACCCGGCACCGGCTCGGACTTGCAGGCCGTGGCCACCACCGCCATCGCCGATGGCGACGAATACGTGATCAACGGCCAAAAGACCTTCCTCTCCAATGGCATGACCGCCGAGTTGATCTGCCTCGTCGCCAAGACCGACCCAAGCGAGGCGGCGAGCGGAGTCTCGCTGATCATGGTCGAAACCGAACACGTGGAGGGGGAGGGCGGCTTCATCCGCGGCCGCAATCTCGAAAAACTCGGCCAGAAGGCGGCGGATACCGCCGAGGTTTTCTTCTCCGACGTTCGCGTGCCCAAGGCCAACCTGCTCGGCCCGGCCGAGGGCAAGGGCTTTATCCAGTTGATGCAGCAACTCGCGCAGGAGCGGCTGATCATCGCCATCGGCGCAGTCGCCGCGATGGAGAAAACCCTGCGGCTCACCGCGGAATATGTGAAGGAGCGCAAGGCGTTCGGCAAGCGCATTCTCGACTTCCAGAACACCCAGTTCCGCCTCGCCGAGCGCTACACCGAGGCCAGAATCGCCCGCACCTTCGTCGACGACTGCGTGCTCCGCCTCGACCGGGGCGAGCTCGACGTCGCCACCGCCGCCATGGCCAAGTGGTGGACGACCCAGAAGCAATGCGAAATCGTCGACGAATGTTTGCAGTTCTTCGGCGGCTACGGCTACATGATGGAGTATCCCATCGCCCGGATGTACGCCGACAGCCGCATCCAGAAAATCTACGGCGGCAGCAACGAAATCATGAAGATGCTGATCGCCAGGGAGATCTAGGCGCCCGCGCCGCAGGCTTCCAAGGGATCTCTGATTGCGTCAGCCCCGCAAATCGGGCAGTTGATAGCCTTCTTTGGCGAGCCGGGCGCGGATGATTTTCTTGTCGATCTTGCCCGTGGTGGTCAGCGGGATGTCGTCGGTGAGCATGATTTCGTCGGGTAGCTGCCACTTGGCGAAAGCCTTGCCGCAATGGGCGAGCACCGCCGCCGGGTCGAGTTCCCTGCCCGGCGCCATGATCACCAGCGCGACTGGCCGCTCGTCCCATTTCGGGTGGGGCTGGGCCACCACCGCGGCCTGGGCGATTTCGGGCATGGCGACGATGTGGTTTTCCAGGTCAACCGAGGAGATCCATTCGCCGCCGGATTTGATCAGGTCCTTGGAGCGGTCGGCGATCAGCAGGTACTGGTCCGGGTCGATCTTGGCGACATCGCCGGTGACGAGCCAGCCATCGTGGAACTTGTCCGGCTGCGGATCGTTGTAGTACTCCGAGGCGATCCACGGCCCGCGGATGCAAAGCTCGCCCACGGTCTCGCCGTCGTGGGGCAGGGCGTTCCAGTTCTCGTCGAAGATTTCCATTTCCAGCCCCGGCATCAGCAGCCCGGCCTTGGCGATGTTCTCGAACTGCTCGTCTTCGCTCAGGCCCAGGTGGGAATGCTTGCACATCTTGCGCGACAGGGTGCCGAGCGGGTTCGTCTCGGTCATGCCCCAGCCTTGGATCATCTCGATCTTGTAGTTGTCCCAATACCAGCGCATCAGCGACACCGGCGGCGCCGAGCCGCCGCAGGTCAGCCGGCCCACGGTGGAAATGTCGTACTTGCCGGGGTTGGCCTCAAGCGCGGCCTTGACGCCTTGCCAGATCGTCGGCACACCAGCGGAAATCGTCACTTTTTCATCCTGCATCAGCCGCAGGAAGGAATCGGGAATCATGAAGCGGTGCGGCATCACCTGCTTGGCGCCGACCATCGAGGCGCAAAACGGCAGCCCCCAGCCCATGGCGTGGAACATCGGCACGATGCCAAGCGAGGAATCGAGGGCGGAAAAGCCGATGGAATCGGTGAGGCATTCGGTCAGGGTGTGCAGATAGGTCGAGCGGTTGGTGTACATCACGCCTTTCGGCTTGCCGGTGGTGCCCGAGGTGTAGCACAGGCCCATGGGCGAGGTTTCGGGGATTTCGGGCCAAGAATAGGCGGTGCCTTGGCCGGCGATGAAGTCCTCGTAATCGACCTGATTGCCGAAGCTGCTTTCGCCGCCCTCGCCATGGCGGCAAACCACGAGCAATTCGACATGGGGCAGTTTGTCCCAGAGCGGCTCGAGCAGCGGCAGCAGGTCTTCATCGGCGAAGATCACCCGGTCTCCGGCGTGGTTGATGATGTATTCGAGGTCCACCGGGGAGAGCCGGATGTTGACCGTGTGCAGCACCGCGCCCATCGAAGGCACGGCCTGGTACAGCTCAAGGTGGCGGTAATTGTTCCACATGAAGCTGCCGATGCGGTCGCCAACCTTGACGCCGGCGCCGGCAAGGGCATGGGCAAGCTGGTTGGCGCGGTGCCAGGTCTGCTTGAGCGACTGCCGTTGGCAGCCGTCGGCCTGAAGGGTGACAACCTCGACTTCCGGGTCAAGCTGGGCGCCCCGGCCAAGTATGCGGGACATGAGCAAGGGGGTGTTCTGCATGGTCATGGGTGGAAACCTCGAACTGGTTGCGCAGGCAGAATAACGAAATAGCGGGGGGCGTTCAAACTCTTGGCTGGCTTGGTGGCTTCGTTTTGGGGGCGAGCGGTTCTCGACCGTGCGGCCCGGTGGGTGGGTGTCAACATCCAAAAAACCTTTCACCCACCAAACGCCCATGGGAAGTCCCGCCCCGAAAGAGTTCAACTGTCGGGACGCAACAGTCCTTAAACCCCCCAACCCTTGGTTCCCGGACAGGGCAGCGGTGGCGGACGGTCCGCGCCATTTCGCGGCTGTGGTTGGAGGGAAGCGGTCCGCGCGCCAAACGGCGGGGCGTTGCGCGAGGCCGGCACCACCTTGTGCCGTGGCGCCCGGGCCACCACATGGATTCCCGATTGAACCAGCCAGGTCGGTCGCGGGATGACTGTCCCGGCGGGCGGTGGCCGTGGGTCCCGCCCTCGAAGTGATAGGCGCCCAGTTGGCGAACCCTAGCGGTTGGCCAGTTGGTCTTCAATGATATCCCAGAACAATTCGTACAACTTCGCGCCGCTGGAATCAGAGGATGGCGGCAGCCTGCGATTGAAGAGAACGGCGTAACTGATCCCGTCGCCGCCCTGCCTCAGCAGCGTATTGGTGCCTGTCAAACTTCCAGAGTGGCGCCACCGCCACCGGGATCCCCAACCCTCTCTTCCCGCGAGGGGGCGACCGATGTCGTCGCCGGCAACCACATAAACGTCGGCAAACGCCAACAGCGCCCGGGTGGACGCGACCAGACCGCCCTGCGCGGTTCTTGCTTCGTGGTTCCATCCTCCCTCGGAACACCAAACGGCGGGTCCGGACGGATCGAAAACGTTCCGGCATCTCCTTCCGTCGCTGTCATACCAGGGTTCCCTGTCGCTCCGGTCCCCGGGGAAAGTGCGGCCTTGAACGACATCGCCGCGGGGAACGCCGAGTGGGTCGAAGATGTTTTCCAGCGCATAGGCCATGTAGTCCCCGCCGGACACCTCCTCGACGATGAGGCCGAGCACAAGATATCCAATGTTTGCGTAGGCGCGCCGCGAACCGGGATCGAACTGCAGGGGCTGGCCCAATATGTAGCGCACGGTATTCTCCCGCCCCGGCGGGCTGGATATCGACATCGCTTCCGCGATCTCCACATCCCGGAAGGACAAATCGCCGGCGATCCCGCGGTCCCAGCCCCCGCGGTGCCGAAGCAGATCCAGCACGGTGATTTCGGCCAGCCGCTCATCGCCCAACCTGGGGAATGGATCAAGCCGCAGCAGTCCGCCTCCGGTTTGACCGAGATCGAAAACGCGGTCGTCCAAGTCCAGCATTCCATCGCCCGCGAGCTTGTGGACAGCCGCCGCGGTGATGGGTTTGGAAACACTCGCGATCCTCATCGTCACGTTTTCCACTATCGGCTGCCGGCGCTCCTCATCCATGTGGCCGACCGCCCCGTCGTATACGATTTCGCCATCCTTCATGATGCCGAGCGCCGCCGCGCCGATGCTGTGTTCCTCGGTAAATTCCCGCAACAGTTTTGCGAAGTCGTGAACTCTGATCTCCACGGATGCGGACACCGATCCGGCGCTTGCCGTGACCGTCGCCGTTCCGCCGCCCGCCGCCGTCACCAGCCCGAACGGGTTCACGGTCGCCGCAGAGTCGGCGCCGCTCGCCCATGAAACCGCGGCCCCGTTGATGACCCTGCCACTCTGGTCGCGCACTTCCGCCGTCAATTGGACGGTCGCGCCCGGCGCGAACAACTCAACTCGGGCGGGGTCCACCACGACGGTCGCGGGTTGGGACTGCGCATTCCCCGAAGTCGTTCGAAACCGCAAAACAGCCGGCGGCAGCGCCGCGAAAACCTTGTCGGCGGCCAGCAGCGAAGTGGCCGCGATGTTGCTGGAGCAACTTATTCTGGCCGTTCCGCCCGGGAAGCCTTCCAGCACCGCGAAAAGGTCGCCCAGGAACCGCACCGAAGTTGACCGGCCCGCGACCGGGAACGGTCCCGTGTCGGCGATTGTCCCGCCGTCCGTCCACAGCTCGACCGCGCAGGAAACGACCGATTCGGCGTCATTGCTCATGACCAGCGCCAGCCGGCCAAGCCCGGGCGCAACGGGAAACTCCAAGCCCCCGCCAGATTGCGCGGCGGAAACAACGGCCATGCCGGCCGGGCCGCTTCCCGCGTCCGCGGTCAGCAGGTTCCGCGCGTCCACCGGCCCATCGCATTCCACCGCGGCGTAGCCGTAGGCGAGGCCTTGCGCGCCGATGCTGGACAGCGATGCCCGGCCGCCCTGGGCGGAAAGTTCCAGCGCAACGCTCGAACCGGCCGCGGACGCCCCGGCGGGAATCTCGAACCGTCCCGCGCCGAGCGCGCCGCCGCGCAAATCCACGGCGCACCGGTTGGCGGTCGCCGCCAGATTGGTCAGCAGCAGCGTGGAGCGGAAGCCTCCGCCGTCCTGGACCAGTGGCAGGATGCGGGAGGTGCCGGCTTCGCCACCGTCAAGGGCGACCGCCGGCATGGCCGTGAAAACGGATCCATTCAACAACAGGCCGAGCGCGGACACTTCCCGGTCGCAGGACACGCGGACCTTCCCGGCGCCGATGCCGTCCGGCACCGTGATCAACTCGTCCAGGAAATTCAAGCCGGTGGAAGCGGCGGGAACGGTGAAGTTGCCGCCCCCGAGGCTGGCGCCCGCCCCGTCTCCCAACTCCGCGGCACAGGCGGCGCCCGTTCCGGCTTCGTTGGAAAAGACCATCGCCAAACGACCGAGCCCGGACAGGACCGGAAACTGGAAGGATCTGCCGGGCTTGGCGCTTTCCAGCGTGGCTAGGGAAAGAAGGGTTCCGCCGTTCTCCAGGCTCAGCAGCATCCGGGCGGCGGCGGGACCGTCGCAGTCGAGCTTCATCCGCCCGAAAATCAGCGCTCCGTCCCCGGCGGTTGTCAGGGTCGCCCCGCCCCCGCCCAGATCGACCGTGGCGGCGGCCCCGTCCAAGGCAACGGCATCGTTGGCCTGGAAAACACCGGCGTCCAGGCCGGGGCCCCTCAGAGAGAGCGCGCACCGGTTCGCCCCGTCCGAAACATTGGTCAGGAACAAGCGCGACCGGAACCCGCCGCCATCGGCGATCAGGGGGAAATAATGTTCCATTCCGGCGGAATCGTCCGGAACCCCGGCCGCGGCGGGGGTCGCCGCCACAAGAATTGACAACAGGCAAATACCGACCGTTTCAGCAAACGGGAATTCTTTTCCTTTTGTCAGCTTGCCAGCCAGAATCATTTGGAGGCGGTCCCGCGGCCGGTGGAACTTTTATGCGACGGCTGGCTCGTAAATGCCGCGGTTCGGGGAGGGGGGGGAGTTGGCGGTGGCGCGCTGTTGCGTTCATGGCGCAGTTCCCGCCTCGCAGCCAAGCCAGCATCTTTTGTGTAAGGGCAAGATACGGAATTTCCGGGTTGAACGCAAATTCAAGATTGGCGGCATTGCCAGCGCGCGGTTCGCCGATCCCGTGCGCGCCCGCCCCGTCGCGGGCTTCCAGCGCTCGGCGCAGTTGGCCGGGAACGCTGGCGTAAATGTCCGCACCATCTGGAATTCCGCTGATGCGCGGAACCAGTGTGATTCCTCGACGGCTTGGCCGCAGTCTGACCACGCCGGACCCATCTTTCACTCTTGCCGGCTAAAGGGGAGGCTTGTCAAGGAATTGTCGTGTTGCCGCTACAAGGCGAGGAATCAAAACATCAAGTGGAAGTGGGAATTGGCGCGGGAGGCTCTCAGGGAGACTTGCGGTGGATGCGTTGGATGATTACGGGTTGTTCGAGAAGTTGGCCGCGCAGGAATGCCGTGGATGTGGGCGTGTTGCTTGGCATTCGCTGAATTTCGTCGAGCACTTCCATTCCCTCCACGACCCTGCCGAAGGTTGCATAGCCATAACCGTCGCGGCCGTCGTCGGTGAAACCCGTGTCCAGCTCCGGATTTGCGCGCACATTGAAAAAGATCTCGGTGTCGGCCGTGCCCGGCTCAAGGCGGGCGAAGGCGAGCGTGGCGCGATCGTTCGCGATGCCGGTCTGATCAGTGGTTTCGTGGGCCACAGCCGTCGCCGAGGCATAGCCTTCGGCGTAGGCTTCCCTGCCGGTTCGGGCCGCTTCGGACAGCAGCCCGCCTTGCACGACGTCAATGGATGAGCCATCGGATTCGCGTGTCACGCGATAGAAACTCGCCCCTTCATACGTTCCGGCATCCACATGGGCAAGGAATTGGGCCACGGAAAGGGGTGCGCGATTCGGGAAAAGCGCAACTTCGATGTTGCCGGCGGCGGTTTCGAATACCACAAGCACTATTTTGTCCCGCTCCTGCGCCGAGTCGGAACTCGCCGCGGCAGCGCTCTCAGGGCTGCCGGCATTGGCCGCCGTCAACAACACAATCATGGCCGGCAGGCTGAAAGCTCGAATCCACATGCTGATTTCCTCCGTTGTCCGAGGTGAAGAGTGGCCAGCGCCCGATGCTTGCAGTGTAAAGATTTGGGCGCTCAGATTCCAAGCGCTTGGCGTTCCGGCGCCAAAAATCGTTCAGTGGACCGGGGATGGTGTCAAACATCCCCGAAGTGCGCTCCCGAAGTGCGCTCCCGAAGTGCGCTTTGCCATACAGAGATGTATTGCTAATATGGGCAAATGAAGACTGCTCTGGACTTGCGCGCCGAGTTGCCGACACGTGCGAAGCATCATTCGCGGACCACCGGGTGCCCCCTCGGGCTGAAATCCACGGCGAATCAGACGCGAATTGACAGCCGTCGACACCAATATCCTTGTCCGAGCCCGTCGCCGCGAAGCTTACTTGGGTGAATCCGCCTTCGCGCTGATGGCCGAACTTGCGCGGGGGAATGAAACTTTGGCAATGTCTTGGCCTTGTTGTTTCGAGTTTCTGGGCGTGGTGGCCAATCGCAGAATTTGGAAAGAACGGGCAACGCCCGCCGACATCGCTTGGCGACAGTTCCTGGCTTGCCCCAACACAGGCGGATGGCTAAGGTGAAAACCGAAGCTGGCAGGCGGCGATGATTTTCCTCGCAGCATTTTGGGATCTGGTGGTCGAAAGCGCGCCTTGGCTGCTCGCGGGCTACCTGCTCGCGGGCATTATCAAGCAGGTGATCCCCGACCGCTGGATCAAGGGCCAGCTTGCCCGGCCGGGTGCGGGGTCGGTGGTGAAGGCCGCGTTCATAGGGGCGCCGCTGCCGCTTTGCTCCTGCGGGGTGATTCCCGCCGCGCTCGGCATCCGCAAGGCCGGGGCGTCCAAAGGCGCGACATCTTCCTTTCTGGTTGCGACCCCCGAAACCGGCGTTGATTCAGTCTCTTTCTCCTACGCCGTGCTTGGGCCGATTTTCGCCATTTGCCGCCCGATTGGCGCGATCTCCAGCGCCATCGCCGCCGGTTTGCTCGTCAATGCGATGGACCGGGACCGCGGGGAAGAAGCCGCCGAAGCCGAAGCCGCCGCCAGGCATTGCTGCGGCGGCGCAGCCGAGGTGGAAGCGGCACCGCCGCTGGGCGAGCGCTTCATCAAGGCCATCGAATACGGCTATGGCCGCATGATCGCCGACACCGCCAAATGGCTCGTGATCGGCCTCGTTGCCGCGGCGCTGATCTCGGTGCTGGTGCCGCAGTCGTTCTTCCTGCGCTGGGGCGACGGGCTGCTGGCGATGATCGTGATGGTCGTCGTTGGCCTGCCCATGTACATCTGCGCGACTGCTTCGACTCCGGTGGCGGCGGGGTTCCTGTTCGCCGGCATCTCGCCCGGCGCGGCGCTGGTGTTCATGCTCACCGGGCCGGCGACGAACATCGCCACCATGGGGGTGATCCGCGAGCAAATGGGCAACCGCTCGCTCGCCGCCTATCTGCTCGGCGTGATCGGCACCGCCATCGCCTGCGGGCTGTTGCTGAACGAGTTGTACGCCTGGTTCGGTTGGCCGCTGCAACTGAGCGCGTTGGCCCACGGCGAAAGCTGGAGCTGGTGGCGGCATGGGCT
>JAPOTO010000092.1:2504-12212 GCA_026709135.1 Gammaproteobacteria bacterium | reverse complement strand
GAAATTCCACTTGACATCGCCAAGCCAGTCGGCGATGCTCTCCCACTCCCGCTATTCCTGTCCTGAAGGAGCACCCCATGAAGTCCGACCCCACCGTCATCAAACACCTGAACAAAGCCCTGGCGAACGAACTCGTCGCCATCAACCAGTATTTCCTGCATTCGCGGATGTTCGAGGACTGGGGCCTGGCCAAACTCGCCAAGAAGGAGTACGACGAATCCATCGAGGAAATGCGGCACGCCGACTCGCTGATCAAGCGCATCCTGTTCCTCGAAGGCCTCGCCAATCTGCAAAACCTCGGCAAACTGCTCATCGGCGAGCATACCCGGGAAATGCTCGAATGCGACCTCAAACTCGAAATGAAGGCCTGCCCCGAGCTGCGCGAAGGCATCGCCTACTGCGAATCGGTCGGCGACTACGTCAGCCGGGACCTGCTCGCCGGCATCCTCGACAACGAGGAGGAGCACGTCGATTGGCTCGAAACCCAGCTCTCGCTCATCGACCGCATCGGCATCGAGAACTACCAGCAATCGATGATGTGACGGGGCTTCGAATCGTCTCCGTCTGGGGGGGCTGCGCGCGGCGGACGCCGTAGATACATTCTTGTGGATTCTGAAGCATTTTTCATGCCATCCATGGCGCGGCATGGCAAACTTCGATCCACCCCAGTCTCGACATCCTGTCGAGCCGTTCGGCTCTCGAAAAGCGATGCTTTTCGTCTGCTTCGCAGACCGCGCCTCACCCACGCAGCGCATGTCCGGTAATTGATACAATAAAGAGTGAGAAGAAAAGTGCCGCCGCATGTACGCCTGCATCGACTTGGGATCCAACAGCTTCCATCTGCTCATCGGCGAATGGGATGATGATGGCCGCATCCGCATCGTCGAGCGCCTGAGCCGGAAAGTGCAACTCGGCGAGGGGGTGGTCGCTTCCCGGATGATTGCCCCCGCCGCCTTCCGCCGCGGCTTGGACTGCCTGGCCGATTTCCGCGACTTGATGCGCCGGCATCCGGTCAAACAATACTGGGCGCTGGGCACCAACGCCTTCCGCGTGGCGCAAAACTCGCCAGAGTTTCTCGCCGCGGCGGCCAAAATGGGCATCCGCATCTCGATTATCAGCGGCATGCAGGAGGCGGTGCTGATTTACGCCGGCGTCATCACCTCGCTGCCGGAGGCCGGCGAGCGCCGGCTCGTCATCGACATCGGCGGCGGCAGCACCGAACTCATCGCCGGCCACGGCCACCGGCGGATCATCACCGAAAGCCTGCCGGCGGGAACCGTCTCCTGGCGCGACCGCTTTTTCGCCGAGCCGGAAAGCAACGCCAAAAAGCTGGAAGTGCGGATGGAAGCTGGCCTAGAAGCCGCGGCCGGGGTGTTCGAGCCGGTCAAGGCCGCCGTGGCCCGGGCCGGCTGGGATCAGGCCTACGCCTCGTCCGGCACCGTCAAGATGCTCAAATACATCTGCGAAAACCGCGGCTACGGCAAAAACCGCATCACCCTGCAAGCCCTGGGCGAACTCAAACCCCTGCTCGCCGCAGGCATCGCCGAAAACGGACCGCTCCCCGGCCTCAAGCCCGAGCGCCGGGAACTGCTACTCCCCGGCTGGTGCGTGGCCTCCGCCCTCATGCGAACCTTCCAAATCGAAACCCTCCACTTCAGCGCCACCGCACTGCGCGAAGGCATGCTCGACTTCCTCGCCCGCAACCAAAAAACCCTCCCCATCATGCGCCAAAGCCCCCTCCCCGCAGTGAACGAGACGGGGTAGTCCTGCCTGCCAGCCTTGCCATTCAAGCGGACTAGGTGTAAGCTCTCCACCGTTGATAAAAGCTAGCCGCGCCGTGCGCCACAATCCAAGTGGGTTCTTGACCCCGCGCACGCCCGCGGCACCTTTCCCGATTTGGTCATGCGATCTCGAGCTTATGCCGTGCTAATCGATGCCGGTTTTCTGAAACGGAAACTGGGCTCGCGTGAAAACCCTCTCACGGCTGCGGCAACGCGCCGTTTCATTGACAATTTGAAGGATCATCCACAACTTTCCGATCTGCATCTGCATCGAGTTTACTTCTATGATGCTCCACCCTTGACTGCGCGTGAGCACAAGCCTTTAGGAGGTGGGTTTATTCAATTTGGCAATACGCAACTGGCGCGAACAAATCAACGCTTGCATCTGGAGTTACGTGATGTGCCGTTTATTTCGTTGAGGATGGGAGAATTGCGTTTCAGGGGATGGAAGCTCAATAACAAACGATTACCTAGAGATGAGCATCAATTTGCAATTTCGGCGGAAGATTTGGATCCGAATGTGCATCAAAAAGCAGTAGACATGAGGCTTGGTTTGGATATTGCTTCAATTACATTGAAAAAGCACGCAGATGTCATTGTTTTGGTAACTGGTGACAGCGACTTTGTTCCCGCGATGAAGTTTGCTCGTCGTGAAGGAGCGCAGGTTTTTCTATTTACCTTGGGGCATCAAGTTACCGATGAAGTACGGGAACATGCTGATCTTTTGCTGGAGTTGCCTTCGACAAATCCACCCTGAGTATGGTTTTGAAGGGTTTTCTACATTCATGTTATGAACTATTCCTTTTTCCTGCATGGGCGAAGTTAGAAATTAATGGCAGCTTTTCACTTAGATTGAATCGCTCATTTGCAGGATGTAATCGATAAAACTCGGCAAACCGGATACTAGGCGGTCTTGGCCCCAGGGTTGCCAGAGGCAGGCGGTGGCTAGGATTTTTTCGGTGAAGGCTTCGGCTCTGGACGAGGTTCCCTCGATTTCCTCAAGTGTTAGCGCAACTGCTTCAGCGAGGTTGGCCTTGGCTAGTTGGCCGGATTGTCGCCGTTCCCGGGTGCGGCTCAGGACTTCGGCGAGAATCTTTATGTCTTGACCGGACCACTCGGCGTATCGATCCGAGTAAATTATGTTCTTGTCATTCGCCACCTCGCCTGCCACGCCATGCACGTCTTCGAGGAGGATTTTCTGTCTGTTTTTTCGTGCGGACTCATTGAACAGCGCTCTGCCCCAGAGTTGCAGGAAGTGGGGATAGCCGTGGCTTTCCGCGATTACTTGATCGAGCGCCGCTTTGTCGATAGCCATTCCGGTTTCAGCCAAGGGCACTGTGATCGCTTCCCTCGATTCGTTCTCGTCGAGCAAACCGATGTTCAGCACCTTGTTGCGATTCATGAAGGTGGCGCCGGCGGAGCGGAGAACCTGAACGACGTTTGGCGTTCCCGCGAGCACGAGCAGGAGATTGCCGGTTTCAGCGTTGACATCCTGGTGCAGATTGAACAGCTCGCCGAGGCTTTCGCGGCTGTTTTCGGCGGCCTCGTCGACGATCAACAGCAATGGCGATCTTCGGCATTCCGCAATCAATGCGTTGATGATCATTTGCCCGGTCGGTTTGAGGTCGTACCTGGTTTCCCCGCCAACAAAACCTCCCACGCCAAGCCTGGTGGTTACCTCGTCGGGCCGCCGCAAATCGAATAGCTGATCGAGCAGCTCGCGGGCGATCAGCGCTTCTTCGTTTGGCAGTTTGCCCTTGAACTTTTTGACCCGGATTTTGGAATCGATGCCAGGGGCGGCTTCCCGGCACCAGTTGCTCAACACCGTCTTGCCACAGCCCCTTGGGCCCACCATGATGATGGCCTGGGGCGCTTTTGAGCGGGACAACTCGCCGGTGAAGTCGGAGATTACCGCCTGTTCATGTTCTCTTCCGGCGAGGTGAGGCGGCATTCTGCCCGAACCGGGGGTGAATGGGTTCTCTCCGGGCGGATTGCTCGCCATCGCGTAGGCGCCTAGCCCAGCTTTTCCAGCAGTTTTTGCTGGACGCCGGGTTCGGCGGGGCGGTTGGTGGTGAGGGGTTGGTATTCGCCGTCGGATTGGAGTTCCCAGCTTTGCACGCGCTCTTCGAGGTAGAGGTCGAGTTCGTCGACGACGCGCTGGGCGAGTTTGGGGTTGAGGATGGGGAAGCAGACCTCGATGCGGTTGGAGAGGTTGCGTTGCATCCAGTCGGCGCTTGAGCAGTAGACGCCGGGGTCGGAATTGCGGAAGTGGTAGACCCGGGAGTGCTCGAGGAAGCGGCCGACGATGGAAACGACGCGGATGTTCTCGCTGATGCCCGGCAGGCCGGGCCGCAGGCAGCAGATGCCGCGCACGACGAGATCGATTTTCACCCCGGCCCTTGAGGCCGAATACAGCGCCTTGATCATCTGTGGGTCGGTGAGGGCATTCATTTTGGCCTTGATGTGGGCTGGCTGGCCCGCCTTGGCGGCGCGCTTTTCGGCGTCAATCATGCGGATCATCGACTTGCGCAGCCGGAACGGCGCGTGAATCAGCAGCCGCGGCTGGATCTTCTTGCCCATGCCGGTGATTTGCTGGAACACCTTGTGCACATCGGCGCAGATCGTCTCGTCGGCGGTGAGCAGGCTGTAGTCGGTGTAGACCAGCGAATTCTTGCGGTGGTAATTGCCGGTGCCGAGATGGGCGTAGCGCTTGAGGGCGCCATTCTCCCGGCGCACAAAGAGCAGCATTTTGGCGTGGGTTTTGTAGCCGAGCACGCCGTAGACCACCACCGCGCCGGCCTCCTGCAGGATGCTGGCGAACTGGATGTTCTCCTCCTCGTCGAAACGCGCGCGCAGTTCGATCACCACGGTCACCTCCTTGCCGTTGCGGGCGGCCTCGGCGAGGGCTTCGACGAGCTCGGAGGATTCGTTGGTGCGGTAGAGCGTTTGCTTGATCGACAGCACCGAGGGGTCCTTGGCGGCCTCGCGCACCCACTGGATGATCGGCAGGAAGGACTGGAAGGGATGCAGCAGCAATTGATCCTCCCGGCCCACGGCGCTGAAAACATCCTTGCGCTGGTCGGCGAGCGCCGGCGGCAGGCCCGGGGAGAACTTGGGAAAGCGCAGCTCGGGCCGGTCGATCATGCCGAACAGGGCGACGAGCCGCTGCAGGTTCACCGGGCCGTCGAGTTCGAAGAGTTCGCTCTTGGCGAGATCGAAGCGGTCGAGCAGGAAGCTGGTGAGACGCTCCGGGCAGCCGCTGTCAACCTCGAGTTTGACGGCGGCGCCGAAGCGGCGGCTGTGGAGCTTGTTCTGCAGCGCGGCGGCGACATCCTCCACCTCGACATTGGACATTTCCAAATCGGCGTTGCGGGTGACGCGGAACTGGTGGCAGGCGGTGACTTCCATGCCCGGGAAGAATTCGCCGACGAACTCGTGGATGATCGAGGACAGGAAAACGAAATTGTCGCCCTCCGGGGCGATTCGCGCGGGCACCTTGATCAGCCGTGGCAGCGAGCGCGGCGCTGGCACGATGGCGAGGCCGCTTTCGCGCCCGAAGGCGTCGGTGCCGTCGAGGGAAAGAATGAAGTTCAGGCTTTTATTGACCAGCCGCGGGAAAGGGTGGGCCGGGTCGAGCCCGAGCGGGCTGATCACGGGGACGACTTCCTTGTTGAAATAGCCCCTGGCCCATCTCGCCAGCTTGTCGTTCCAGGCCTGGCGGCGGATGAAATGGATGTTTTCCTGGGCGAGCGAGGGGAACAGGTCCTCGTTGAGGATGCGGTACTGCTCGTTCATCGCCGCGCGGACCTGATCGTGGATCTGGTTGAGAATCTGCTCGGGGAGTTTGCCGTCGGGGTCCGGCTGCCGCATGCCGAAGCGCAGCCGCTTCTTCAGGCCCGAAACGCGGATTTCAAAGAACTCGTCGAGGTTCGAGCTGAATATCAGCAGGAACATCAGCCGCTCGAGCAGGGGATGCTCGTGGTTGCTCGCCTGGGAGAGCACCCGCAGATTGAACTTGAGATAGCTCAATTCGCGGTTTTCCAAATAGCCGCCATGGCTGAGGTCGATGTTCTCGCCCTTGCCGAGATCATCGGTGTGCAGATTGTCGTGCGCCCCGCTGGGGTGTTCCGCTTCGCTGGGAACGAGTTGCAGCGCCGGCGCGGCGTCCGCGGCGGTCATGGCTTGGTCCGGGTTTCTGCCAACTGGACAGACATACTAGCACTCTGATCAAGTCAGAGCATACGCAAGCCGCATATGGCTTACACTATCGGCATGTTTTTCCGCTTTCGCCTGTCCTGCCTCGCCGCGCTTGCCGCCTTGTCCGGCGCGGTCGTGGCGCAGGAGGCGGGGCTTGGCGAGTACCGCGCGGTCAGCGGGGTTTCCGGGACGCTCTCGGCGACTGGGTCGGACACCGTCGCCAACCTGACCACGCTGTGGGCCGAAGAATTCCGCCGGGTTTACCCGAACGTCAATATCCAGATTCAGGCCACGGGCTCTTCGGCGGCGCCGACGGCGCTGACCGAGACCACCGCCAGCATCGGCCTGATGAGCCGCGTCATGCGGCGCGCCGAAATCGCATCCTTCACCGCCCGCTACGGCTATCCGCCCACGCCGGTGCCCGTGGCGCTGGATGCGCTCGCCATTCTCGTCCACCGCGACAATCCATTGCCGGATATTTCCCGCGGCGAGATCGACGCGGTGTTCTCCGCCACCTTGCGCTGCGGCGCGGCAGCCCGCGTCGAAAACTGGCGCGAACTCGGGCTGTCCGGGCATTGGGCCGGGCGGCGCGTCAGCGCCTTCGGCCGCAACTCGGCCTCGGGCACCTATGGTTTCTTCAAGGAGGCGGCGCTGTGCCGGGGCGATTTCCACGCCGGCGTGGGTGAATTGTCGGGCTCCGGGGCGCTGGTGCACGCCATCGGCTCGACGCTCGACGGCATCGGCTATTCCAGCATCGCTTTCCGCACGCCGAGCGTGCGCATCGTGCCGGTGCGCTGGCGCCGCGATGGAGTCGATTATTCCGCCTTGCCCGCCGAGGCCACCAGCGGCGCCTATCCCTTCACGCGCCAACTGTACTTCTATGTCAACCAGCCGCCGGGTGGCGCCCTGCCGCCGCTCGAGGGCGAATTCATCCGCATGGTTTTGTCCCGGGGCGGCCAGCAAATCGTCTCCCGCAGCGGCTACATCCCCCTGTCCGCGGCGCTGGCGGCGGAATCGCTCGCCGCGGCGCAAGGACGCGGCCGGCAATGAATTCCGCTGGGCGAACGGCGGCCACGAAACCCGGCGCGGGCGGGCGAGTCGAGAGCGGAAAAAAAGCGGGCGGGAACAAGGCAAGCAAAAAAAACCTCCGCCGGCTGCTGCGCCATGCCGCCCGCCGCCGGCTCTGGGACCGCGCCGCCAGGGTGGTGGTTTCCATCGGCGGGCTGGGCATAATCGCTTCACTGCTGCTGATCTTCTTCTATCTCGTTTACGAGGTTCTGCCGCTGTTCCAGGGTGTCGGTTTCGCTGGCGAAGAGCCGATCCCGCGGGCGGTGTCCGGCCAGCCCGCCTGGCTTGAAGTGGACTCCGCGGCTGGTGTGGCGCTGCGCATCGACTGGGCTGGCGCCGCCTCGTTTCTGGACCTCGACACCGGCGCATTGCTGGGCCGGGAAAGCTTGCCGCGCGGTGCCGGGGCGAGGCTGACCGCGGTCGCCGGGGATGCCGCGGGCAGCGGCCTTTTCGCCGCGGGTTTCGATGATGGCGGGGTGTTGATCGCCACCTGGAGCGCGCCGGTCGAGGTGGGCGATGCCAGCAACAGTTTGCCTTCGGCCCCGCCGGGTTTGCGCTATCCGCTGGGGCAAACCGCTCATTCCGTGCTGGAAGCCGAGCCGGTTCGCGCCCTGGCCCTGCGCAGCGTCGCTGGCGGGGTGGAAATCGCCGCGGCCGGGCCTCGCGGCGCCGTGGCATTGTTGACGGTTCCGGCCGCCGGCGGAGCGCCGGGCCTCGCATCACCGGTTTCGCGGCTCAATGCGACCGGGCCGCGCCGGGAACTGAACCCTTCAGCCCCGCCGGTCGAGCGCATCCTGCTGCCGCGGGACCCACGCTGGATGCTGCTTGTTTCGGCGGATGATGAACTCAGCCTCGTCTCGCTCGCGGAGGGCGAAGATGGCCGGGTTGTCGATTCCGCCGCGCTGACGGCGCCGCCGGCGCGCCTCACCCATGCCCGGTTGCTCGCCGGCGGCGCGTCGCTGCTCGCGGCGGACGATGCCGGCACCGTCGGGCAATGGTTCATCGTCCGCGAAGCGGGCGGGCCGCGGCTGCGGCGGGTGCGCGAGTTCGACTTGTTCGACGGCGCGGTGGGCGCGCTCGAGGTGGAGCGCGATCGGCGGGTGTTCGCCGCGGTCGGCGGAAGCGGAGACGGCGGCGGCGAAATCGCCCTGGTCGATGTCACCGCCGGGAACGTGCACAGGCAGCGCGGGCCCGGCGTTGCGGCATCGCTTTCGACGCCTCCCGCGGCAAGTCTCGCGACCCCTTTTGAGAGCGGGGCTCTGGGCGCGGCGGCGCTCGCCCCGGCTGGCGATCTGCTGCTGCTCGAAGACGACTCGGGACGCTTGGCGAGCTGGCGGATCGACCATCCCTTCGCCGAGTTCTCGCTGGCCGCGCTGTGGCGGCCCACCTGGTATGAAAACTATCCCGAACCAGCGCTGGTGTGGCAGTCCTCGGCCGCGGACGACACCTTCGAGCCCAAATACAGCCTGGCGCCGCTGACCTTCGGCACCTTGAAAGCCGCCTTCTGCGCCATGCTCTTCGCCGCGCCGCTGGCGGTCTGTGCCGCGGTGTTCACCGGATACTTCATGCCCCCGGGCGCCCGGCGGCAGATCAAGCCGCTGATCGAATTGATGGAAGCGCTGCCAACGGTGGTGATCGGTTTTCTCGCCGGGCTGTGGCTGGCGCCGCTGGTGGACGCCAATCTCGCCGCGCTGGCGCTCGGCGCGCTGCTGCTGCCGCTGGCGGTGCTGTTGGCGAGCCTGGCGCTGGCGAGGCTGCCCGAGCGCTTCGACTTCGAGTTCGCCGAAGGCTGGCAGTTGCCGGTGCTGGCGCCGGTGCTGCTGCTCGCCGGCTGGCTCGCCTGGTGGCTGGCGCCGGGCGTGGAAAACGCCCTGTTCGACGGCAGTCTGAAGGATTGGCTGACGCGGCGCTGGGGCTTGGACTATGTTTCCCGCAACGCCCTCATCGTTGGCGCCGCCATGGGTTTCGCCGTGATTCCGGCGATCTACTCCCTCGCCGACGACGCCATCTTCACCGTGCCGCGGCACCTCAGCTACGGCGCCTTGGCGATGGGGGCGAACCGCTGGCAAACGCTGACCTGGCTGATCCTGCCGGCGGCGGCGCCGGGGATTGTCAGCGCCTTGCTGATCGGTTTCGGCCGGGCGGTCGGCGAAACGATGATCGTGCTGATGGCCACCGGCAACACCCCCATCATGGACATCAACCTGTTCGAGGGCATGCGCAGCCTGGCGGCGGGCCTGGCCATCGAGATACCGGAATCCGAAGTTGGCGGCACCCATTACCGGATTCTGTTTCTCGCCGCCCTGGTGCTGCTGCTGTTCACTTTCGCGATCAACTCCGCCGCCGAACTCCTGCGCCAGCGCCTGCGCAGGAAGTACCGGATGATATGAAACACCCGCTGACCAACTGGTGGCGCGGCGGAGCGCCCTGGATCTGGCTCAATGCCGGGGCGGTGACGCTGTGCCTGGGCATGGCCCTGGGCCTGCCGCTGCTGCTTGGCGTCAAGGGGCTGGGGCATTTCTGGCCAAAGCCGGTGTTGCAGGCGAATTATCCCGGCGCGGACGGCCCGCGGCTCATCATCGGCGAAGTCGCCGCCAGCGAAACCATCGATGCCGGGCGCGCCCGGCCCGAAGGGCCGGGAAGTCCAGTCCCCGAAGGGCCG
>JAPOTO010000092.1:0-2492 GCA_026709135.1 Gammaproteobacteria bacterium | reverse complement strand
CCCGAAGGGCCGGGAAGTCCAGTCCCCGAAGGGCCGATGATGTCGGTCTCAACGGGATCGGGAACGCCCGCGCCCGCCGCCAATGACGCCAGGCTGGAGCGGCAACTGCTCAAGCTCGGCAACCGCGATATCACCGGCAGCGACTTCGCCTGGGTGCTGCCGGCGCTGATGAGCGGGCTTTCGCATCCGCCGGAGCTGGTCACGCTGGAGCGCCGGGAATGGGGCAATTTCTACGGCTATCTGGTGGGGCTGCGCGAAGCCGGCGCGCCGCTGCGACTTCCCGCTGGCCCCAGTGCCGACGAAACCGCCGACGAAACCGAAGCGCGCTGGAACGAACTGCACCGGCGCCTCGACCGGGCCAGGGAGCTGCGCCGCGAGATTGAAAACATCGAGCGTTCGATCATCGCCGACATCAATCTGGCCGTCGAGCGCCTGCGCCTCGAGGAGCGGCGGCTCGAATTGGCTGGCGGCGCCAGCGCCGGCGCCCGGCGGGAAATCTCCGCCGAGCGCGAATCACTCAACGCCGAATACGCCGCGATCCGCCTGCGCCTGCTTGAGTTGAACCGGCAGATCCGGCGCGACTCGGCGCTGCTGCGCACCGCCGACGGCACCGTGGCCGAGGTCCCTGTGGCCGATATCGTCCGCGCCTACCATCCGAACGCCATGGGCTGGCTCGACTCGCTCGAGGTGTATGCCTCGCGCCTGATCGAGTTTCTCACCGGCAACCCCCGGGAGGCCAACACCGAAGGCGGCCTGCTGCCGGCTATCTACGGCACCGCCATGATGGTGCTGTTGATGTCGGTGATTGTCACCCCGCTCGGGGTCGTCGCCGGGGTGTATCTCAGCGAATACGCGCCCAGGGGCGCCTTGACGCGAATTGTGCGGGTCTCGGTGAACAATCTCGCCGGGGTGCCCTCGATCGTCTACGGCATGTTCGGGCTTGGATTCTTCATTTATCTCGCCGGCGGCGAGATCGACCGGCTGTTTTACGCCGAATCGCTGCCGGCGCCGACTTTCGGCACGCCGGGCCTGCTCTGGGCCTCGCTCACCTTGGCGCTGCTGACCCTGCCGGTGGTCATCGTCGCCACCGAGGAGGGTTTGCGCAACATCCCGGCGTCCCAGCGCGAGGCGAGCCTGGCCTTGGGCGCCACCCAGTTTGAAACGCTGTGGCGCGTGGTGCTGCCGCTGGCGCGGCCGTCGATGCTCACTGGCTTGATTCTCGCCGTGGCCCGGGCGGCTGGGGAGGTGGCGCCGCTGATGCTCGTCGGCGTGGTCAAGCTCGCGCCCTCGCTGCCTTGGGACACCGAGTTCCCCTACCTGCATCTGGAACAGCAATTCATGCATCTGGGCTACCATGTGTTCGACCTCGCCACCCAAAGCCCGAATGTCGAAGCCGCCATGCCGCAAGCTTTCGCCACCGCCTTCCTGCTCGTCGCCGTGGTGGCGGCGTTGAACCTGAGCGCGGTGCTGTTGCGGGCCCGGCTGCGCGAGCGCTACCGGGCCATGGATGCCGGCGCATGGACCTGAGCGGCGAAATCGACATCCTCGGCGCCTCAGTGGGTGGGGTGGATGGGGCCGATGGGGCGCGGCCACAGCCCTGCCTGGAGACGCGCAATCTCAGTGTGTGCTACGCCGGCAACCGCCAGGCGCTGAACAAGGTGCGGCTGACGGTGCCGCGGCAGCGGGTCACCGCCCTCATCGGCCCGAGCGGCTGCGGCAAAACGAGCCTGCTGCGCTGCTTCAACCGGCTCAACGACCTCGTTGACGATTGTGTGATCACCGGCCGCGTGCGGCTCGAAGGCAAGAACATCTATTCACCCAAGATCGACGTGACCGAACTGCGCCGCCGGGTCGGCATGGTGTTCCAGAAACCGAACCCTTTCCCCAAATCGATCTACGAGAATGTCGCCTTCGGCCTGCGCATCCGCGGCATCGGCTCGCGCCGCCGGCTCGATGAAATCGTCGAGGAATCCCTCGCCGCGGCGGCGCTGTGGGATGAAGTCAAGGACCGCCTGCACCACAGCGCCCTCGCGCTTTCCGGCGGCCAGCAGCAGCGCCTCGTCATCGCCCGCACCCTGGCGGTGGCGCCGGAAGTGCTGCTGCTCGATGAATCCGCCTCGGCGCTCGACCCGATCTCGACGCTGAAGATCGAGGAATTGATCACCGAGCTGAAAAAGCGCTACACCATCGTCATCGTCACCCACAATCTGCAACAGGCGGCGCGGGTGTCGGATTACACCGCCTTCATGGACATGGGCGACCTGGTGGAGTTCGACACCACCGCGAGAATCTTCACCAACCCCGTAAAACGCCGCACCGAAGAGTATATTACCGGCAGATATGGGTGAGGCCTGGTCGAAGTCAACTCCGCGCAGAATGACGGATGGCGAGCACAGCGTGAGTCGCCGTCTGGCTGGGTGGCGTTCAGCGGGCGTGCGAGACAGGGTGAGGCCCGGTCTGCGAAGCAGACGAAAAGCACCGCTTTTCGAGGG
>JAPOTO010000253.1 GCA_026709135.1 Gammaproteobacteria bacterium | reverse complement strand
TCAGTCCGCAAAATCGTCGAGGATTGGTTGATGTAAATTGCGTAATTGATGAATCAAGCATGCGAGTAGCATGATTGATTCGTCTGCAAATAGAATACATAAGTAGAGGATAGCTTTTCTTCAGAAACGAAAATGCTCAACTTATCTATTGAAGTAATCGAAGTAAGATCTAAGAAAATTTATCCCAACTTTAAATTTGTAATCACAAAATCAAAGCATCTACCTGTTTAATAAAAGCCGTATCGACGACCTCCAGGGCCTGCAGTTGTTCGCTCAAGGGAGCCCGAACTTCTTGATTTCTGTAGTAACTTGTTAAATTCATAATCATCTATCCTAATCATTCTCAATGCAAAGTCATTGCTCCCTTTAATTCGTTGAAATATGATAGTTAGGTCAGACCTGTTGCCGCCTGAAGTAGGGCGCAGCGTATCTCTATCTATAGCAGCTCGTATGGCCTCACTAGTAAACATTAATCGCCACATTTGATTCCTCGTCCGTTCAGTGAATGTAAGCTGATGCTCAGTACCGTCACCCATTATGAATTTTCTAGTTTCTTTAGTTGCGCTAAGCCTAAAGAATGGCATCATTTTTTTGGGAAATTCAAGATCTCTTCCCCCGGCACTTGCTGAACCAGCTTCGAGCCAAGCGTTACTAGCACTTGTGGGGTCCCCACTTTGCGTATAACTTCCCTCTTCCCATTGAGATTCGGATTGTGAATCTGGAAGTGTTACTCCGATATCCACTAGTTCCTTTCTCAATTTTTTTGCCTTCATGTATGTATCACGATAAGACTGTAATTTAAGAGAACTAAGCTTTTCGCCTAATTGCCACATCCTTTTCCATTGTTGTTTTAGTAGCAATGCGTCTGATATCGATTCTGAAGTAAATATAGCAGCGGCCTCGCCATTTTCCCGGAAACCACTTATAGTCAAATTTCCTGATCCAACAATTGAAACACATTTACTATCATCATTTGAGGACCATAAGCAATATAATTTGGGATGGAAACGCGCTGCACGGTGCATTTTTCCGATCCGAACCTCGCTACCTTCAAGTTTTGTCAAATACTCTAAAGCTTCTGGCTGCGTAACTGCATCATCTAGGCCAATAACCCATCTCGAATTCGAAGGTATTTGACCGAGAGTAGATTCTAGCAGTTTCACACCTTGAATCGTTGCGTATGCAACAGCAACATCAAGTCTATCTAAATCATATATCGTATCGAAACAAGCAGACTTAATCTTTTCCTCAAGAGAAGAATTCTTGACTCCTATTTGTGACACTAATTCAAATTTCATCAATATATCCTTTCTAATAAAAAATTTGAGTACTGAAAGTAGAGCTAATCAATCTCTAATTTCGTGATAAAAGGCCAGACACTTCAAAGCAGGCAAAAGCTGTTTCTATTTGATGTGCCAGTATGCCTCTTCAAAAAAACATGTAACGCATATGGTTGTCAAGGTGTTTTCACGAACTGCTGTATCGTAATGTAACCCTGTGTGCAGACCGGATTCTATCCGTTCTGCCGCTGACCCCTAGTTCTGGATATTAGCTCTACATCAAAGGATGGGCTGTGTCGGCTAATGGTTCCCTAAAACTATGAGGGCGACTGGTATAGGCTGCGGAGTAGACATGCGGGACAATTTTCCTTAAAATGCGCATTCATTAGGTGGAATGCTGAGAGTTGTCTGGGTGGATCCAGTGGGAGGCCGCGCCTGAGAGCGGACTGGGGTCAACCCATTCCGTTTTTTTATGCCCGCGTTCCACGCCAATGACGGGAGCGTAGCGTTGGAAAAATCCGCGGTATTGGCCCTTGAGGACGGGAATCTGTTCGAGGGGGTCGCCATTGGCGCAGAGGGTTGCAGCAGTGGCGAGGTTGTTTTCAACACCGCGATGACCGGCTATCAGGAAATCCTCACCGACCCCTCCTACGCCCGCCAGATCGTAACGCTCACCTATCCCCACATCGGCAACACCGGCGCCAACGGGGAGGACATGGAATCAAGCCGGGCCTGGGCCGCCGGGCTCGTTATCCGCGACCTGCCCCTGCTCGCCAGCAACTTCCGCCGCGAGCAGACCCTCGACGAATTCCTCAAAGCGCAAAACGTCGTCGCCATCGCCGAAATCGACACCCGGCGGCTGACCCGCCTGCTGCGGGAAAAAGGCGCGCTCAACGGCTGCCTGCTCTCCGGCACCGAATACGAAGCGGGCGGGGCGGAGCGCGCCCTCGCCGAAGCCCGGGCCTTTCCCGGCCTCAAGGGAATGGATCTGGCGCAAGCAGTCAGCACCGCGGAAAGCTACCCATGGGCCGGGGGCGCCTGGGCCCTGGGGCCGGGATACGGAAACGCGCCAGCCCGGGCCGATGGCGGGCGCCATCGCGTTGTCGCCTATGATTTCGGCGTCAAGCGCAACATCCTGCGCCTGCTTGCCGCGCGCGGCTGCGCTGTGACCGTGGTTCCCGCCACCACGCCGGCGGGGGAGGTGCTGGCGATGGCACCAGACGGCATCTTCCTCTCCAATGGCCCCGGCGACCCGGAACCCTGCGCCTACGCCATCGAAGCCACCCGCGCGTTACTCGATGCCGGCATTCCCCTGTTCGGCATTTGCCTCGGCCACCAGTTGCTCGGCCTCGCCTGCGGCGCGCGCAGCGTGAAGATGCCCCACGGCCACCATGGCGCCAATCATCCGGTGCGCAATCTCGATGACGGCACGGTGCTGATCACGAGCCAGAACCACGGCTTCGCCGTCGATGGCGAAAGCCTGCCCGAAAACCTGCGCCCAACCCATGTGTCGCTGTTCGACGGCAGCCTGCAGGGCATCGCCCACCGGCACCGCCCGGCCTTCGGCTTCCAGGGCCATCCCGAAGCGAGCCCCGGCCCGCACGATGCCGCGCCGCTGTTCGATCA
Organism: Gammaproteobacteria bacterium; assembly: GCA_026709135.1. GTDB lineage: Bacteria > Pseudomonadota > Gammaproteobacteria > Pseudomonadales > Pseudohongiellaceae > UBA9145. The sequence continues at coordinate 9,348 of JAPOTO010000253.1, read as the reverse complement.
TTTCATTCGATTGATGGAAGACCATGCCCAAGCGCGCTGACATCGACAGCATCCTGATCATCGGCGCCGGGCCCATCGTCATCGGCCAAGCCTGCGAGTTCGATTATTCCGGCGTCCAGGCCTGCCGCGCGCTCAAGGAAGAGGGCTACCGCGTCATTCTCGTCAACTCGAATCCCGCCACCATCATGACCGACCCCGCGATGGCGGACGCGACCTACATCGAACCCATCACCTGGCAAATGGTGGAGAAGATCATCGAACGCGAGCGCCCGGACGCGCTGCTGCCAACCATGGGCGGGCAGACTTCGCTCAACTGCGCCCTCGACCTCAACCGCGAGGGCGTGCTCAAGAAACACGGCGTGGAATTGATCGGCGCCAGCCGCGAAGCCATCGACAAGGCCGAAGACCGGGAACTGTTCGACCGCGCCATGACCGCCATCGGCCTCGAAACCCCCCGCCACGTCATGGCCCACAACATGGCCGAGGCCCGCGGGGCGCTTGAGGAAATCGGCTTTCCCTGCATCATCCGCCCGTCCTTCACCCTCGGCGGGTCCGGCGGCGGCATCGCCTACAACCGGGAGGAGTTCGAGGAAATCTGCTCGCGCGGGCTCGAACTTTCGCCAACCAGCGAACTGCTGATCGACGAGTCGCTCATCGGCTGGAAGGAATACGAGCTCGAAGTCATCCGCGACCGCAACGACAACTGCATCATCGTCTGCCCGATCGAGAATCTCGACGCCATGGGGGTCCACACCGGCGACTCGATCACCGTCGCCCCGGCCCAGACCCTGACCGACAAGGAATACCAGATCATGCGCAACGCGGCGATCGCCGTGCTGCGCGAGATCGGCGTCGAAACCGGCGGCTCCAATGTTCAATTCGCGGTCAACCCCGCGGACGGCCGGCTCGTGGTCATCGAAATGAACCCCAGGGTGTCGCGCTCCTCGGCGCTGGCTTCCAAGGCGACCGGGTTCCCCATCGCCCGGGTGGCGGCCAAGCTCGCCATCGGCTACACCCTCGATGAATTGCGCAACGAGATCACCGGCGGCGTCACCCCGGCCTCCTTCGAGCCGAGCATCGACTATGTCGTCACCAAGATTCCCCGCTTCACCTTCGAGAAATTTCCCGAAGCCAACGACCGCATCACCACCCAGATGAAATCGGTGGGCGAGGTCATGGCCATCGGCCGCACTTTCCAGGAATCGCTGCAGAAGGCGCTGCGGGGGCTTGAAATTGGCATGTCCGGGCTTGAACCCGTACTCGAACCCGTGCTCGACGCCGCGCTCGAAGCTGGGCTCGAACTCGGCGCCAACGGCGTCAAGCTCCACTTGCGGCGGGAGTTGACCGAAGCCGGCGCCCAGCGGCTGTGGTATGTCGCCGAAGCCTTCCGCCATGGCTGGAGCGTTACGAAAATCGCCGGACTGTCGGGAATCGACCCGTGGTTCCTGGCCCAGATCGAAGACCTCATCGCGCGGGAACAATCGCTGGCCGGGACGTCGCTGGCGGATCTCGACCGGGACGCGCTGTTCCAGCTCAAGCGCCGGGGATTTTCCGACCGCCGCCTGGCCCAGTTGCTCGGCGCCAAAGAAGACGAAATCCGCGCGCGGCGCGGCGAACTCGGCATCCGCCCGGTGTTCAAGCGGGTGGACACCTGCGCCGCCGAATTCAACTCCACCACCGCCTACCTGTACTCCACCTATGAGGAGGAATGCGAGGCCGCGCCCTCGTCCCGGCGCAAAATCATGGTGCTCGGCGGCGGCCCCAACCGCATCGGCCAAGGCATCGAATTCGATTACTGCTGCGTCCACGCCGCCCTGGCGATGCGAGAAGACGGCTACGAGACCATCATGGTCAATTGCAACCCGGAAACCGTCTCCACCGATTTCAACATTTCGGACCGGCTGTATTTCGAGCCGCTGACCTTCGAGGATGTGCTGGCGATCATCGAGCTGGAACAGCCCGAAGGCGTCATCGTCCAGTTCGGTGGGCAGACGCCGCTCAATCTCGTCAAGCAGCTTGAACGCGCCGGCGCGCCGATCATCGGCACCCCGCCCGACGCCATCGACCGCGCCGAGGACCGCGAGCGCTTCCAGCAACTGATCCGCAAGCTGGGCCTGAAGCAGCCACCCAACCGCACCGCCCGCAGCGTCGGGGAAGCCATCGAGGCGGCCAGGGAGATCTCCTATCCGCTGGTGGTGCGGCCATCCTGGGTGCTCGGCGGCCGCGCCATGGAGATCGTCTACAACGAAGCCGAGCTCAGACGCTACATGCGCGACGCGGTGAAGGTTTCCAACGAAAGCCCGGTGCTGCTCGATTACTTCCTCAGTTCGGCGATTGAAATCGATGTCGATCTGGTCAGCGACGGCGACAGCGTCATCGTCGGGGCGATCATGCAGCATATCGAGCAGGCCGGCATCCACTCCGGCGATTCGGCGTGCTCGCTGCCACCCTACAATCTGCCGGCCGAAGTCCAGCAAAGCATCCGCGGGCAGGTTTCGGCCCTCGCCCTCGAGCTTGGCGTGGTTGGCCTGATGAACACCCAGCTCGCTTGGCAGGAAGGCGAGGTCTACCTGATCGAAGTCAATCCCCGGGCCTCGCGCACCGTGCCCTTTGTTTCCAAGTGCATCGGCACTTCGCTGGCCAAGGTGGCGGCGCGCTGCATGATCGGCAAGCCGCTGGCCGAACAGGGCTTCACCCGGGAGGTCATTCCTCCGACTTTCGCCGTGAAGGAGGCGATTTTCCCGTTCAACAAATTCCCCGGAGTCGATCCGATTCTCGGCCCGGAAATGAAATCCACCGGCGAGGTGATGGGCGTCGGCGCCACCTTCGCCGAGGCCTTCGCCAAGGCCCAGCTCGCCGCCGGCGCGGTCATCGGCAAATCCGGCACCGCCTTCGTCAGCGTGCGGGACCCGGACAAGGTCCACCTCGTCGACATCGCCCGGGAGCTGCTCGGCCTCGGCTACCAGCTCGCCGCGACCCGGGGCACCGCCGCGGTGATCGAAGCCGCGGGCTTTCCGGTCAAGCGCGTGAACAAGGTCGCCGAAGGTAGACCGCACATCGTCGATATGCTAAAAAACGACGAGATCGAACTGGTCTTCAACACCACGGAAGGCAGGCGGGCCATAGCGGATTCATCCACGATCCGCAGCACCGCGCTCCGTCACGGCGTATTCTGCACCACCACGATCGCCGGGGCGTTCGCGGTTTGCCAGGCGCTGAAGTTCGGTGACAAGCTGTCGGTCTACACGATCCAACAATTGCACGCCGAACTCGGCTGAACCATCTGGATTGCCCGGCTGAACCAGAGCTTGGCTGGCCCAAAAAACACGGACCGGGGGAGCTTATGCCCAGGGTGCCCATGACTGTCGCGGGGGAAAAGAAGCTGCGGGAAGAGCTGCAGCATCTCAAGGCTGTCGTCCGCCCGTCGATTTCCGCCGCCATCGCCGAGGCCCGGGCCCACGGCGACCTGCGCGAGAACGCCGAATACCACGCCGCCCGGGAGCAGCAGAGTTTCTGCGAAGGCCGCATCACCGAGATCGAGCGCAAGCTCGCCGATTCCGAAGTGATCGACATCACCCGCATCCCGCATTCCGGCAAGGTCATTTTCGGCGCCACGGTTACGCTGTTCAACTTGGAGACCGAGGAGAAAGTGAAGTACCGGATCGTCGGCGAAGACGAGGCCAATGTCTCCGCCGGCAGGATCTCGGTGGTGTCCCCAATCGCTAGGGCGGTTATGGGCAGGCACGAGGGCGATGAAATCGTGGTGCGGGCGCCGGCGGGGGAAATCGAGTACGAAATCGATTCGGTCGAGCATGTCTGATTGCCCCGGCAAGTTGCTTCCGGCGATTTTCCCCCCGCGCAACGGGCGATGAAGCAGTCGAAATCGAGCAAGGCTTGGCTGCGCGAGCATTTCTCGGACCCGCATGTGCAACGCAGCCGGGAACTGGGCTACCGCTCCCGGGCCAGCGCGAAACTGCTCGAAATCCAGCGGCGGGACCGGCTCGTCAAGCCGGGCATGACCGTGGTCGATCTCGGCGCGGCGCCAGGTGGCTGGTCCCAGGTCGCGGTCGAATTCGCCGGCGCCGGGGGCCGGGTGGTTGCGGTCGATCTGCTGCCGATGGCGCCGATTGCCGGGGTTGACTTCGTGCGCGGCGACTTTGCCGAAGCGCAGGTGCTTGAGGAAGTGCTCGCCCGGCTCGGCGGCGCCGGGGCCGAGCTTGTAATTTCCGACATGGCGCCCAATATCAGTGGAGTGAAGGGGATCGACCAGCCCCGGGCCATGGCCTTGGCCGAATTGGCCCGGGATCTCGCCCGCCGCGCGCTCGCCCGCGGCGGGAGCCTGCTGGTCAAAGTCTTCCAGGGCGAGGGCTGCGAAGCGTTCCGGGCGTCGCTGCGGGTGGACTTCGCCGCCGTCAAAACCAGAAAACCGGATGCGAGCCGGGCGCGTACAAGTGAAGTATACTTGCTTGCGAGTGGGTTTCGCGGGCAAAATGAAGTTTGTGTTCCGTCCCCCGGCCAGGCTACTGGCGGCGGGGCGGGTTCCGGGTTCGGCCCGGAGGAGAGGAAGCCTTGAACGACATGGCAAAAAACCTGATTCTGTGGATGATCATCGCCGCCGTCCTGCTGACGGTGTTCAACAACATCAATCAGGGAACCAACGAGGAATCCCTGGTCTATTCCGATTTCTTCCGCGAAGTCGGAACGGGCCGGGTGGACCGGGTGGAGTTCGCGGGCATCAACCTCACCGGCATCCGCAACGACGGCAGCCGCTTCCGCACGACCCTGCCCTCCATCGGCGATGAAAGGCTGCTCGACCACCTGTTTGAAAACGATGTCGAAATCATCGGTCGAGAACCCGCGCGGCAAAGCATCTGGACGCAATTGCTCGTCGCCGGCTTCCCGGTGCTCATCATCATCGCGCTGTTTTTCTTCTTCATGCGGCAGATGCAGGGCGGCGTGGGCGGCAAGGGCGGCCCCATGTCCTTCGGCAAAAGCAAGGCCAAACTGCTCGGCGAGGACCAGATCAAGGTCACCTTCGCCGATGTCGCCGGCGTGGAGGAAGCCAAGGAGGATGTGAAGGAGCTCGTCGACTTCCTGCGCGAACCCGACAAGTTCCAGCGCCTCGGCGGGCGCATTCCCCGGGGTGTGCTCATGGTGGGCCAGCCCGGCACCGGCAAGACCCTGCTCGCCAAGGCCATCGCCGGCGAGGCCAAGGTGCCGTTCTTCTCGATCTCGGGTTCCGATTTTGTCGAAATGTTCGTCGGCGTCGGCGCCTCCCGCGTCCGCGACATGTTCGACCAGGCCAAGAAGCAATCCCCCTGCATCATTTTCATCGATGAGATCGACGCCGTTGGGCGCCACCGCGGCGCCGGCCTTGGCGGCGGCCACGACGAGCGCGAACAGACGCTGAACCAGTTGCTCGTGGAAATGGACGGCTTCGAAGGCAACGACGGCATCATCGTCATGGCCGCCACCAACCGCCCCGATGTGCTCGACCCGGCGCTGCTGCGCCCGGGCCGCTTCGACCGCCAAGTCGTCGTCGGCCTGCCCGACATCCGCGGCCGGGAGCAGATCCTCAAGGTGCACATGCGCAATGTGCCCATCGACGAGCGCGTCCAGGCCTCGGTGATCGCCCGGGGCACGCCGGGATTCTCCGGCGCCGACCTCGCCAACCTCGTCAATGAAGCGGCGCTGTTCGCCGCCCGCGCCAACCGCCGCCTCGTCACCATGGAGGAATTCGAGAAGGCCAAGGACAAGATCATGATGGGCGCCGAGCGCAAGTCCATGGTCATGTCGGAGAAGGAGCGCGTCAACACCGCGTACCACGAAGCCGGCCACGCCATCGTCGGCAGGCTCATGCCCGAGCACGATCCGGTCTACAAGGTCAGCATCATCCCTCGGGGCCGCGCCCTCGGCGTGACCATGTTCCTGCCCGAGGAAGACCGCTACAGCCTGAGCAAGCGCTCGATTCTGAGCCAGATTTGCAGCCTCTACGGCGGCCGCATCGCCGAGGAGATGACCCTCGGCAAGGAGGGCGTCACCACCGGCGCCTCCAACGACATCCAGCGCGCCACGGAAATGGCCCGCAACATGGTGACCAAATGGGGCCTCACCGACGAGCTCGGCCCGCTGCTCTATTCCGAGGACGAGGGCGAGGTCTTTCTCGGCCGCTCGGCGGCGCACCAGGCGAAGACGGTCTCGGTGGACACCGCCGTGGCCATCGACCGCGAAGTGCGCCGGATCATCGACGAATGCTACGACCGGGCCGCCCGGATTCTCGAAGAAAACCGTGACATTCTCGAGTTGATGAAAGACGCGCTGATGGAGTACGAGACCATCGACACCGATCAGATCGACGACATCATGGCGCGCAAGAAGCCCCGCCCCCCCGCGGACTGGTCCGACAACGACCAGCCCGGCGACGGCGCCAAGCCCAGCGCAACCGAAGCCGACAAAGCCAGCGGTGATTCCGGCCAGGCCGGCCCGATCGGCGACCCCGCCACGGAGCACTGACCGTCCAGCGACCGCGTGCCCCCACGCCTAAGCCGCGAAAGACATATGACCCAATCGCTCAGCACCGGGCAGGGCATTCTCGACCTGTCGCGCCCGGTGTGCATGGGCGTGATCAACCTCACCCCGGATTCCTTTTTTGACGGCGGCGCCCTCGGCGCCGAATCCAGCGGTGGATTCCGCGTCGATCTCGACAAGGTCCTGCGCCGGGCTGAAACCCTGCTCGCCGAGGGCGCGCGGCTGATCGACATCGGCGGCGAATCGACCCGCCCCGGCGCGATGCCGGTCTCTCCCCAGCGGGAAATCGACCGGGTGCTGCCAGTCCTAGAGGCCGTGCTCGACCGCATCGACGCCATCGTCTCGGTGGACACGAGTTCCCCCGAGTTGATCCGGGCCGCTGGCGCGGCCGGGGCCGGAATGATCAACGACACCCGGGCCTTGGCCAAGCCCGACGCCATCGAAACCGCGGCCGAATCCGGCATGGCGGTTTGCCTGATGCACATGCGCGGCGAGCCGGGGACAATGCAGCAAAACCCGCATTATGCGGATGTCGCCGCCGAAGTCGCCGCTTTCCTGAAACAGCGCGCGACTAGCGCGGTCGACGCCGGCATCGCCGCTGAGCGCATCGCCATCGACCCGGGCTTCGGCTTCGGCAAGACCGCCGCGCACAATTTCACCCTGCTGCGCGAACTGCCCCGATTCGCCGAAATCGGCCACCCGCTGCTGATCGGCGTCTCCCGCAAATCGATGATCGGCGCGGCGACGGGAAGGCCGGCCGGGGGCCGGCTCGCCGGTTCGGTCGCCGCGGCCACCCTCGCCCTGCGAGCCGGCGCCCGCATCATCCGCAGCCATGACGTTGCTGCCACAGTGGACGCGATTGCAGTACACTCGATGTTTGCGCGCTAATCGATCCACTCCCGGTTTCACTATCGGTTCCACAAATGCTCAGCAACGGCAAACGCTATTTCGGCACCGACGGCATCCGCGGCCCGGTCGGCACGGTGCCGATCACGCCGGACTTCATGCTCAAGCTCGGCTGGGCCGCGGGCAAAGTGTTCAGCGGCATCGGCGGCGGCCGCAACAAGATCCTCATCGGCAAGGACACCCGCATCTCGGGCTATATGTTCGAAGCCGCGCTTGAGGCCGGAGTCGCCGCGGCGGGCGTCGATATCAGCCTGCTCGGCCCCATGCCGACGCCGGCCATCGCCTATCTCACCCGCACCCTGCGCGCCCGGGCCGGCATCGTCATCAGCGCCTCGCACAATTCCTTCCACGACAACGGCATCAAATTCTTCTCCGGCCAGGGCACCAAGCTGCCCGATGAGATCGAACTCGCCATCGAAGCCGAACTCGCCCGGGAGCTGACCACGGTTCCCTCGCAGACCATCGGCAAGGCTTCCCGGGTCGATGACGCGGCGGGGCGCTACATCGAATTCTGCAAGAGCACCATCGGCCCGAGCTTGAAGTTGACCGGGCTGAAGATCGTCGTCGATTGCGCCCACGGTTCGACCTATCACATCGCGCCAAGCGTGTTCGAGGAACTCGGCGCCGAAGTCAGCGCCATCGGCGTCTCGCCCAACGGCTTGAACATCAACGAGGAAAGCGGCTCCACCAAGCCCGGAAAGCTCGCCGCCCGGGTGCTTGAGGCTGGCGCCGACCTTGGCATCGCCTTCGATGGCGACGGCGACCGCGTCATCATGGCCGATCACCGCGGCCGCATCGTCGATGGCGACGAGATCCTCTATGTCATCGCCCGCTACCGCCAGCGCGAAGGGCTCGGCTTCGGCGGCGTGGTTGGCACCCAGATGAGCAACCTCGGGCTTGAACTCGCCCTGGCGGAGCTTGGCATACCCTTCGCCCGCAGCCCGGTGGGGGACCGCTACGTCATGCGCGAGCTTGGCGAGCGCGGCTGGGGCCTCGGCGGGGAATCCTCGGGCCACATCATCATCACCGACCTCAACACCACCGGCGACGGCATCGTCTCCGCGCTGCAAACCCTCGCCGCCATCGTCGGCCTCGAGCAATCGCTGGCGGATCTGTGCCGCGACATGCGCAAGCTGCCGCAATCGATGGTGAATGTGCGGGTCGCCAACGGCGCCGACCCCACGGCGAGCCCGGCGGTATGCTCGGCCATCGCCAGGGTCGAGCGCGAACTCGACGGCAAAGGCCGCGTGCTGCTGCGCCCATCGGGCACCGAACCCGTCATCCGGGTCATGGTCGAAGGCGAAGACGAGGCGGAAGTCGCATCCCTGGCCCGCGAACTGTCCGCCGCCGTCGCCGCGCAGGCGGGCGCCTGACAATATGGAATCTTCAATGCGGACCTACCCACGCGGGGCGGGCAACGGTGTGGACAGCGAGTTCCATGTCCGCTACGCCGAGACCGACAACATGGGCATCGTGCATCACTCGACTTACCTGGTGTATTTCGAGGAGGGCCGCAGCGAGTACATGCGCCAGATGGGAAGCGACTACGCCCATGTCGAGGCGAGCGGCTACAACCTGCCAGTGACCGAAGCCCAGGTCCGCTTCTCCGGCAGCCTGCGCTACGGGCAGAAAGTGCGGGTGCGGACGTGGATCGCAGAAAGCCGCAGCCGGCGGCTCACCTTCGCCTACGAGATCACCGCGGCGGACAGTGCTGAAGTGCTGGTGACCGGAGTCACCCACCACATCTGGACCGACCGCGATGGCAAGGTAACCCGGCTGCCCGAGCGCTGGCGGAGCCATTTCGAAGCTTAGGCTCTGATTGGATCAGAGCTTCCCTAGGTATGCTCTGAAAAATTCCGTCCATGGAATTTTTCATTGTCGCAAAACAAAAGCGTGGTTTTGTTTTGCTCGCGA
>JAPOTO010000127.1 GCA_026709135.1 Gammaproteobacteria bacterium | reverse complement strand
GGCGAGATGAGATGGATGCTGCGCCGCCAAACCGAACTGCACCTGGTTCGGTGATCGCTCGATACAAATCGCCGCCTGCCGACATCCCGCTGGAGACTGACTCGCAACCACGAAAATCCCAACAGGCTGGCACAAGGGGCGCGCGGGCGGGAATGTGCTTCGCGCGTCGTTGAGGCGGAGCGTGCCAGGGATGGGCGAGGGCAAGCGTTTACGAAGCGCAGCTTCGTGCGCAGTCCCGAGCGCCACCGAGCTTTGCTCGATGGCCGGACTAAAGCGACAACGAACCGATTTGAGCCTCGTCATGGATGACGAGGTGAAATTAAGCGCGAAGCACATTCCCGCCCGCGCGCCCCGCGCTGAAACGAAGCGAACTGTTTACGCCATCAGTCTGGTCAAGGCGGCGAATTAGTCGCATAATCCGCGGTTCCTGTTTTCCCCCGATTACCGACCAAGAGGAAAGATCATGCGTCGTTATCTGTTTGGTTTTGCCGCCGCCGGCCTGTTCACGGCCATCACGGCCCCGGCAAGCGCGCAGCCCGACATGTACTACTCCGCCCACCACAACTACCGCGTGGTCACAGTCACCGACGGGCTGATCCAGCCCTGGTCGATGGCCTGGCTGCCCGGCGGCGATATGCTCGTCACCGAAAAACCCGGGCGGCTGCGCGTGGTTCGCGACGGCGAATTGCTGCCCGAGGCCGTCCCCGGCGTGCCCGAGGTTTTCTATCGCGGCCAGGGCGGGCTGTTCGAGGTCGTGCCGCATCCAGACTTCGCCGACAACCGCTGGGTCTACCTGACCTTCGCCAAACCGGTTGGCGACGCATCCACCACCGCCGTCGTCCGCGGCACATTCGAAAACGACGAACTCACCAATGTGGTGGAAATCTTCGCCGCCCAATCGGCTGGTTTCGGCCATTACGGCGGCAAACTCGTATTCGACGGCAACGGCTACATGTACCTTGTCGTTGGCGACCGCATGGCACCCGCTGTCGGCGATTTGCCCGCGCACCCCGCCCAGGACACCAGCAACCACAATGGTGTCGTTCTCCGCCTCCGCGACGACGGCAGCGTTCCAGACGACAATCCCTTCGTCGGCAGCGGCGATGCGCTCCCGGAAATCTGGAGCTTCGGGCACCGCAGCCCCCAGGGCTTGGCGATCCACCCGGAAACCGGCGACCTGTGGGAAACCGAGCACGGACCCCAGGGCGGCGATGAACTCAACCGCATCGAGCCGGGCGTGAATTACGGCTGGCCAGTGGTCGGCTACGGCGTCAACTACGGCGCCACCGGCAGCCCCATCCACGTCGGCATCGGCCAGGAAGGCATGCGGGCCCCGGCGCATATCTGGGTGCCTTCGATCGCCGCGTCCGGGCTGATGATCTATTCCGGCGGCCAGTTCCCGATGTGGCGCGGCAGCATCTTCGCCGGCGGCCTCGCCGGCGAGCAACTCGCCCGCCTGCACCTGAGCGACGACTACCGCGAAGTCATCGTCGAGGAAACCCTGGCCTACGACATGGGCCGCATCCGCGATGTGCGCCAAGGGCCGGACGGCTACATTTATCTGGCCATCTCCGACCGCAGCGGCGAAGAGGAAACCCCCATCGTCCGGCTGGAGCCGGCTGAATAGCTGAATCACAGCGGGCCAGGGCCAAGAGCGCCAGCCCGCGCGCCGATTCAATTTCCCCGGCGGTCTGTTGGACCGCCGCTTGACGAACAGATTGGAGACATTTCATGCACCGCGCATCCCCCAAACCCGCCGGCCATCGCGGGCGCTGGCCAGGCCCGGTCTTTTCGGCCTTGTCGGCTTGCGCGCTGGTCTTGCTGCCGGTGGCGGCGCCGGCCCAGGACGGCCGCGTGCTGGAAGCGGAGGATTTGTTCAATCTCAAAGCGGTTGGCTCGCCGATGATCAGCCCCGACGGCGGTTGGGTCGCCTACACCGTCCGCACCACGAGCCTGGAGGAGGACAGCAGCGAAACCCGCATCTGGATGGCATCCACCGCGGACGACACCGTGCTGCCGATGACCGGCGAAGGCGCTTCGGCGGGCAATCCGCAATGGAGCCCGGATGGGCGCTACCTGTCATTCGTCGCCGCGCGCAACGAGGGGGAATCCCAGGTCTGGGCCCTCGACCGGCGCGGGGGAGAGGCGCGGCAGCTCAGCCATGTCGAACAAGGCGTCGATGACTACGCCTGGTCTTCCGATGGCAGCCGGCTCGCGCTCGTCGTCCGCGACCCGGAAGAGTCCGCAGAGTCTGAAGAGGAAGACGCCGGGGACGAAGACCGCCCCTGGGTCATCGACCGCCTGCAATTCAAGCGCGACTACGCCGGCTACCTCGACCGCCGCCGCACCCATCTCTACGTGCAGGATGTTGATCCCAGCGGGGAGCCGGAAGCGGTGCAAATCACCTCCGGCGACTACGACGATTCGGACCCCGCGTGGAGCCCAGACGGCAGATTGATCGCCTTCGTCAGCAACCGCAGCGAAGAACCCGACGCCAACGACAACAGCGACATCTGGGTCGTCGCCGCCGACAACCCCGACGCCGGGGCAACGCTGCTGCGAATCACCGATAATCCCGGCGCCGACCGCGCGCCGGCCTGGAGCCCCGATGGCCAATTCATCGCCCACACCAGCGTCATCGAACCCGAAATCATCTGGTACGCCATCGACCATCTGGCGGTATCACCGGCCACGGGCGGCCCGGCGCGGGTGCTGACCGAAAGCCTCGACCGCAACATCAATTCGCCCCGCTTCAGCCCCGATGGGGGCGAGATTCTGTTCGCGCTCGAAGACAGCGGCGAGCGCCACCTGGCGAGCATCGACCTTTCCGGCGACAACTTCCAGCGGCTCATCGAAGGCCCACTGAGCCTGCGCGGCTGGTCCCAGAGCGGGGATGGACAAATCGCCAGCCTCGTGAGCGAACCCCATCTGCCGGCCGAGGTTTTCCTCGGCACCGGCGGCGAGCGGCGGCAACTGAGTTTCGCCAATCGGGACTGGCTCGGCGAACTGCGGCTCGCGGAGGTGGAAAACGTCCAGTTCGACAGCCGCGACGGAACCGAAATCGAGGGATTCGTATTTAGACCCCCCGGCTTCGACGCAAGCTTCCAATACCCCACACTGCTCCGCATCCACGGCGGCCCGGTGGCGCAGTACGATTTCGCTTTCAATTTCGAGGCGCAACTGTTCGCCGCCAACGGCTATGTCGTGGTGATGACCAATCCGCGCGGCTCGTCGGGCTATGGCCGGGACTTCGCCCACGCCATCTGGGCCGACTGGGGCGCGCGGGATTTCGAGGATGTGATGGCCGGGGTCGATTACGCCATCGGGCAAGGCTACGCCGACCCCGCCCGGCTCGGTGTTGGCGGCTGGTCCTACGGCGGCATCCTCACCAATTACGTCATCACCAAATCGAACCGCTTCCAAGCCGCCATCAGCGGCGCGAGCATGGTGCTGTACCGGGCCAACTACGGCCACGACCATTACCAGTACGAATGGGAAATGGAAGTCGGCCTGCCCTGGGAAAACGCCGAAGCCTGGGAGCGGATTTCTCCCTTCAACGACGTGGCGAATGTGGTCACGCCAACCCTCATCATGGGCGGCGAACACGACTGGAACGTGCCAATCCAGAACTCCGAGCAACTTTACCAAGCCCTGCGCCGCCTTGGCGTTGAAACCGAGCTCGTCGTCTACCCCAACGAACACCACGGCATCCGCAAACCCGCCTTCCAGCTCGACCGCCTCGAACGCTACCTGGCGTGGTATGGGAAGTATGTGAAGGAGGCGCCTTGACCTCTCTGCATAGATCCATAGGACGTGTGGATTTATGGTAAAAATCGATAATCATCGCCACTTTGGGGTATTATTCGATTTCAGCAAGCGATTTTCGATTTGGGCATAATTCGATACGCGAGCGAAAAATCGCATGTTTTTCGATCAAGATAAACGTTTTTCGAGTCATGCACCTCGAAATCACCCAAAAATCGATGTTTCAGGGTCGGCCTGCCCCGGCGGACAGCCGGCTCGCCGGATTCGCCGCCTTGGTCGATTCGCTGGGGCTTCAGGCGCCCGTTCGCTCGCCGGTTTGCATCTCGGAAAAACACATCGGCGGCGGCAAACGACGCGACGCCGAATTCACTGTATTCGACAAACGCTATCAGCCGGGCGATTCGGCAATCGAACATCTGATATTCGCCCTGCGCCACGAAAACATCGACTTGCTCGTCCTCAAGCGCGCCTTTGAAGCATTTTCGGCCCCGGTTCTGGAAAAATACATTCAATCTTTGCCAGCGGGCGTGCATGCGCGCCGCGCTTGGTTCCTGTACGAGACCTTGACGGGAAAGACGCTGGATGTGGAGGCCTCCCCATCAGCCTCAGCCGTGGACTTGTTGGACGAAAAAGCCTACTTCACCGGCAAGGCGAGAGTTTCGCGCCGCCACAAGGTGCGGGACAACTTGCTGGGGAACGCTGACTGGTGCCCGGTCATTCGCAGAACCAAAAACCTCGAAACGCTCTCCCGATCGGGCCTTGCGAGCAGCGCCGCGGAATTGACCACCCGCGCCGGCGCCCGTCTCGCCGCTCGGGCCGCCTCGTTTTTGCTGATGGCCGACAGTCGCGCAAGTTTCGCAATCGAGGGGGAGCGCCCGCCGCGCAATCGGCTGGAGCGATGGGGAAAAGCGGTTATTCAATCCGGCAAGAATCCGCTCGGCATGGAAGAAATTCTCCGTCTGCACAGCGCGCTGATCGAGGACTCCCGGCTGATCTTCAAGGGGCTGCGCCCAGATGGTGTCTTTCTCGGCGACCGCGACCATTACCATCTGCCCCTGCCCGAGTTCATTGGCGCGCGCCCCGAAGACATCGAGGCATTATGCGCGGCATTGCTGCGCGCAAACGACCGGATGCGCGGCGACGGGCTCGATCCGGTTCTGCAGGCGGCGGCGACGGCGTTTGGTTTTGTTTATGTGCATCCTTTCCAGGACGGCAATGGACGGGTGCACCGCTGCCTGATTCACAATGTGCTGGCGGAGCGTGGATTCTCCCCCCCCGGCCTGGTGTTTCCCATTTCTTCCGCCATGCTTGATCGGATTGCGCAATACAGCGCCACGCTGAAAGCGCATTCCTCGCCCTTGATGCAGTTCATCGAATGGCGGCCCACCTCCAACTACAACGTCGAGGTGATGAACGAAACCGCGGATTTGTACCGCTACTTCGACTGCACCGAAGCCGCAGAATTTCTCTATGGCTGCGTGCAAAAATCGGTGGAGCACGACCTGCCCAATGAAATTGAATATCTGCGCCGGTTCGACGAGGCCATGGCTGGCATCCGCAACATGATCGACATGCCGGATCGATTGGCGCAGAACCTCATCCTGTTTATCCGACAAAACAATGGTGTGCTATCCAAAAAAAGGCGTAAAGGAGAGTTTTCCCAACTCACAGCCCCGGAAGTCCAACGCCTTGAGGCGATGATCAACAAAGCCTTCGAGGGCTTGGAATATGAAAGATATTGAGTCGAATCCCGCGCCAATATCCACAATGATGGTTATGTGTCACTATTGCGCTTCCCGCATTGGCCGCCAGCCCTGACCCGAGGAAACAAAGATGCGTATTTCGAACCGTCTGAACTTCGCCCTGCCGCTGCTAGTCCTGTGCGTGGCCACCCCGGCGCTGGCGCAGGAGGGCAATGCCCGGGGGCCAATTGGCGAGAGCCCGTACGACATCGTCAGCGGCTGGCACAAGCCTTTTCAGGAACCGGGCTTTGCCTTTGGCGGCAACTCGGGGGTGTGGGCGGAATCGCCGGACCGCATCATCATCGCCCAGCGCGGCGAGACGATGCTGCCGCAGCCGGTGCCGGAGGACTTTCCCGGTTTCGCCGGCGCCCTCGGCATCAACGTGCTGCGCGAGGCCGACCGCCGCGTCTGGCAGAACTGCCTGTATGTGCTCAATGGCGACGGCGAGGTGGTCGAAGTCTGGGACCATCTCGACTATCTCTGCGAAGGCGCGGACGGCCCCGGCCCCCACCGCGTCCGCATCAGCCCCTACGACCCGGAAAGCCGCATCTGGCTCATCAATGAAACCTTCCACCAGATCTACGTCATCGCCAACGACGGCAGCGAAGTGCTCGCCGCCTACGGCGAGAAAGGCGTCTCCGGCAACAGCGAGACGCTTTTCGGCAGGCCCCAGGATGTCGCCTTCCTGCCCGATGGCCGCATCCTCGTCGCCGACGGCCTCGACAACCACCGCGTCATCATCTACGACAACGACATGAACTACCTCGGCGAGTTCGGCGGTTTCGGCGAGGGCCCCGGGCAGTTCAACACCCTGCACGCATTGGGAATCGGCCCGGACGGGCTGATTTTCGCCCTCGACCGCTCAGGCGGCCGGGTCAACGTGTTCCAAACCACCGACGACCCGGCCGAGGTCGAGTTCCTGCGCGAATTTCCCGGCCTCACCCTGCCGCTCGACATCATCGTCAACGAGGACGACATCTGGATCACCGATCTGCGGCCATTGCGCTTCATCAACTTCGACTTCGAGGGCAACTACAAATACACTTGGCTGGTGCCGCCGGACCTCCCCGACGGCTACCTCGAAGTGCACACCTTCACGGTCGATTCAGCCGGCAGCCTGATCGGCGGCGACAACCAATACGGCCGCTCGCAAAAATTCGTCCCCAAACCCAACGCCAACCCCAACCTGCTGATCGAGCCGCCTTGGGTGGCTAGATGAATAGCGGATTGGAGCATCAAGATGGCGTCAGGACATGGCCATATCGAGACTGATGGCTGCGGTTAACACTCATGCAAATTGAATTCCTTCGGATCAAAAACTTCAAGAGTTTTCGCAATGTAGAAATTGCAGACATCCCTCGCCTGTGTATAGTCGTTGGTGCAAATGGCACAGGGAAATCTACATTGTTTGATGTGTTTGGTTTTCTCAAAGACTGCTTAGTATACAACGTAAAGCAGGCGTTGCAGGTACGCGGTGGATTTAAAGAAGTTCTTAGTCGCGAAGCTGATGTAAGCGAATCCATCGAGTTCGAAATTAAGTTTCGCATGGAAATTGCTGGCATTTTTAGACTAGTGACCTACTTGATCCAAATTGGATTCGACAAAAATTCTCCAGTAGTGAAGCGTGAAGTACTTCGTTACAAAAGGGGGCGGTATGGCTCACCTTTCCATTTTCTCGATTTTTCCTGTGGTGCGGGTTATGCGATAACAAATGAAGAAGATTTCGATAAACAAGAAGAAGAGTTAGACAGGGAGATCCAGAGTGTTGGAAGTGATGCCTTGGCAATTAAAGGATTGGGCCAGTTCGAGAGGTTTAGAGCCGCGAACGCTTTTCGAAGATTAATCGAAAATTGGCATGTATCTGATTTTCACATAAATGTGGCGCGTGGAAGCAAAGATTCGATTGGAGATTATGATCATTTGTCAGTAACAGGAGATAATCTTCAGTTGGTCGCTCGTAATATTTTTGAGAACAACCCGGACTTGTTCCAGAGGATTGTTTCATTGATGCAACTTAGGGTTCCTGGAATAAGCGACATTAGCCCGGAATTGACACAAGATGGTAGGCTCATCTTAAGTTTTCAGGATGAGTCATTCAAAGACCCATTCATAGATCGCTACGTCTCTGATGGGACAATCAAGATGTTTGCATATCTCGTTCTATTATATGACCCAAATCCTCATCCATTACTGTGCGTTGAGGAGCCTGAAAACCAATTGTATCCGTCCTTGCTTTGGGAATTGGCGGAAGAATTTCGCGCCTACTCCGAAAGAGGTGGCCAAGTTTTCGTTTCCACACATTCTCCAGACTTTCTAAACGCTGCGCAACTTGACGAAGTCTACTGGCTGATCAAGCATTCGGGCTGCACCAAAGTTGTCCGTGCGAAAGAAGATAAACAGATCACGGAGTTTATGGCAGAAGGTGATCAAATGGGTTATCTCTGGAAAGAAGGGCTTTTCCAGGGAGCTAATCCTCCATGAGGCAGCTAGTATTTTTTCTTGAAGAACCTTCGGCGCGAGAGATGCTAAAAGGATTGTTGCCAAAGTTCCTACCCGAAGAGATTTGTGCGCGGTTTGTGGTCTTTGAGGGGAAGCAGGACTTGGAAAAGCGTTTACCTAAGCGACTAAGAGCATGGCAGCAGCCAGATTCACTTTTTCTAGTGTTACGGGATCAGGACCGTGGCAATTGTATAGATATTAAGTCAAATTTGGCTGCAAAATGTGCTGATGCCGGTTATCCAAGGACAATGGTGCGTATCGCTTGCCATGAACTGGAAACTTTCTATCTCGGAGATCTACACGCTGTTGCCGCATCAATCGGGCCAAAAAGCTTGGCAAAAATGCAAAACAAAGCAAAGTATCGAAATCCAGATCGTTTATCCAATCCAGCGCTTGAGCTGAAAAAGATAGCACCTTCCTATCAAAAACTATCAGGATCACGCGACATTGGCCCACACTTGGATTTGGCGACAAATCGCTCGCGTAGTTTTTCTAGTTTGGTTTCTGGAATCAATAGGCTGATTGAAGCCCAACAGCCATAGAAATTCCGAGATGCTTCGTCCGGCCCCCAATCCGTCGATCAATCCGCCTTGGGTTGTGCCCTGAATAGGATTAGTTTTCCGCGATTCCTCCCCGGCGCGTATCGATTCTGACTTCCGCGTTGGGAAAGTCGCCGATGAACACTCCGCGCCGCGGATCCGCGAGCGGCTTTTCGGGATAGTGCACCTCCAACCTGCCGGGCCTAGGTTCGGCGAGTGCGTAGATTTCGGCATAGGTTTGCTGGAAAGCCGAATGCTGGCGCCAAGTGATCCCCATCCCCCAGATGCTGATCACGGCAATCAACAGAATCAGGGGGCGCGAGGCCGAGATAAAGAAGACAAACAGACAAAGCGCGAACGGAATCAGATACAGTCTGCCAACAAAATTGTGGAAGCTCATCAGGTGCTCTCCCTGGTACCCGAACATGCCCCAGTAGACCGGGCCGGCAAGACCGAGTATCGCCAAGATGGCGAGCTTCCGCGCGCCATTCCGCTCCAGCAAGACCACCGCGACCAGGGCGGCGATGCCCATCCAAAACGCCGCTCCACCGCGGCTGAAACTGTTTGATTGCGCCAGGAAACCAGCGATAAAGCTCGTGTACGAGGCGGCGTACACATCAATTTCGAATCCATGGATATCCGCTTCCGAGCCGATGGGAATGAGCGAATGGCGCAGCGACCAATAGCCCGCCGACACGGCGAGCGTGGAAACCGCGAGCCAAACTCGCGACCGCCTCGCCCGCCGGTCGAGCGCCGGCCAATCTTGCCAGAGCATCCAGGCGAGAAATGGCAGGGCCAGCACATAGGCTTCCTTGCAAAAGACGGCGGCGTCGAAACTGAGGCCGCAGGGGAGAATCTTGTTCGCGGCGTACAGCCGGATCGCCAAGGCAAGAAAAAACAGGCAGGCCGCATCGAAGATATTGGCGAACCAGGTAGCCGTGATCAGGCTTGACGCCGAGAACAGCGCGAGCACAAAAAAGGCGATGCCGCGCTGCGGGTCGAGTTGGAACCTGAGCACCAGTGTCCGCGCCAGTAGGCCCATCGAGCATAGCAACAGCAGGGCGTTGAAGTAGCGCAACCAGACAAAGTCGCCTTCAAACCACTTGCCCAGCACCAGCACGAGGCTGGCGCCCAACGGGCGGTAAAACCCGCCGATGGGTTCGCGCCAGCTCCACCAGATCAACTCCAGCGTGCCCGCGCTCACAAACGGCTCGGTGGCGAGCAGAACCAGCGCATTGGTCTCATCCCAAACATCGGCGATCATCAGCCCGGAGATCATCGCCAGCCACAGCGCTCCGATCAGTGCCGGCGCGAGTTTGAAGCGGTGATTTGTTATCCAGTGCGTGCTCATCTCATTCCTGCAAGACTGTTCTGCCTTTATGTTGCAATTTGCTAGCGAGAAACAATATAAAAATTGCATAATACGGAACGAAAAATCGATCAATAATGAGTGTTTGCGGGAACAGCAGCAAAAATATCACGAACACCGGTAAACCCAACATTGCGGCTTCAGCTAGACCCATATCCCGATAAGGTCGGATAAAGTTTCGAAATGTATCCGTCCACTCGCCATTTCCCATTGCAATTGTAAAAATGAGCAAAAAAACTGGTAGTTTCGCTATCGGGAACGAAAAAATTTCCGGCATCAAAGTTACTAATTGCATTGCCCTGTTCGTTACTTCCGTCCAATACAAGTTAAATGAAAAGGGTTCATTAAACTCGCTGACGCTCGATTGTAACTCTATAAAACTATGGTAGAACAATAACCACCAACTGTATTCGTATCTGAAAGTTATCCAAAAATAGGAGAATATGCTCGATATGACGCATATTGCGTACTTGCTTTGGCTCATCCGCATAAATATATCAGTTCTGGTTGGAGTGACTTGTCGAAAATAGGCGTTCCACCAGAAAAAAAGCGTCACCGGCACTACGTATAAGATATTCGTGGTCCGCACCCATACAGAAAGAACCCAGATCATCAAGCCGAATACGATCCATTTGCGCTGTAGCAGGCACCAGATTCCCGAAAGCAGCATCAACCCGGAGAGTGCGTCCGGAAATGCGACCCGGCCAACGTCGAACAGCCGGGAACCGATGGAGAATAGAATCACCACCGTCACAGACAAAGTCGATCCCATGAGATCTCGAAGCCAATTGTAAATGAGTACACAGGTCAATAGTGTCGGCAGTAGTGATAACCATAGCAACGCGTCTATTGGATTAACTCCAATACGACTTAAGGATCTGACGATCAAGATGTACAATGGTTTGACCTCAAACATTGTCAAGTGGCTAGCAAAATGCTTGGAATTCTCGTAAAGATCTGTCGCCACCGGACCTGAAAGCAGTAAGCTAAATGCTTCCTGACTCAGGCGATCTCGCATAAGACCATAGGCTGCTTGATGCATGATATCTGCCTGACTTTGATCGGCGGAAACTGACAATCCTATGTAGGCGAGAAAATCCCAGTTATAACCCGGATTGTTCAAGGAAAAAACTGTCACAAAAAGCAAATATGAGGCTAGAACTAACCGCGAGAATAAATCAACATTATTCAAGGCTAGATTTTTCAACTTTCAGTACCTAGTGGATCGGAATGCGGATCTACAGCGGATACTGTGATAATTGCATAGCTGGCACAGAGCAATCGGTCGAGGCCCGAAATCAGAGGGAAAAGTAGTATTGTTGCCATTATAACTAACATGCAAAGCAATGCGGCTTCGGATATTGAAACTTGTTGCTTCGGACACAATATCCTTGCCAATATGTCCCAGTTGGCGGTCATTACCCACAACAAGAGAAATAGCAGAGCATTAGAACTAAGCCACTGAAGAACTTGATCCAAAGTAACCAAATCCAGAGCGGCATTGCTAAGAATTTGCAGATATTTATTCCAAGAGAAGTGTATTGAAAATTCCTCAATATCGACAATCGGCTGAACAAGCGTGTGATAGAACAGCCGCCACCAATCATAGTCGTAGACGGCACTGATCGAGAAATAGGAGAAGACGCCAAACGACAGGCCTCCGCTATACCAGTACAAGTCTGCGGAGCGCAGTGGTTCGCCTCTCCGCCAATGGTTCCAGCAAAGCAAAGCCAGTAAAGGCGCAACGAAGAGAATATTGTTGCTGCGAACCCAAATCGATAGACCAAGGCAGATCACCGCTGCGGCGACCCATCCCCGAGCCAGCAGTAGATAAACTCCCGCCAATACCATCAGGGCCGACAGATTGTCGGGTGTCGGAATCCGGCTCAGATCGAACAGCCGGGCGCAAATGGAAAACAGGATGACCACCAGCGCCGCCTGCATGGGGCCAGTCAGATTTCGCAGCCATAGAAACAGAATCACGCAGATGAGCAAGCCCGGAATGAGCGAAAGCCAGATTATGCCTTGAACCGGATTGACTCCAACCGCGGCGAGCCCGCCCAATACCAGCACGTACAGCGGCTTGATCTCATACATGCTAAGCTGGGTTGCGAAGTTTTCCGGGCTTGAATACATAGCGGCCGCGTATTCGCCGCTGATCAGGGCGTTGAATTGGGCCGCATCGAGCGATTGCCGCAGCAAACCGTAAGTCGCTTCGTGCACCGCTGCGGGGTCTTCGGTTTCCGCCGCGAAAGTCGTCGCCACGTAAGGGACCACGTCCCAAGTGTAGATGGGATGGTTCAGGGCAAACCACGACAGGGCGAGCACGTGCAATGCCAGCAGCAGCGTGGCGGCCAGCGAGTCGAGCGATTTGAGCGGTATTGACGACATGCCGGAAGCGGGACTACGCACGACTCATTATGCTTTGATCCTGGTCATTGTG
>JAPOTO010000237.1:6006-12428 GCA_026709135.1 Gammaproteobacteria bacterium | reverse complement strand
GTTGACGCTGATCGGGCTGTCCGGCGGTGGCGTGAACGTCATGCGGACATTGTGGGTGCCAACCCCCTCGCGGGTCACCGAGGCGGGGTCGGCGAACTTCACGACGGTTTTGTCGTTGTCCCTGATCTTGAGGTAGATGGGATTGCTGGGCGCGTAGAACTCCACATCGGGGTTGTTCGAGGCCAGGCGTATCTTGTACACGCCGTCCCCGCCGGCAAAGCCGTTCTCGGAATCGATCATCGTGAGTGCGGGCAGGCCGATGGAATCACTCGTGTCGCTGACAACTACTAAACTCTCAGTGTTCAGGATGCTGAAGCCACCAGAGGCCAACAAGTCCGGCGAGTTCCCCACGCGCTCGACGGTGTATCCCACATTGAAGCTCCCCTCACGTTTGCGAATGACGCGAAGACGGATGTCGATGGGGTCGCCCTCATTGATGGTGTAGTAGTCCCTCTCGGGCACCACGAACAGGTCCTTGCGGCCGTCGCTCTTCGTGACCGTGACGCTGCCGGAGTTGGCATCGGGGTCCACGTTCACGGGGAAGGCGGTGTTGAGGTGGTCGATGCCGTTGCGCGAGGCGTTGTCGTCGTCTTGGGCGAGCCGCAGCGTGAAGGTCTCCGTCGGCTCGATGGCGCCGTCCTGCAGGGCGGTCAGCACCAGGGTGCAATTCCGGACGCCGGAGCCGCCGGTGAAGGTCAGCACGCGCCACTGGTCCCTCGGGAGGACCGGGCTGAAGTTGGCCTCGTTGTAGGCGGGGTAGCTCATGTTGTCGAGCTCTCCGAGGGCGCCGCCCGTGCAGGCGCCGTCCTTCAGGGCGACGTCGAAGTCGCGGGGGTAGGCCCCGGCGCGCACTGTGCCATCATAGCTACGATAGGGCCCGTTCACGCCGGGGCCGCTGACCGAGAACGGCACGACGACGGTCTGCCCGGCGGCCACGTTCCAGGCCAGGTTCACTTGGAACTCGACCGACTTCCCCTCCTCGATGCGGCTGTTCTTGGGGACGATCAGGAAGACGCGCTGGATTGCCCCGTCGATGACCTCGACCCGCTGGTCGGCGAACACCGAGTCGTAGCCGCCGCCGCTGGCGTTGTAGCGCAGGGTGACCACGTCATCGACATCGTTGCTGTCGCTGGGCGTGCCGGCGCGCAGTTCCTGGGGCTGGTCCCAGTTGGCCGGGGTGAAGGTCAGGCTGGTGGCGCCATCGAAGTCCAGATGGTCGCCGCCGCCCAGCTCCCTGACGCCCCACTCCCTGACGGTCACCGTGACGTCGCCCGAGGGCGCGGTGGCGAGGCGCACCGGGAAGCGGGGGCGGTCGTCCGCGACCGTAGTGAAGCCCTCCGCGAAGCGCAGCGTCGGCGGCACGACGATGCCCGGCGGCACTTCCCTGGGCACGCCGACGAGGCGGAGCTTCAGGGGGTTGCTTTGCGTCGCCCAGCGGTCGCTGCTTGCGTCCCATACCTTGGCGAGTCGGGTGCCAAGGGTGAAGCCGTCGGCGCCGCGGGGATCCGCCATGTCCGAGTTGGTGGTGCGGAGCGAGGGGTTGAAGGCGTCGTTATTACTGGACGCGTTGATCTCGAACCAGTAGGTGGTGTTGGGCTTGAGGTGGAAGCCCCCGCCGAGCGCGACGGCCTGCAGGCAGGCTTGGTCGGACGCGACGGCACGCTTGTGCAGGCTCTTGAGGCGGCGCCCGGGCTTGCCGCCGTCGTCCTCGTGGATGCCGGTGGCGAAATCGCCGCTGCTGCGGCTGCCGCGGCCGGCGAACTCCGCCTCGACGCGGAGCAGGGTGTAGCCGGTGGGGTTGGGGCCGGTGGTGAAGGGCTGGGCGTGGTCGGTGTTGCCAAAGCGCACGCCGCCCGCCGGGGGCTGGTTGAGGTTGCCGACGAGGGCATCGTCGTCGTTGAAGCAGCTATTGGCGAACCACTGTGCCTGGGCGGTTGGGGCAAGCAGCGAACAAAGTGGGGCGAGGAGCAGTGCGGGCAGGAATCCGCGCCCAAGGCGGCGCCAAACCCGCGGTCGGGTCAGCCCCTTACTTCGGGGGGGGGGGTAAGGTTGCGCTAATAATGGCGCGGGTTGTTGTCAGGTCCATGGTCGAGGCTCTCTTTCCTAGCTTGGCTTTGTCTGTTAGGGGCTTCCGGTCGGATTGGTTTCCGGCGAGTTGCCTTGTGATGCTGGGGGTTGTTTACCAGCCGGCGCGTCGGGCGAAATGGATGAATCATAGCCGATCACGGCAGTCTCCACCCTCGCGAGACGACCATTCAGGTCGTACATTTGGGTGTTAATTTGCCCCATCTGGTTTTCTATGCGATCCAGACGGGCATGGAGCGAATTGGTCATTAGGGCGGTGAAGCCCATGTTTGCGCCGATGATCGTTACAACCACTAGCACAAGGTTGATTACGTTTTTTTCGATATCGGGCATATCGGTTCCTTCTCATAGGGCTTGGGTAATACAGCCCGGTCAGAGTCCGGAAGGACCCGTCTCGGGCCGCTTCCGGTGGTCGTGCGCAACGCCTGCCTAGTGAACGGGATGCTAGATGGCATCGCACGGGTTTGTCAAGTTTCAGCCAGCCCTTTGTGCGGATCAAGCGACGCTCCTTCCCACCAAGTCGGCCATGCCGCGGCGAAGTTTAGCGCGGAACAGTCTTTCGGCCGCGGGGCCCGGCGCGGGCCCCGCATGCCGCTACACGTCGAACTTCACCCCCTGGGCCAGGGGCAGGGCGGTGGAGTAGTTGACTGTGCTGGTTTGGCGGCGCATGTAGCCCTGCCAAGCGTCTGAGCCGGATTCACGGCCGCCGCCGGTTTCCTTTTCGCCGCCGAAGGCGCCGCCGATTTCCGCCCCCGAGGGGCCGATGTTGACATTGGCGATTCCGCAGTCGGAGCCCGCGCACGAGAGGAAAGTCTCGGCTTCGCGCACGTCGAGGGTGAAGATGCACGAGGACAGGCCCTGGGGCACATCATTGTGCATGGCGATGGCTTCAGCCAAAGTCTGGTAGGCCATGACATAGAGAATGGGGGCGAAGGTTTCGGTTCGCACGGTATCGGTTTGCCGCGGCATTTCAACAAGGGCGGGGGCGGCGTAGGCGCCGCCGGCCGGGACGCCTTCGGTCACGATTCCGCCGCCGGTGACCCGGCCGCCCTCGCCGCGAGCCCGCTCGAGCGCGGCTGTCATCGCCGCGCCGGCCGCGTCATCGATCAATGGCCCCACCAGCACACCGGCATCCCTGGGGTCGCCGATTTTCAGCCCGGCATAGGCTTTGGCGAGCCGGGAAACCAATTCATCCTTGATCGACTCGTGAACGATCAGCCGCCGCAGCGAGGTGCAGCGCTGGCCCGCGGTTCCCACCGCGGAAAACACAATCGCCCGCACCGCCATGGCGAGATCAGCCGAGGGCGCGACGATCATCGCGTTGTTGCCGCCAAGCTCCAGGATTGGCCTGCCCCAGCGCGCCAGCACTTTGGGCCCGACCGCGTTGCCCATGCGAGTCGAGCCGGTGGCGGAAACGATGGGAACATCGCGGGACCGCGCCAGGGCGTCGCCGATTTCCGCGCCGCCAATCACGAGTTGGGCGAGCCCGGCCGGGACGTCGGCGCCGAAGCGCTCGATGGCCCGGGCGAGGATTTTCATCGTCGCCATTGCCGTCAGCGGCGCTTTTTCCGAAGGCTTCCAAATCACTGGATTGCCGCAGACCAGCGCGAGGGCGGCATTCCACGACCACACCGCGACGGGAAAATTGAACGCGGTGATTACGCCGCAGGGGCCAAGCGGATGCCAGCTCTCGCCCATGCGGTGGCCCGGACGCTCCGAGGCGATGGTCTTGCCATACAACTGCCGCGACAGGCCGACGGCGAAATCGCAGATGTCGATCATCTCCTGCACTTCGCCAAGCCCTTCGGAGCTGATTTTCCCGGCTTCGAGGGTGACCACCGCGCCGAGCGGTTCTTTGGCCGCGCGCAATTCCTCGCCGAGCAGGCGAACGAGTTCGCCCCGGCGCGGCGGCGGGACCTCGCGCCAGGCGGAAAAAGCGGCTTGGGCCCGCGCGATGACGGCGGGCATTTCGTCGAGCGCGGTTTGCCGCACCCGGGCGACTTCGGCGCCATCGATGGGGGAACGCGCGGGTAGGTCGCCGCCACGCAGATCCGTGGCGCCGAGGCCGGCGGCCGCAAGGGTTTGCTCATGGGTCATGGGATGGCTCCAACTGGATTCCGCGGCGACAGCGACAGTATAAGCCCGTGATGCCGCACATGGACGTTTACCGCGCTACCGGGCGCTTTTGCAGTTTGCGCTGCAAGGTGCGGCGGTGCATGTTGAGTTGGCGGGCGGTGGCCGAGATGTTGCCGTGGTTCTGGTCGAGCACTTTCTGGATGTGCTCCCATTCGAGCCGCCGCACCGACATCGGCTGCAGTTCGGCGTCGCCGTCGGATTCTGGGCCGGCGAGCAGGGCGGTGAGGATTTCGTCGGTGTCGGCGGGCTTGGCGAGATAATTGTCGGCGCCAAGCTTGATGGCGCGCACCGCGGTGGCGATGCTGGCATAGCCGGTGAGCATGAGGATGCGCATGGTGGCGTTGCGCGCCCGCAACGGTTCGATGAGGTCGAGCGAGGTGCGGCTGCCGAGATTGAGGTCGAGCACGGCGAAGTCGAAGGTCTCCTCATCGACGAGTTTGCGCGCGCTGTCGAACTCCGCGGCGTGGCGCACGGCGTAGCCCCGGCGCTCGAGCGCCCGTGCGGCGGCCCAGGCGAAGGCGCCGTCGTCTTCGACGAGCAGCAATTTGCCGGCGTTGCCGGGCGCGCCATCGCTCATTGGTCTCGGCCCCGTCTGCGTTTTCGCGGGCGCGGGTGGCGCCAAATTGGGTTCATCTCGCGGAATCCCCCGCCAGCGGCAGGCGGATCAGGGTCGTGGCCCCGCCAGCTTGGCGGTTGAACATCTCGATGTTGCCGCCAGCCCGGCGCAGCGCGGCGTTGGCGAGGAAAATCCCCAGCCCCATGCTGCCCTTGCGCTGGGAGACGAATGGCTCGCCGATTCGCTCGAGCACCTCGGTGGGAATGCCGGGGCCGTCGTCGGCAACGCTGATCAGCAGCTTGCGCGGGTCGTCCGGGTCTAGGGCGCAACACACTTCCACCTGTTCCCGCGCCGCCTTGATGCCGTTTTCGATGATATTGATCACCGCGTGGCGCAGGCTCGGCTCGACCCGCAGCGGCGTCCCGGGGCTGGCCTCGAGTTCAAAGCCGACCTTGGCGGCGGGATGCACGTTGAGGATGTAATCCTTGATATCGGCGGCGAAGCGCTCGAGTGGGATTTCCTCCCGGGCACCGGGGTCGTCCTTGTGATAGTAGCGGATCAACTGGTTGAGCGAGTGCTTGCAGCGGTCAACCTGCTCGCGCAGCAGGCTGATGTCTTGCCGCGCGGAGTCGCTCTCAAGTTGCTCCCGTCCGATTCCGTCGAGGTCGTTGAGAATCACCGACATGGTGGAAAGCGGCGTGCCGAGGGCGTGGGCGGTGCCGGCGGCGAGGGTGCCGATGGCGACGAGCTGCTCATTGCGCAAGGCGTTTTCCCTGGCCTCGGCGAGATGGTGCTCGCGCTCGCGCACGGCGGTGGCCATGGCGCTGATGAACACGGTGATAAGCACCGCGCTGACGACGAAAATCACCCACATGCCAACCAAATGCAGCTCGAACATCGACTGCGCCGAGCCGCTCATGCCCATCCTGTCCGGCCCCGCCGACAGGTCGAGCAGCAGGAAAAACGTGTAGATGAGGATGCTGCCTACGGCGAAGGAGTTGACATAGCCCCTGGGCAGCAGGGTGGCGGTAACCGCGAGCAGCACAAGCAGGTAGGAGATGAGCGGATTGCCGATTCCGCCGGTGTACAGCAGCAGCAGGACGAGGAAAAAAACATCCACCAGGATGTGCGCGAACAACTCGGTGTCGCCGATGGGCCGGCTCGCGGCAAGCCGCCCGTAGCCAAGCAGGATTGATAGCAGAATGGCGGCGACAAGCCCGGCGATGAAGGCCACTGGAATCGCCAGCTCGGAAAACAGGGGCAGCCCAAGCAACCCGGCCACGCTGGCGCCGGTCACAAAGGCCCGCAGCCGCAACAGCCGCCGCAAACCCTGCCGCGCAAGGCTGCCGCCCCCCGACTGCACTGGAATGAGCGAGGCGGCGAGCCGGTTGAGTCTGGGAAACGCTGGCATCCGGTTAGTTTACAACAACCAGTGGGCCGCCCTGTTTTAGATGCGGTTTTAAACTTTGCGGCACCTAGAAGAAACCACCCCGCCCCTTCGGGGCACCCCTCCTTAGAAAGGAGGGGAGTCAGGTGGGCGGCGCTCGCGGGGCGAACTCTCCCCCTGAAAAGGGGGAGTGCCGCGAAGCGGCGAGGGGGTTCCGGTCGCACGGCCATGGCGCCGCCATGGGACACCCATACCCCC
>JAPOTO010000237.1:0-5828 GCA_026709135.1 Gammaproteobacteria bacterium | reverse complement strand
GGTTCGCGGGAGCGGTTCGAACGGCTTGCCGGATCGGCTGATTCGGCGCCGGTCGCGGCCCGCGAGTCGTCCGCGCCGCCGTATCTTCCGCTGGCGGGGGAGCGGGCGGCGGCGATGGGGTTGCGGCGGTGTCTGGAGCGGTGGTTGCCGCAGGAAGCGGAGGGGATGAAGGATCTGGCGGATCTTTTGGTCGAGAATCCGGTGGAATCCGCCGGCCCCCGAGCCTGTGTGCTGATTGCCAGGACGATCCACCACCGGGAGCAAATGGGGCTCTTGTGCCGCGCGCGGAGGCGGCTTGGCGATGGGGGGCGTTTGATTGTCGCCGGGGAATTCCTGCGCGATGTCGGGGAGATTATGCCTTCGGACCTGCCAACCGAGTTTTCGTTGCGGCAGCTTGCGGAGCGGCTTGGCTTTAAGTTGATCGAACAGATGGACTGGACCGCCGGGGCGCGGCGCTCGCTCGCGACCGCAAGGGCGCGAATCGCCGGCCAATCCGCGGCGGAATCGAGCGGCAGCCGCTTCCCGCCCGCCGCGTGGTTGCGGTCGCTGTGGATTGGATTGAAATCGGAAGATGATCGGGCCTCCACCGATGCATCCGCCCGCCTTGAGCGGGAGCTCGCCTCGCTGGCGGCGGATTTCGAGGCCGGGCACCGGCGCTTCGGATGTTTTGTGTTCGCACTCGACACCGCGGCCGGCGGCCCCTGGAGCGGGCTGGAACTTGGCGATATCGCTTCCTTCGAGCCAGAAGAGGTCGCGGGAGTCTTTGAGGAAAGCTTCAACACCCCATTCGATGCGGCCCTGTGGCGCTGGAAGTACGGCGCAGGGAAGGGCACCTGCATCGTCGCCAGGGAGCGCCCCGGCGGGGAGATCATCGCCCATTATGGCGGCGTGGCGCGGGAGATCGACTATTTCGGCGCGGACCGGCTCGCCCTCCAGATCTGCGATGTGATGGTCAAGCCGCCGATGCGGCGGCAGTATGGCCGCGGCAGCCTGTACTTCCACTTGGCTGCGACCTTGCTCGAGCAGGAAATCGGCTATACGGCCAATCATGTGCTCGGCTTTGGCTTTCCCAACCGGCCGGTGATGAAGATGGCGGTGCGCTTGGGGCTATATGGCAAGGTCGATGATTATGTCGAACTCGGGTTTGCCGATGCCGGGCCTTCCACCGGCGAATTGCGCATCGAGCCGTTGCGACCGGAGAGCGCGGACCCACTCTGGGCGCTGATGCGGCAAGACTTCCGCGACGGGGTGGTGGGCAAGCGCGATGGGGACTACCTGCGCTACCGCTACTTCATCCACCCCGGCGCGGAGCGCTACTTTCCCCTGCTGTTGTCGAAAGGCCGCGACCCCTTTGCGGTCGCGGTGCTCAAGCATCATGAAGAGCAATGGCTGCTGATGGATTTGGTTGCGCCGCTGGCGCGCATGGATGCGGCGGCTGGAGCGCTCGCGGCCTGGGCCGAAGCGCGGCCGGAGCCCGGCTCGCTCGCCATGTGGCTCACCCGGGCCTGGGTTGAACGGCTCGGCTGGCGGGGTCGCATTGTGAAGAATCTGGGTATTGAGATACCCTTCAATGCTTGGAATCCGGCCCCCGATCAAACCCTCCCGCAAGGCGCCTGGTGGCTTACCGCCGGCGATATGGATTTTATCTGATGACTGAGGCCCTGGCTTGATTCGGCGCATCGCGATTTCGCTCTGGCTCGCGCTGGCATTGGCCGCCTGCGGAGATGAATCGAGCCGGGCCCGGCCCCATGTGCTGACCACGGCGACCACCGGCGGGGTGTTCTATCCAGTCGGCGTCGCCATCGCCACCATCGCCCACGCCGAGTTGTCGCAAACCGAGAACATTTCACTGACCGCGATCAGTTCCGCCGGCTCGATGGAAAACCTCAAGCTGCTGCGGGACAACCAGGCCCAGTTCGCGATACTGCAAGGGCCATTCGGCGCCTGGTCCTGGGCCGGCGAGGGCCCGGTGCGCGAACCCCAGACTCACCTCCGCTCGGTCAGCGCCTTGTGGAAGAACGTCGAGCATTTCGTGCTGCTCAGCGAACTCGCCACCACCGGCGGCATCATGGACCTCAGCAACCTCGATGGCGAGCGCTATGTGCTTGGGGCGAGAAACTCCGGCGCTGAGCAGACCGGGCGCTTCATCCTCGAAACCCTCGGCATCGACTACGCAGCAAAGTTCACCCTCGCCTACATGGGCTACGGCCCCACCGTTGGCGCGATGCAGGACGGCAACATCGTCGGCATGAACATCTCCGCCGGGGCGCCGGTGAGTTCGGTCACCCAAGCCTACGCCATCATGGGCGGGCGCATGAGCATCCTCAACTGGTCCCAGGACGCCCTCGACCAGATCAACTCGCGCTATCCATTGTGGGACTGGTACGACCTGCCGCCGCTGACCTACCCGAACCAGCTTGCGCCAGTGCGCACCGTGGCCTCGCCCAATGTGCTCGTGACCCGGGCCGACATCCCCGAAGCGACCGTTTACCACATCACCCGGGTGATCTGGGAGAATCTGGCCACCCTGCAGGAGATTCATGGCGCCACCCGGGACATGCGGCTGGAAATCGCCATCGCCGGGCTTGGCGCGCCGCTCCACGCCGGCGCCGCGCGCTACTACCGCGAGGCGGGGCTGGAGATTCCCCCGCGGCTGTTGCTTGGGGAAGGGCAATCCGCCACCGGCTCTGGAGCGCAGCGGAGCGCGGCACCATGAAGTCGATGCCGCTGCGCTGGGCCGCCTTCGCCTTCGCGCTGTTCCATGTCTATTGCAATGTGTTCGCCAGCATTTCCGAGCTGTGGTTGTCGGCGATCCATTTCGGCGGATTCGCCGCGATCTGCGCGCTGATGGGGAACGAGTCGGCCGAATTGACTCGGCGCTTGCCCGCATACTGGCTCAATATCGGGCTGGCGGCACTCGCGGTTTCGACCGCCGCCTACCTGATCGTGTTCGAGAACGCGCTGTACGCGCGGGAAACCGAATTCATCCCCAGCGATTTCGTGTTCGCGATCATCGCCCTCGCACTGGCCATCGAATTCACCCGCCGCACCACGGGCTGGTTCATGCCGGCGCTGATCGTCGTCAGCCTGTCGTACATTCTCTTTCTCGGGCGCTATATCGGCGGGGTGTTCGCTTTTCCCGGCCTCAATCTGGAAACCGTGCTCTACCGCAGCTATTTCACCAGCGAGGGCATGTTCGGGCTCACCGCGCAGATTTCCTCGACCTTCGTCTTCATGTTCATCATCTTCGGCGCATTCCTGCTCAAGTCCGGGGCGGGGGATTTCATCGTGCGCCTCGCCCAGTGCCTCGCCGGGCGCTTCACCGGCGGGGCTGGGCTCGTGGCGGTGGTCGGTTCGGGGCTGATGGGCTCGGTTTCGGGCTCGGCGGTGGCGAACACCGTCTCCACCGGCGTCATCACGATTCCGATGATGCGCAAGTCGGGTTTCCAGCCGCGCTTCGCCGCCGGGGTGGAAGCGGCGTCTTCCACCGGTGGGGCGCTGATGCCGCCGGTGATGGGCGCCGGCGCCTTCGTGCTCGCGAGCTACACCCAGATTCCCTATCTGACGGTGATCGGGGCGTCGATGCTGCCGGCGATCCTGTATTTCCTGACGGTGTCGTTCTTCATCCGCATCGAGGCGAAGCGGCTCGGCCTCGCGCCGCAGCTCGCGAAGGAAACGGAAAAGGTCTCCACGGTGCTGCGGGAGGGCTGGCACTTCATCATTCCCATCGCCACCCTCGTGGCCTTCCTCGTCAGCGGCCGCACGCCGACGACTTCGGCGGCTTTCGCGATCATCGGCGTGATTGCGGCCTCGTGGATTTCGCCGCGGCCCATGGGTGCCGCCGACATTTTCGACGCGGTGGTCAACGGCGTGAAGACGATGGTTTCCACCGCCTTGCTGCTAGTTGCCGTCGGCATCATCATCAATGTGGTGACGACCACGGGGGTTGGCAACGCCTTTTCGCTGATGATCGCCGAATGGGCCGGCGGCTCGCTGCTGATCACTCTGCTGCTGGTGGCGCTCGCCTCGCTGGTGCTCGGCATGGGCCTGCCGGTTACCGCTTCGTACATCGTGCTCGCGACCTTGTCGGCGCCGCTGATTTTCGATTTGATCAGCGCGTCGCAATTGCTCGAAGCGCTGCAAAGCGCGGATCTGCCCGCGAATGTCGCCGCCACCATCGGCCTGTTCGGCGGCGACGCCGCGGTGGCGCTGCAGGAAATGCCGTTGCAGATGAAGCAGTTGATCCGCGCCGAAATGCTGCCGCCGGAGTTGCTGACGGGGATGCTGCTCAGCGCCCATCTGATCATTTTCTGGCTGTCCCAGGACAGCAATGTCACCCCGCCGGTTTGTCTGGTATCCTTCGCCGCCGCGGGCATTGCCGGCACCCGGCCCATCGCCACCGGCTTCACGAGTTGGAAGATCGCCAAGGGGCTGTATCTGATCCCGGTGCTGTTCGCGTATTCGCCGCTGATCTCCGGCGGCTGGGCCGAGCGGCTCGCGGTGTTCGTCTGGGCCTGCCCCGGGCTGTACGCGCTGGCCGGGCTGTTGCAATGGCATCTGGAAAAGCCGATCAACGCGCCGATTGCGGCCGGGCTCGCGGTCAGCGCCGGGCTGCTGCTGTGGACGCCATTGCCGGTGGCCTGGCATGCCCTTGGCGCCGCGCTGCTGGCTGGGGTCTTGGCCTGGCAGCGTTACTTCGGCAAAGAGCCGCATACTGAACAGGTACGCTCTGACTGAATCAGAGCTTCCGCAAACCCGAGCGAGGAGGTCCCATGAGTTCGCGCACAGCACGGCAGGTACAGATGGTCAGCCGCCCGGCAGGCATGCCGGATCACGGGCATTTCAAGCTGGTGGAAGTGGAATTGCCGGCCCCGGCCGCCGGCGAGGTGCTGGTGGAAAACCGCTACATGTCGGTGGACCCCTACATGCGCGGCCGCATGCGCGCCGACGCGGTCTATGCCGCGCCGTTCGCCCTTGACAAGCCGATGTATGGCGGCGCCGTCGGGGAAGTCGTCGAATCCGCCGACGACAGCCTCGAGGCGGGCGACATCGTGCTCAACTTCAACGGCTGGCAGGATCGCTTCATTGCCAGGGCCACCCAGGTTCAACGCTTCGATCCTTTCGACCGCGAGCGCATTTCGCTGTATCTCGGCGCCCTCGGCATGCCGGGAATGACCGCCCATGTCGGCCTGCTCAAGTTCGGCGAGCCGAAAGCGGGGGAGACGGTTTTCGTTTCCGCGGCATCGGGGGCGGTCGGCGCGATTGTCTGCCAGATCGCCAAGATGAAAGGCTGCCGCGTTGTCGGCAGCGTCGGCAGCGATGCCAAGGCGGCTTGGCTCAAGGGCGAATGCGGCGTCGATGAAACGATCAACTACCGAACTTGCGGCAGCCTCACCCGGGCTTTGCGCGACGCCGCCCCGGACGGCGTCGATGTCTATTTCGAGAATGTCGGCGGCGACCACCTGCAGGCGGCGATCAACGCGATGAACCCCTTCGGCCGCATTGCCGCCTGCGGCATGATCTCGGGCTACAACCAATCCGCACCCGAGCCGGGCCCCAACAACCTGATGTACATCGTCGGCAAGAAGCTGCGCATCCAGGGCTTCATCATTTCCGACCACGAGGACATGCGCCCCGCCTTCGAGCGTGACATGAGCGGGTGGATCCGGGAAGGCAAAATCCAGACCCGGGAAACCGTCTACGAGGGCATCGAAAACGCCGTCGACGCCTTCCTCGCCCTGTTCACCGGCGAAAACTTCGGCAAAATGGTGGTGAAGTTATAGCGCTGGCTTCGATCCGTCCCCGCTGGGTGGTGGCGTGTTCAGCGG
>JAPOTO010000055.1 GCA_026709135.1 Gammaproteobacteria bacterium | reverse complement strand
CGGTCGCTTCGCCACCCACCTGGCCACCGTCTTGGGCGACATCCGGCGCTTGCTGTTATAATCGGTTCAGAAGGTTAAATCATAAGTTTCAAGAAAGGCTGTACATGAAAAAGATTTTCGAAAATAAGGAACCTGACGTTATGACTGAAAGAACTGTCGAGCCATTATTGCCTAATAAACATATTTTATCGGTCAGAGATTTTCTTGCCGTTGAGAATTTAAGAATACCGAAGTATCAGCGCCCATATAAGTGGACGCCAAAAAATGTCAATCAGCTTTTCAATGATATCGCAGTTCATAAAAATAAATCTTGCTATCGCCTCGGCACAATTGTACTTCATCGAGAAGGGGATGAGATAAATATAGTTGATGGCCAACAGAGAACAATCACTCTGTTGCTGATTGTTTTAGCGCTGTCAAATACTTGGAAAGAACGGCTGGAGCGTAAAGATCTGAAAGAGCAATTAAGTGAGTTAGAAAATGAAATGATATCCTTCAGCTTTACAAGCGAACTCTCAAAAGATAATATACACACTAATTACCGCGAAATTTGGCGCATTGTTGATCGTTCGGATTTTACGGAAGACCAAATTGACTTCCTATTGAATAAGTGTACTGTTGTTACCTTTGTGCTGAAGGATGTTTCAGAAGCTTTTCAGTTTTTTGATTCCCAAAATGCGCGTGGAAAAGATCTTGAACCTCACGATCTGCTCAAAGCTTACCATTTGAGAGAATTTCATTCATTTGACGACCAGCTGAAGGCTTTAACTGTTGGAAGATGGGAAAAAAGTGAAACACACGAGTTAGCTATGCTTTTCTCTCAATATTTGTATCGAATTCGAAACTGGTCAACAGGAGTTTCTGCCCGATATTTTGGCAAGGAGGATATTAGGCTGTTCAAAGGTGTCAATTTGGAAACAGTCGCACGATATCGTTACGTCGCACCATTGCACATTGTGCATAATTTTGTAGATAATTACAATCAGCATTACGAACGTAAGGTTGATAATTCTGAATTAACTTACCCTTTTTCTTTGGATCAAACTATAGTTAATGGCAGACGATTCTTTGAGATGATTGCACACTACCAGGATTTGATCGAGGAGTATAATAGGAACCTTGAAGATAAGCATCAATTAGCTGTTCCAGAGAAATTGGACGGATATGCAGATCAGATCTTGGAAGTTCTAAAGAATTATGAAGGTCGTAACCGCATTGGTGATCGATATGTTCGAACGATTTTCGATTGTCTGCTCATTTACTACATTGACAAATTCGGCTTCATGGAGATATCTCGGGCGATCGAAAAAACATTTATCTGGGCTTATAGTCTGCGATTAAAAATGCAGGCAGTGCAAGTTGCTAGTATGGATAATCATGTTCTGAAAGATAATCTATTCAAATTGATCCGGGATGCTATACATCCCAATGAATTTATTAGTTACTCTCTTCCAATTTTGCAGGAGCCAAAATCAAGGAAGACTAAAAAGATTCAAAATCTTTTCCAAAAAATGGGATACTATGGAGATCAGATAGCATGAACGGTGATATCTCACAACTATCGGTCCGTCAACTCCTCAGTGGAGGTGAACGTTACATTATTCCAATGTATCAGAGAAATTATGCTTGGGATGAAGGAGAAATTACGCAGCTAATTCAGGATGTCATCGACTACTCTGGAAAAACAAATAGTTATTACATTGGCACGCTTGTAGTTTATGAGAGAACCAAAAACGCCGAAAGTACGTACGAGGTTATTGATGGGCAGCAGAGATTGACCACACTGGCGCTACTGGCCTCCTATCTGAAAAAGGATAGCGCCAGCGATGTTGTTTCTTGGTATAAGAATCAGACGATTCGTTTTGAAAGTCGAGACCATTCTGGGCACACGCTAGATGCAATTTTCAACGGCGATGATCCAATGGGGACCCTTGATCCCAGTAAGATAAACACAGCTATTCTGAATGGGTACAACCTTATCGTGAAAAACTTACATCAAAAACTTGATGAAAATGTAGTTTCACCGCAACGGTTTTCTGAGTTTTTATCCAAGAATGTTCAGGTCATGCGAGTCAATGTTCCAACGGACACTAACTTAAACCATTATTTCGAAATCATGAATAATCGCGGTGAGCAGCTAGAAAAGCACGAGATTCTTAAATCTAAGATGATGGAAATTCTGAGAAATGACAGGGAGAGCCAGCACTGCCTGCATATCATCTGGGAAGCATGTGCAAATATGGAAAAATATGTGCAGATGTGCGTCCCAAAGAAATTGCGTGATGCCGTTTTTGGATCCAAGGACTGGAGTAAGTTTGAAGTCAATGACTTTGCAGATCTTCGCGAGAAAATTGGTAAATGGCATATGGAGTCTCCAGAAAGCACTTCAGAACAATTCTTAGATGAGGCTTCGGAAGAGACGCTAGATCAGATTATCAAACCTAACAGAGTCTATCGTAAAGCGAAGAAAGGTGATGAGGCCTCGGAACGCTTTAGTTCGGTAATAAATTTCCCCAATTTTCTTTTGCATGTCTTGCGGATTCAGACTGAGTCAGATTTGCCCTTGGATGACAAGCGACTAATTCCAGTATTTCACGATTACATCCTTAGGGCAGATAATGCGACTGAAAAAGTCAAAAATTTTGCTTTCGACTTACTTCGCTGCAAGTTTCTTTACGATAGTTATATCATTAAGCGCGAGTTCATTAAAGGAAAAGAAGGATGGAGCTTAAAGCGCTTAAAATGGCAAAGCGGTGAATTAGCTAGTCATGCTGGGCGTGCGTATTATGAAAGTACTTTCAAAGATACGGATGAGAACGAATCTAACAACAAGCGAATCCTCATGCTTCTCTCTGCGTTTCATGTTTCTACACCAACTCTCGTTTATAAACACTGGCTGAATGCAGCGTTACACTATCTTTTCACAACCGAAACTATTCTCGCAGATGCATACTTGACCCATTTGGAATCTGTGGCTAAGTCATTCGTTTTTGATCGATTCTTGTCGGTAAATGAGGGACTAGAATATTTCGATATAATTTATAAAAAAGGGAGCGTGTGTCAAACACGTTTGGAAGATATATCAAATAGTGACATGGAATCCAATCTTCGGTTTGGCAATATTCAGAGCAATCTGATATTCAATTTTCTTGATTACTTTTTGTGGGTAAAGTGCCAAGCGAATGATGATTCGATTAAAAATTATGAGTTCACATTTCGCAGCTCGGTAGAGCACTACTATCCAAAGAAACCGTTGGGGGGGCATGACAAATTGCCTGACAGCTCACTAAACTCATTTGGAAACCTATGCTTGATTAGTCACAGTAAAAATTCTCGGCTCAGTAATTACATGCCAATAGCGAAGAAGAATCATTATCAGAATGCTCCTATCGACAGTGTGAAGCAACACCTTATGATGAATAACTATGGTGAATGGGATGAAAACAGCATAAAGGCACATTTTGATGAAATGAAATCGGTTCTGCTGGGTACATTAGAATCAGCAGAAAAACCGGCGTGATCTTCTGGGTATAAGTGTGCCGCGAGCGGGAGGGCGTGGCGCTTGGATGCTGCGGCGTGAAGTTTCGATGTCCTCCTCTGCCGTGGTAGTTCTATGGGTGGACGAATACGGCTGTTTGCACAACCCCACGGCTTCCAGCGCGTTTTCCTTTATCGAACACCTGGTGACCATCCCAAGCGACGATGACGATTTCGAGTTTGATCGGATGTCCGTCCCTATCTCCCCGTCGAGTGGGTCGGCCATACCGGCGCTGATCTGCTTATCTCCGTCACGGCTCTTGTGCATGGCCTCACCGTGGCTACCCGCAATGTGCGGCATTTCGAGCCGGCGGGTGCCCGGGCGCTAGGCCCCACCGCCCAAGCTCGATTTGCTAGTATGATGGGCCTTGGAGCAGCCAGCCGGACCCGTGTCATGCCTTCGTTCGATATTGTTTCCCAGGTTGACTTGCATGAAGTCGCCAATGCCCTTGACCAGGCCAACCGCGAGGTGGGCAACCGCTTTGATTTCAAGGGTGTCGACGCCAGTTTCGAGATGGCGGGCAAAGACCTGATCCAGCTTCGGGCCGAGGCCGAATTCCAGCTTCGGCAGATGCTCGACATCCTCCGGGGCAAGCTCGTCAAGCGCGGTGTTGACACCCGCAGCTTCGCCGAGGGCGATGTCGAGATCAGCGGCCGGACCGCGACCCTGCCGCTGAGCGTGCGCCAAGGCATCGAATCCGATGTCGCCCGGGAGCTCGTCCGGCTCGTCAAGACCGCCAAGCTCAAGGTGCAAACCTCGATCCAGGGCGATCAACTGCGGGTTGCCGGCAAGAAGCGCGACGACCTGCAGAACGTCATCGCGCTGGTCAAGGAGGCCAAGCCCGACCTGCCGCTGCAATACGTCAATTTCAGGGACTGACAGGAACTGGTCCCCGCCGGGGCGAATCGGGACGACCCATGCAGCCCCGCACCGCGCAATTCTTCAAATCGCTCGCCGACCGCCGCTTGCTTGCGGCGTTTCTCATCGGCATTTCCAGCGGCTTCCCCTGGGTGCTGCACGGCTCGGTGCTGACGCTGTGGATGCAGGCCGAGGGGCTGTCCCGCAGCGCCATCGGCTACATCGGCGTGGTGACGACGATTTACGCCTTCAACTGGATCTGGGCGCCGCTGATCGATCAGTTCCGCATTCCCCTGCTTGGGCGCGCCTTCGGCCAATACCGCGCCTGGATCCTGCTCTGCCAAGGGCTGCTGATTGTGTTGATGTGGCTGATCAGCGGGACCGACCCCGCCGGCAACCTGCTGCTCGTGGGCTTGTACGCCCTCGGCATTTCATCGGTTTCCGCAACCCAGGATGTGGCCATCGACGCCTACCGCGTGAAGCTCTTCGCCCGCGAGGAAATGGGCGAGAAAATCCCCTGGGCCTCGGCGCTGGCCGGGGCTGGCTGGCAGACCGGTTTCACCTTTCTCGGCGGCACGCTGGCGCTGTTTCTCGGCGGCGAAACGCTGGGGTTTTCCTGGCCCGATGTTTACCGGCTGCTGACCCTGTTCATGCTCGCTTTGATGCTGATCGTGGTGTTCGCGCCGCCGACTTGGGAAGAAGGGCGGGGCGCCGGTGCCGCGCCAGACATCACGCGGCAGCGGGGGGAACCGGGGCGATCCGGCTGGCTGCGGGAGAGCGTGATCGACCCGTTCGCCGAGTTTTTCCAGCGCTGTGGCCTTCAGCTTGCGGTGGGCATCCTGCTGTTCCTGTTCAGCTTCCGCCTCGGCGAGGCGATGCTTGGGCGGATGTCGCTGGTGTTCTATGTCGAGCTGGGCTTCAGCAACGATCAGATCGCGCTTTACCGCAATCTCCTCGGCGGCGGCGCGACGATTGTGTTTTCGCTGATCGGCGCCTTCATCAACACCCGTTTCGGCATCGTCCGTGGCATGGTTGTCGGCGGCATCGCCATGGCTGCGAGCAATCTGCTGTACGCCGCAATGGCCGGGGTCGGCCCCGAACCTTGGCTGTTCGTCCTCACGCTGATCGTCGACAATTTCACCACCGCCTTCGCCACGGTCTGCGCGATTTCCTTTATTTCCTATTTCGCCAGCCGCACCTACACCGGCACCCAGTTCGCGCTGATGACCTCGATTTCCAACTTCGGCCGCACCACGCTCGCCGCCGGCAGCGGCGCCATCGTCGATGGCCTCGGCGGCAACTGGGCGCTGTTCTTCGCGCTCACGGCGCTGATGGTGATTCCCGCCCTGCTGATTCTGCTGTGGATGTCGAAGCGGCTGGAAGGCCATTCGGCCGGTGGCGAAGTTCAAGCATGAGAGCCGCCTAAAGCCGCCACCGGCAACGCCTGAGTGGGATCCGGCCATCTTGGAATGGAATGCCTTCGGCTTCGAGGCGGTTTCGCTGCCTGGCGTGCTTTTCGCCGCCAACGGGAAAAGACAGCCGCCCCTGGCTGTTGACCACCCGGTGCCAGGGCAGGGCGCTATCCGCGGGAAGCCTTGCGAGCGTCTGGCCGACGAGGCGGGCGCGGCCGGGGAGTCCGGCGTATTCGGCCACCTGGCCGTAGGTGGCGACTTTGCCACTCGGAATCCGCGCCACGATGTGCCATATTCGTTCCTGGTTGTCCGTCATCTGTCGATTGTATCTGGTGGGCCCTCGCCGTGCGCGTATTGCTGCTGCTTTTCCTCATCGTTCCGCTAGTGGAGATGCTGCTGCTGTTCGAGGTGGCGGCGAACATCGGCGGGCTGTGGACCGTGGGCCTCGTGGTGCTCACCGCCGTGGTGGGCATCCAGATCCTCAAGCGCCAAGGCTTGCGGACGCTGCTGCGGGCGCGGGAGCGGATCGAATCCGGCGAACTGCCCGCCCGGGAAATCATCGAAGGCATGCTGATCGCCGCCGCCGGCGCGCTGCTGCTCACCCCCGGATTCCTCACCGACGCCCTGGGCTTTGTTTTGCTGACGCCGCGGTTGCGCGGCCCGGTCGCGGCCTGGGTGGTCGGTCGGGGCATCTGGTCGGCGCGAATTGGCTCGGTGCGAATCGACCCGCGGGCCGGTTTCGGAACGGGTTTCAAACCTGGCTCTGGCGGCAATGTCTACGAAGGGGAATACTCCCGCGAGAACCCGGAAAACAGTCGCCTCGACGATTCCACCAAGCCTTGAGAAAAATATCCTTCCCCCGCGCCCTTGAATTCCGGCCGGCTATCCCCATAAACGATTCCGGCAAGGAACGAGGCGTCGCCGGCAGCCCCGGCGTTGGCCAAAATCCGCCAGCAGACGCATGAGCCGAACCGGGTGGGGCCGGGACGGTTTCCACCAAACATTCGCAAGATCAGGAGTGAGCCAAATGAAAATCCGCCCCCTGCACGACCGCGTCGTCGTGCGACGAAACGAAGAGGAAACCACCACGGCAGGCGGCATCGTGCTTCCGGGCTCCGCCGCCGAGAAACCCGCCCAGGGCGAGGTGATCGCCGTCGGTCCGGGCAAGCGACTCGACGACGGCAGCCTGCAGGCGGTCGGCGTGGAAGTCGGCCAGACCGTCGTCTTCGGCAAGTATTCGAGCAATACGATCAAGATCGGCGACGAGGAGTTGCTGATTTTGTCGGAGAGCGAAATCTACGGCGTCCTCGAAGGCTGATGCGCGGCCGGACGAGAAAACAGCATTATTGACACAGGAAAACCGACAATGGCTAAAGAAGTGAAATTTGGAGATACGGCCCGGCAGAGCCTGCTCGCCGGCGTGAACGTTCTCGCAGACGCGGTGAAAGTCACCCTCGGGCCCAAGGGCCGCAACGTGGTGCTCGACAAGTCCTTCGGCGCGCCGAATGTGACCAAGGACGGTGTTTCCGTCGCCAAGGAAATCGAACTCTCGGACAAATTCGAGAACATGGGCGCCCAGATGGTGAAGGAAGTCGCTTCCCAGACTTCCGATGTCGCCGGCGACGGCACCACCACCGCCACCGTGCTCGCCCAGTCGATCCTCAACGAGGGGCTGAAGTCCGTGGCCGCGGGCATGAACCCGATGGATCTCAAGCGGGGCATCGACAAGGCGGTGGCCGCTATCGTCGATGAACTCGGCGCGCTGTCCCAGCCCTGCGAGGATTCCAAGGCGATCGCCCAGGTGGGCACGATTTCCGCCAACGCCGATGAGCAGGTTGGCCAGATCATCGCCGAGGCGATGGAAAAGGTCGGCAAGGAAGGCGTCATCACCGTCGAGGACGGTTCCGGCCTGGAAAACGAACTCGATGTGGTCGAGGGCATGCAGTTCGACCGCGGCTACCTCTCGGCCTACTTCATCAACGATCAGGACAGCATGAGCGCCGAACTCGAAAACCCGCTCATCTTGCTCGTCGACAAGAAAATCTCCAACATCCGCGACATGCTCGGCCTGCTTGAGGGCGTTGCCAAAGCCGGCCGCTCGCTGCTCGTGATAGCCGAGGATGTCGAAGGCGAGGCGCTCGCCACGCTCGTGGTGAACAACATGCGCGGCATCGTCAAGGTCGCCGCGGTGAAGGCGCCCGGATTCGGCGACCGCCGCAAGGCCATGCTCGAAGACATCGCCGTTCTCACCGGCGGCACGGTGATTTCCGAGGAAGTCGGCTTGAGCCTGGAAGGCGCGAGTGTCGACAATCTTGGTTCCGCCAAGCGCGTCCAGGTGAGCAAGGAAAACACCACCATCATCGATGGCGCCGGCGAGCCGGCCAACATCGAGGGCCGGGTCAACCAGATCCGCCAGCAGATCGAGGAAACCTCATCCGACTATGACCGCGAGAAGCTCCAGGAGCGCGTTGCCAAGCTCAGCGGCGGCGTCGCGGTGATCAAGGTCGGCGCGGGCACCGAGATCGAAATGAAGGAGAAGAAGGCCCGGGTTGAGGACGCCCTGCATTCGACCCGCGCCGCGGTCGAGGAAGGCGTCGTCGCCGGCGGCGGTGTCGCCCTCGTGCGCGCGCTGCAGGCGGTCGAAGGCCTCGAAGGCGCCAACGAAGACCAGAATGTCGGCATTTCGCTGCTGCTCAAGGCGGTTTCCACGCCGCTGCGCCAGATCGTCGAGAACGCCGGCGAGGAAGGCTCGGTCATTCTCGACAAGATCAAGGCGGGCAAGGGCAACCACGGCTTCAACGCCGCCTCGGGCGAATTCGGCGACATGATCGAAATGGGTATTCTCGACCCGACCAAGGTCACCCGAACGGCCCTCCAGGCGGCGGGTTCGATCGCCGGATTGATGATCACCACCGAAGCGATGGTGTCGGAAATCCCCGAACCCAAGTCCGCCGCACCCGCGGGCGGTGCCCCCGACATGGGCGGCATGGGCGGCATGATGTAAGCCGGCCCCGCGCAAGCGAGGCAAACCAACTGTCAGAGGTGTCACGCCAAGGAAGGCATGCACCACTTCGCCGCGAGCGGAACGACTGGCCGCGACGATCCTCCAACGTTAGGCGCCGTCGGGTGGCGGGACGCGCAGCGGGCGTGCGAGGCAGGAAGCCGAGCCCGGAGCCTACATGGACGTATTCACGGCGTCCGCTGCGCGTCCCGCCACCCGACGGCGACGGGTCGAAGCCATATCCCGCGGAAGATGCAGCAACTCAACACCATTCCACTGCGTTCGTCAGGACGAGCCGCTAGTTCCGCGTCTCGCCGGTCCAGAAGTTGCTGACGCCACCATCGAGTTGCACCGCCATTGGTGCTATACTTTCCCACATCGCGCGGCAGGGAAAGAAGATGAATTCCCCGGCACAGGTCATCGCGGTCAGCAGCGGCGACCAAGTCTATCCCCGGCACAAATCCCGCTTCTTCGGCACCGTGACGCGCCCGAAGCTGCGGCTCGCATTCTCGTTCTATTCCCCCGACGGCAACGAGATCGCCATGCCCATCGCGAGCATGTCGGCGTATCTCAAGCGCGAATTCCCCGATGTCGAAGTGCTGCTCGAACCCATTCTGATCCTGCGCGACGCCGAAAAATACGCCCCGGCCAACTTCGCCCGCAGAATCGAACAAGTCGATGCGGACTTGATCGCCTTCTCGGTGATGAGCCCGCACTGGTATCCGATGGAGCCGTATTTCGCCGAGATCAAGCGGCTGCTGCCTTCGCTGCCGATACTCGTCGGCGGCTACCAGGCCATGCTTTCCCAGGACGAGACCATCGGCAATCCCCATATCGATTACATCTGCGTTGGCGATGGCGAATACGCCATCGGCAACATCGTGCGGCACCTGCGCGGCGACCTCGGTCCGGTGGATGGCATGTGGGAAAAGCTCGCCGACGGCGAAATCTGGCGCAGCGAACCACACCAGAATGGCGACCTCGCCGCGCTGCCTTTTCCCGACTACGACATCTTCTCCCGGGACGGCGGCTTCGAGGGCGTAAACTCATCGATTTTCGGCCCCAAGGGCAAGCTCGTGCTGCCGGTGATGACCGGCCGCGGCTGCCCCTACCGCTGTACCTATTGCTGCAACACCCCCATCCTCGAAAACTGGCGCAGCAAGAAAACCTTTCTGCGCAAGTACGAGCCGGAAGCCATGGTCGACGAGCTTGAGCGGCTGCGGGACCGATACAACGTCGGCTACTTCGAGTTCTGGGACGAATTGTTCCTGTCGAACCTGAAATTCGTGCGCGCCTTTTTCGAGATCTACCGGGAGCGCATCCGCCTGCCGTTTTCGATCAATTCCCGGGTCGAGGTGATGAACGAGGAGTTCTGCCACACCGCGGCCGAGGCGGGCTGCCACACAATCTGGTTCGGCATCGAAAGCGGCGACGAGGAATACCGCGCCCGCATGCTCGGCCGCAAGATGACCAACGAGCAAGTCATCCGGGCCGCCGACAACTGCCGGAAGGCGGGCATATTCCGCCTGACCTTCAACATCGTCGGCGCGCCGCTCGAAACCGCCGCCAACATGCGCAAAACCCTCGAACTCAACCGCCGCATCGCCCCGGAGTTCTTCTTTTTCTTCCCCTACATTCCCCTGCGTGGCACGCCGCTTTACAAGATCGCGGAAAAGGAAGGCCTGCTGCTGAGGCAGAAAAAGAAACTGCACTATTTGTCGGCGGTCAACGACCGGGAAT
Organism: Gammaproteobacteria bacterium; assembly: GCA_026709135.1. Classification (GTDB taxonomy): domain Bacteria; phylum Pseudomonadota; class Gammaproteobacteria; order Pseudomonadales; family Pseudohongiellaceae; genus UBA9145. The sequence continues at coordinate 1,880 of JAPOTO010000055.1, read as the reverse complement.
TCACCTTGAACATGCAGGAGAGGCCGGAGTTGCTCAGCCAGGATGAATACAACGAAATCTGCCAGGAAATGCTCGCCTTCCAGCAGGCCAACAACCGCTTGAGTTACACCGAGGGCAATGCCGTGGAAGAGGAAGAGCCCGCCCGGGTCGAGGACAAGAGTTTCCAACTCGTCGAGGAAGCTCCGCCGCCAGCGGAAAATCTCGTGGCTGCCAAGCAGAAGAAGTCGATTTTCTCCGAAGTGCGGGGATTCTTCAGCCGCTAGTGCCGGCGGCATCGAGCGCCTGCAGGCGCAACTCGTCATTCACCGCCCGGTTGAAGGTGGTCAGCGAAATCAGCCCCATCAGCAAGTTGCCGGCCACGGCGCCGGCGAAAAATCCCCATAGCCCGAAATACACGCTGCCGATCCAGGCCAGCGGCACATAAAACACGAAAAAGCGCGCGATGCTCAGCCACAGCGCGCTCATCGGCCGGTGCAAGGCGTTGAGCGAGGAATTGGTCAGGATGATGACGCCCTGCATGCCGAAGCCGAGCGGCATGATCCACAGGAAAAGGCGGATGGTGGCGGTCACTTCCGGGTCGTCCGAGAAAACCCCGGCGATCAGCGGCGCGGCGAGGGCGAGCAGCGCGTAGACGAGCAACTGCCAGACGAGCACGAAGCGGATCGAAAGCCGGTAGGCCTCCACCACGCGGTCAACCCGGTTGGCGCCAAAGTTCTGGCTGACCAGCGGCGGCAGCGAGGTCGACAGGGCCAGAATCAGCAGGGTGGCGATGGGTTCGATGCGCCCGCCAACGCCGAGTGCGGCCACGGCATTGTTGCCGAAACCGGCGGCGATGGCGGTCATCACCCCCGCCGCCAGCGGTGTCATCATGTTGGCGCCGGCGGCGGGGATGCCGATGCGCAGCATCTCCCCGCCGGAAGTTCTCAGCGCATCGCGGGAGGGCGGCCGCCTGCCGACGAAATCGAGATCGAAGATCAGCAGGCGGTAGAGGTAGGCCACCACCAGCCCCCAGGAAATCACCGTCGCCCAGGCCGCGCCGGCGATGCCGAGGGCGGGGAAGGGGCCGGGGCCAAAGATCAGCAGCGGGTCGAGGGCGGCATTGCCGAAGCCAGCCGCCGCCATCAGCATGCTTGGCGTGCGGGTGTTGCCGTTGGCGCGCAGGATGGCGTTGCCGGTCATCATGCAAACCAGCAGCAGGCTGCCGGGCAGCCAGACCGCCATGAACTCGCGAATCAGCACGATCAGTTCGGGGCTGGCGCCGAGCAGGCCGAAAATGTCGTCGAGGAACAGCCAGCACAGCGCGACCAGCAGGCTCGCCAGCGCCAGCGAAATGTAGTTGATCACCGTGGCGGCTTCCCGGGCGCGCTCGACATCGCCCCGCCCCAAATACTTGCCGACCACCGCCGAAGTGCCGATGCCCAGGCCAATCGCCATGCTCAGCACGGTGAAGGCGACTGGAAAGGTGAAGCTGATCGCGGTCAGCGGCTCGGTGCCGAGAAAACTGATGAACAGCGTGTCAACCAGGCTGAAAGTGAACATCATCAGCATGCCGATGATCATCGGCGTGGTCATGCGGATGAGCGAATCCCGCACCGATCCTTCGACCAGTGTCGTGTCATGCTTGCTCGGAGGCATGGGGGCTTCCTGGAGGGTCGCCCGGAATATAGCCTAATCCGCGGATGGATGCCCGCTTCCAAGACTTGCCCAAGCTGCGCGGGCCGCGCTTATCGCATGGCCCGCGCCTCGAGGCATTGGATCGCGGTCACCACCGGGGCCCATTGGGGCGGGCCGAGGTCGAGGTAGGTCCGGGCCTCGGCGCTCAGCATGATGGTGGCGTCGTTGGCGGCGCCGGTGAAGGTGTGCAGCACCCGCAGCCAGCG
>JAPOTO010000035.1 GCA_026709135.1 Gammaproteobacteria bacterium | reverse complement strand
CCGCGGCCCGGCAAGGCATTCGAGGCGGGCTTCCCCAATCTGACCGGATTCAGCCTGCCGCCGGTGGGCCCGCTGCCGCTGGTGCGGCTGCGATGGCGCTGGCAGTTTCCCGATGCGATCGACAGCCGCATCCGCATCGCCCGGGACGAGCGCCTCGAAGAAGAAATCACTCCAAATCGCCGCTGCCTGAGCGGGCGTCTGATCCGCCGCTTCGAGGTGACCGACGTGCTCGGCCTGTGCCGCTATTGCTGGCACGCCGAACAAAGCCGCGAATACTATGTGCTACCCCGGATCAACAGCCTGAACAAGCTGCCGCTGCTGCATTCGCTCTCCGCCGAGGACGGGATGCCGCGGCAAAGCGGCGAACCAGTCGGCGACCGCATGGAAATCAGGCCCTATGCCGCCGGGGACTCGGTGCGCGACATTCTGTGGAAGAACTACGCCCGCACCCGGCAACTCAATGTGCGCCTGCGCGAGCGCAGCGTCGCCCACGGCCGGCGCATTCTCGCCTATCTGCTGTGCGGCCCCGGCGATGAGGCCGCGGCGGCTGCGGCGCGGATGGCGCTGGAATCCGGCGCTTTCGGCGAGGAGTGGCTGTTCTCGGCCGATGGCACCGAAACGCCCTGCGGCGAGTTGGACGCCGCCTTGCGCGCGGTGGCGCGGTCCCGCTCGCTTGGCGAGCCCCATGCGCCGGGCCTCGGTCGGTTTCTCGCCGCCTGCGACCAGCGCGGCGCCACGCATTGCATCGTCTTCGCCAGCCCCGGCGCGCTCAACCGGGGGGGCTTGCCGGGCGCTGGCGGCGGCTTTGGCGGGCGCTTTTCCCTTGTGCTCGCGGTCGATGGCATGGCGGGGGCCGGGCGTAATCCCGCATGGCGCCGGCTCTTGCTGCGGCCCGCAGAAAGCGGCCAAGATCGTGGCTGGCATCGTGAGCGGCACCGCCACACCAGCGACGGCTCAAGGGAGGAATTGCTGGTATTATGCCGCCGGTTGGCGCCGATGCTCGCCTCGATCATGCTGATCGACCGGGCCACCGGAAACTGCTACGACGGCGAACTCCGCAGGATTTGAACCCATGCAGGACAAGGCGAGCGCGAGAATCCGGGCACACCCGCGGCCGGCGGAGCGCCTCGAGCGAACAGCGCCGGCCCTGGCCCGCGCGGCCATCATCGCCGGCAGCCTGTGGCTGTTGAGCCTGTCATTGACAGTGGCCACCGGCTCCATCGCGGCGGTTGCCGGTTGCGTCGCGGCCTGCCTGCTCGCCAAGCTGCACGAAAACAATCCCCTGCTGCGGCAATTGCGCGCGGTATTCATTATGCTGGCGGCGGTCGCGCTGGCCATGCTTGGCGTGATCCTCGCCGGCTGGATCGCCGGCCGCGGGCTTGTTGCCGCCTTGTTTGAGCCCATCGCCGCCTTTCATCTGGCGGAAGCGATCAAGTGGCTGTGTTTCAGCTTCGCGCTGGTTGGCGCGATGCGCATCCTCGCCCAGCGTTCGAGTGTTGGCGGCATCGTTGAAGTGCTGCTCGTCGCCTCGGGTTTCACCGTCGTGCTTTCCGCCCACCGCAACGGCATGATCAACCGGCCTTTCTTTCTTGGCGATTTCGCCCTCAGCCGGGGGCTCGACCCGGCCACGGTGCTGCTCGCGCTCGGCTGTGGCGCGGTGCTGCTGCTCGCCGCCCTGCTGCTGGTGGAGGACAACCGGCGCCGGCTGCCCTACCACTTCGCCCTGTTCGCGCTGCTGTGCCTGTCGCTGGTGGGCTATGTGCGCAGTTTCGGGCTGCCCACGCCGCAGATGACCGACGACCTCGGCCTGACCGGAAACAGTGCCCAGGCCAGGGAAAACCCCTTCCATGACGGCGAGAACAACACCGAGAACAAGCAGGCGCCGGTGGCGGTCGCCGTTTTCCGCGACGACTACGAACCCGCGGGAGGCGCCTACTATTTCCGCGAAGGCGCGTATTCCCAGTGGAATGGCTACATGCTCGATTTCACTTCCCACCCGGGGATGGACCGGGACCTGATCCCCGCCCCCGGCGCCCAAGCGCGGGAGACCGTGGGCGGCGCGGGCCGGAAACCCGTCACCACCACGATTGGCACACTCGTGCCCCACCGCTCGCCTTTCGGCCTCGACACGCCGGTCGCGCTCGCGCCCGCGCCCAACCCCAACCCGCTGCGCTTCAAGCGCACCTGGGACGCCCACTCCCTAGTGCCGCAGTTCGATTTGAACGCGCTGCTTGGGATGGCGGCGGGGAATCCCGCCTGGCCGGCGGAAGTCCGGGAGGAATATCTGCGCCTGCCGGATGATCCGCGCTATGGCGAACTGGCCCGGGAGATCACCGGCGGCCTGCGCCCCCAGTACGCCGCCGACCCCTTCGCCCAGGCCTGGGCGATCAAGGCCCACCTCGACCGCAACGGCATCTACAGCCTCGCCAATGAACACGCCTACGCCGAAGACCCCGCCGCCTCGTTCCTGTTCGGCGACCTCACCGGCTATTGCATGCACTTCGCCTTCGCCTCGACGTATATGCTGCGCAGCATCGGCATTCCGGCGCGGGTGGGCATCGGCTATTCGGTTCCCGCCGCCAACCGCGCCGGCGGCTCGTCGCTGCTGATCCAGGCGATTCACGGCCACGCCTGGCCCGAAATCTACTTCGCGGGCCACGGCTGGGTGATCGTTGACCCGGCGCCGCAACAAACCCTCGTTGACATGACCACCGACCCGCAAAACGAATTGCAGCAACTGCTCGGCGACATGCTGCGGGGCGATGCGGCTTTCGAGGAATTTCTCGCCGAACAGGCGGGTTTCGCCATCGATTGGCGGCTGGCGCGAAACGCCATGCTGTCGCTGCTTGCCGCCTTGGTGTTGGCGGGCTACGCGGTGAAGCTGTACCGGCTGTGGATTCCCGCGCTGGCGGGGCGCCCCGCGCAACACCGGCTCAGCTATCGCGCCGCCCTCGACCGGCTTGCCGCGGTGGGCATCCGCCGCCGTTTCGGCGAGAGCCGGGAGGCGTTCGCGCGCCGCGTTGGCGCGCTGGCCCCGGCGTTGCAAGCGCTGACCGCCGCGCATCTGGCCCATGCCCTCGGCGGGCATCGACCCGGCCCGGCCAACACGGGCAGTCTGGCCGGGGAGGACTGGCGCGGCATGCGCCGCAAGGTCGGTGCCGAAATCCGCGCCGGCACCAGCGCCGGAAAAAGGCTGCTCGCGATGCTCGATCCATTTTCCTGGCTGAGGGCCAAATAATGCCGGAACTAGCCAGTCTGGAAACGGGCAGCGCGAACAGTGCGGGCGGAGAAGCCAGCCTGACGGCGGCCATCGGCGTGCTCCACCGCTTGCGCGACGCGGTCCGCGGCCAGGTAATCGGCCGCGACGAGATGATTGAACTGGCGATCATCGCGCTGACCGCCGACGGCCATGTGCTGCTTGAGGACTTCCCCGGCTCGGGCAAGACCACCCTGGCCAAAGCCATCGGCGAAGCCATTGGCGACGGTCAACACGAAAAAGACAACGACCCTGGGCGCGAAGCGGCGCACTTCATCGCGCCCTTCCGCCGCATCCAGTTCACCCCGGACCTGCTGCCCTCGGATGTCACCGGCGCGCCGATCTTCGACAGCGCTAGCAACGCCTTCCATTTCCGCCATGGGCCGGTTTTCGCCCATGTGCTGCTCGCCGATGAGATCAACCGCACCTCGCCCAAGGTGCAATCGGCGATGCTCGAGGCCATGGGCGAGAAGCAGGTCACCGTCGACAACGCGACCTATCCGCTCGATGCGCTGTTTTTCGTCATCGCCACCCAGAATCCGCTCGATCTGGTGGGCACCTATCCGCTTCCCGTCCCGCAGCTCGACCGCTTCCTGTTCAAGATCACCATGGCGCACATCGACCGGCAGGCGGAACTCGAGGTGCTCGACACCTGGCGCGACCGCCGGGACAACAGCGGCGGCGCCCCGGTGGTGAGCCGCAACGAGATTCTCGCCGCCCGCGCCACCATCGACCGCGAAGTCGCGATAGCGGATGCGATCAAATCAACCCTGGTCGATATCTCCCGCAATCTGCGCGCGGACGAGCGGGTGCTGCAGGGCAATTCCACCCGCTCCCTCGTGCTGATGCTGCCGGCGCTGCAAGCCGCCGCGGCGCTGCGCGGGCGCGATTTCGTCAGCGCCGAAGACATCGAGCTGCTGCTGCCCCGGGTGCTCGGCCACCGCCTTGAACTGACCCCGGGAGTGGCCGATCTCGGGCGGATTCTCCATGACAACATGCGCGAACCACTTGAGCGCCTCGCCAAAAGCACGCTCGCCTGAGGGGGGCGGTTGGCGGTTGGTTCCGGTCGCTCCGGCCTTTGCCTTTTTCTGCGCCTGTGTCAGTGTGCAAACTCTGGCTCAAGAGCCGGAAACGAGCCTGGACGATATTGAAATCACCCAGTCCGCCACCTGCTTCGGCTTCACCGACATCGAACAGCCCAGGGCGCTGGAAATCTGCGACGCGCTGGCGCTTGAGCAGAATGTGCGGGCGCGGGAACTCGGCGAGGCGTGGATCCGCGCCGAGCCGGATTCGCCGGCGGCGCAATTCGCCTTCGCCGAAGTGCTGTACGCCGCCGAGGGCAATCTCGCCCGGGCGCTGTTCCATCTCAAGCGCGCCGAGAGCCTGACCGGCTACGACAATATTGTCGATGCGGTCGAGTCCGGCAACATCCAGTGGCACTACCTGACCCTGAGCCAGTTGTCGAATGTGCATCAACTGATGGGCGACCAGCGTCTCGCGCTGGAATACCTCGACCGGATCAACGCGGTGTACGGCCAGGACATCGAGTCCTTCCGCGGCTGGCCGCTGCTGAAACTGAAGCGATACGACGCCGCCCGGGCGAGCGCGATGGCGGTGCTCGACAACAGCGAAAACGAGCGCGAGCGGGCCCGGGCCTGGAACACGCTTTGCGCCGTCGAGCTCGCGAGCCTGGCGCCGGTGGATTCGATGGCGGTCTGCAACCGGGCGATCAGCGAGGACGAGAACCTCGCTGGGCAATCGGTCGCGGGGGATACCGTGTATTTGACCAACGCCTCGGAAGTCGCGCTGTCGCTGCTGCGGATGGACGCCGCCGAAGCCTATCTCGACCGCGCCACCGCCAGGCTCAATCCCAACAGCGTCGCCAACCCTTGGATTTACAAGCTCTACCTGACGATGAGCCAGGGCCGCTTCAACGAGGCGAGAGCGGCGCTGGAGCGCATGATCGTCTGGCGCGAGGCGCAAAAACCCATCGTCGGCGTGATGAACCGGGCGGAACACCATATGGTCGGGGCGGCTTTCATGCTGCTCGCGGGCTATGCCGAAGACGCCCAAGCGCTGGCGGCGACGGCGTTGAACCAGCCGGACCGCAACGGTTCCTTCAGCGCCGACGACTTCCAGAAAAACGCCATGGCGGCGCTGATCCACGCCGTCGCCAGCCGGATGCAATACCAGATCGCGCTCGAGCAAAGCGCGGGCGTCGGCTGGCTGGCGGGAATCGGCGCGCGGATCGAAGCCGCCGGGTTGCTGCTGGCGGCTTGGCGCTCGGAGCGTTACGCGGCTTCGCTGTTCACCCGGCGCGACATCCTCCTGGGCCGCCTGCGCCCCTACGCGCCGCTTGATGTGCATATCCCGGAATGGATCGAACCCCATCTGGTGGGAATGATCGGCGCCGGTGTCGTCGAGGGCGCGCTCGATGATGCCCTCGCCGCCGGCGCTTTCGGGTTGAACGCCGGCTATTACCACGCCTGGCTGGCGGAAGCCGCGGCGGTCGCCGGCGACCGTGCGGAAGTGATCGCGCGCGGCGCTCCGGCGCTGGACGAACTGCCACCCGAGGAGACGCTGCTTCGCGCCCGGGTGCAAGCGAGGATGGGGCAGGCGCACTGGGCGCTGGATGAATTCGGGGAATCGCTGGGGCACTTCGAGGCCGCTTTCCGCGCCGACCCGGGCATCAGCCGCCGCCTCGGCATCGCCCTGCCGGTGAGCCTGCGGGTTTCCGGCGGCGGCCTGTCCCGGGAACTGGCGGATATTCTGCGCGCCTCGCCACGCTTCCGCGAGCATGAAAACGGCTTCCCGCTCGAAGCCGGGGACGACGGCGCCATCTGCCTGCGGGCCAGATCGGGAGCGAGCCTGTCGTGCTATAATGCGCCATCCGAAAACGCCAGCGACGCCAGCCGGGCGTTCCATTCCCGGGCATTCGGACCGGGAATCGAAATCAGCATGGCCCAGCGATCCATCCTGCGCGGCTCCAGCGCGATCCTCGCCAACAGCGCCCGGCGCTTGGAAAACCGCCCCAATTTGTTGGATTGAGCCGGCACTGAAACCAAGCCGCGGAGCACCCCGTGCCGCCGCGCAACCCGGCTTCGCGCCGCGCGGAATAACGAAATAGATTTGGTGCGTCCGAGAAACAGTGCCTCGAATCTTGCACCGAGGGAGCGCGGCGGTGGCTGAAAGGGTGAGGCCCGGTCGGCGCAGCCGATGAAAAGCAACGCTTTTCAAGGGCTGAACGGCTCGACATGGATATCGAGACTGGGGCTGGTCGAAGTCACTTCGTCCGCGCCAGGGATGGCAGGCACAGCCAGCCAGAATCCGATTACCGACGGTAAGCGACCGGAACCCGGACGAAGAGATTCTGCTGCTTCGCTTCGCACGCAGTGACGCGAAGCGGCGAGGGGGTTCGGGCCGGAGCCGCGGTTTCGGCCCATGAACGGCCCTCATTCGAGTTATCCGCGACGTTTTCCAAATGATCGAACACTTGTCCAAACGGCTGATCGTCCTGCTCGCGGCAACCGCCGCGCTGGGGCCGGCGGCGACCCAGATCCTGCTGCCCGCGGTGCCGGCGATCCGGCAGGATTTCGCCGTCAGCGGCGACATCGCCCAACTGACCTTGAGCCTGTCCATGGCGGCGATCGCCGTGGGCACACTGACCTGGGGCCCGCTTTCGGACAAATACGGCCGCAAACCCATCATCCTGCTCGGCCTGTCCATCACCCTGCTGGGCTCGCTGCTTTGCTACTTCGCCGACACCATCTCGGCGCTGATCGCCGGGCGCTTCGTCCAGGCTTTCGGCGCCGCGGTGGGCCTCGTGCTCGCCCGGGCCATCGTCCGCGATGTCTATGGCGCGGCGCAATCGGCGCGAATCATTGCCACCGTGGTGATGGTCATGGTCGTCATTCCGATGATTTCGCCGGCGCTCGGCGGCGAGTTGCTCATCCGCTTCGGCTGGGAGGCGACCGGGGCGGCGATCGCCGCATTCAGCTTGGCCATGCTGCTGCTGATCGGCTTCAGCCTGCCCGAAACCTTGCGGGAGCCGGTCCCCTTCGAAGGCGTGGCGGCGATGCTGCGCACTTTCGGCGACTTGCTGTCCTCGCGGATTTTCAGCGGCTACGCCTTCTGCGTGACATTCGTTTCGGTGGTGTTTTTCAGTTTCATCGCCGCCGGGCCGGAAATCGTGGTTTCCGTCATGGAGCGGCCAGCCAACGAATACGGCTACTACTTCATTCTGCTGCCTTCGGGCTTCATGGCGGGCAGCTACATCGCGCGGCATTATGGGCTGCGGCTCCACATCGACCGGCTGATGCTGATCGGCATGCTCATCGCCATCGCCGGACTCTGTCTCGCCTTCGCCCTGCAAATCGCCGGCCTGCGCCATCCGCTGGCGCTGTTCGGCCCGGTGGCGCTTACCGTGCTCGGCAATGGCATCACGCTTCCCGGCGCCCAGGCCGCGGCGATCAACGAGTTCCCCAAGCTCGCCGGCAGTGCTTCGGGCCTGACTGGATTCCTGCAAATGGCGTTCTCGGCGGTCGCCGCCCAGCTTGTGGCCGCGGTCTACAACGGCACCGCGTATCCGCTGCTGATCGTGATGCTCGCGGCCTCGCTGCTATCGCTGGCGAGTTTCCGCATCGGCATCGGCTACAGCAACGCGGGGCGGGCCAGTGGCGGCCAATCGTAACGAAGCCCCGCCACCCCGCCGTTCCAGGCGCGGCGAAGCCCGGTCGCCGAATCTTCCGGGGATGCCGCTTTCAGGATTCGCTTTCATGTGCGACACTCCCGTGAATTGATCGAACCCACTCCCAGGCAGGGATTCAGAGCAGATGCCCGAATACAGCCTCGTCGCGGGATTGTCCGCCATTGCGCTTTATGCCCTGGGCTGGGAGATGCAATGGCGGCGGCTGAGAAAAGCCGCCAGCCGCCGATTGCCGGTTCTGGCCGTCGGCGCGGCCGCCGTCCTCGCCCACGCGGCGAGCGCCTGGGGCATGGTCCGCGAGGCTGACGGCTTCCGCTTTGGCCTCATCCAGATCAGCACCCTGATCGCCTTGGCGGTTTCCCTGCTCGCGATTGGCACCAGCCTGCGCAAGCCCGTGGACAACCTGTTCCTTGGCTTGTTTCCGCTGGCGATCCTGATGATCCTGCTTTCCATCACCAGCGGCGGCAGCTTTCCCGCCACTCAGCTCGGGCCGGTGGTCGGCAGCCATGTGCTGCTTTCGGTGCTCGCCTACGGCTTTATCACCATCGCCGCGCTGCAGGCGGTTTCGGTGTACTGGCAGAACCGCCAGCTCAAGCAGGGCCAGGCCGGCGGGCTGCTGGCGAAGCTGCCGCCGCTGCAGGATATGGAGGTCTTCCTGCTGGAGCTGCTCTGGGCGGGCCAGATTCTGCTCAGTCTGGCGATTGTTGTGGCGGTGTTTTTCATCGACGATGTTTGGAGCATGGACGGCATTTTCCACAAGAGCTTCTTCAGCGTGCTCGCTTGGCTGGTTTTCGCGGTGCTGCTCTGGGGCCATCACCGCCTTGGCTGGCGCGGCACGATGATGGTCCGCGGCACATTGGCCGGATTCGCGCTGCTGCTGGTGGGGTTTTACGGCTCCAAGTTCGTGCTCGAGTATGTGCTGGCCTGAGTCGCGGGCGAAAACCGTTTTACCCCGCCTCCGCGCCTTCGGCCTGCCGCTTGCCTTGCTCGCCGCCGGCGCGGGCCACATCCAAGCCCAAGCTCAAGATCTAACCCAAACCCAAGGCATGGAAGCGGCCCGGGCGGCCTGGGCCGAAGGCGACTTTCAGTCGGCGGCTGAACTCGCCGGCGGCCTCGGCACCGCCGACGGCCACGCCCTGGCGGCGGAATCGCTGGGCATTATCGGCTATTTCTCCGCCACCGGCGACGAACAGGCGGCACTGTACGCCGAATCGGTGCGCCAGGCTGAAGCGGCGCTGGCGCTGGCACCGGAGAGCGTTTACGCCACGCTCCAGTTGGCCCAGGCCATTGGCCGGGTTGCCGAGACCGCGAGCGTCAGGGAAACCATCGACAAGGGCTACGCCCGGCGCGCGCGGGACTTGCTGGAAGCGGCGGCGGCGCTCGACCCGGAGTCGGCCCTGGCTCATTCCGGCATCGCGCTGTGGCATGCCAGGGCGCTGGATGAGGGCGGCCTGCTCGCGCGCGTGATGTTCGGCGCTTCCCGGCGGGATGCGCTGGAACACATTGAACTTGCCATCGAGCTCGCCATTGAAAATCGCGCCGGTCGCAAGCGCGCGCTGCACGATGCCGCATCCGCCTTGTTGATCCTCAGCGAACGGCGCCACGGGGAGCGGGCGAGGGAATTGCTGCGCGAAGCCGGGGATGTTCCCAGTCGCAACGCCGTGGACGATTTCATCCAGCAAAGCATCGGGGATCTCTTGGCCCAGCTCGACACCTGAAGCGCCCCGCCAAGTCATTTGTCGCGGAAACGTGGCTTCGACCGGAACCCCCTCGCCGCTTCGCGCCACTCCCCCTTGACAGGGGGAGAGTTGGGCCCGCCAGCGCGACCCAAGACTCCCCTCCTTTTCAAGGAGGGGTGCCCCGAAGGGGCGGGGTGGTTGCTTCCAGGCCACCGAACGCAGCCGTAGGGCGCAATAAGCGAAGCGCATTGCGCCGCATGGATTGGCGGTTCGTTCGGCGCAATGCGCTTTGCTTATTGCGCCCTACCTTTTATCTCTGCGCGCAGCGAAGCCAAGTGATTCGGGGCCACCGAACGCAGTTCGCGCACAGACACGCTTGGAATCGACTCGAATTGGCCCAGGCCGATCATGCGCAGGGATGCCAGGTGGATATCCGACCCGCTTTGACACACCAGGGCGCAGTGGAAGCCGGGCCAGACTTCCGGCAGAAAAAACCGCCAGCGCGAGCTTCCGCGGGGGTTCAGGGGGCCCAGCGGCGAACCGGCTTCGGCATCGCTGACGGCAACTTCGCCCGCGCCGACCGCTCCACCGCGGGTGAGCGTGATTTGCCGCAGGGACGGCGCCAGCGCCCCGCCGCGGGCTTTGCTCCAGGCTTCCTTGATGGTCCAGCAGCGGTAGAACCAATGCGGCCGGTCCGCCGCGGGCAGGCTTTCCAGCTCGGCAATCTCGGGCGGATTGAACCAGCGCCGGGCGAGTTTTTCGACATTGCGCGGTTTCCGCCCATCTTCGAGGTCGATGCCAAGCGCCGGCAGCGGCCCGGTCACGAGCACGATGCGATCCCCCGAGTGGGCGAGATTGAAGCCGATGAATGGCTCGTCTGCCGTGAGTTCGGGCCTGCCATGCGGGCCCGGGACGATCCGCCACTCTCCGGGCGGGCGTTCGCCGTGCAGATGCGACAGCGCGCCGCGCAGCAGCAGGCGGCCGAGAGCGAACTGCCGCCGGCGCAGAGGCGATTCGCAGGCGCGGAAGTAGCCGAGTTCGTCTTCGCCGAGCCAGCGAAGCCCGCGCCGAAGGTCCGCATCGGAGCAGTCGCCGATGCGCAACCGCCACAGTTGCAATTGCCCCTCGGCGCCACTCATTCGGCGGACGGGTCAACAGCGGGCGGCGGCGCGAACCGGGCGGCGATGAACTCGGCGAGCACGCGGTACTCGTCCCGCCGCGGGTCGGACTTGCGCCAGGCCATGCCGATTCGCCGGCAGACTTTTTCCGACTCGAACCGGCGCAGTGGCAAATTGGTGTCGCCGAGCACATCCCCCGCCACGGCCACCGCCGGCAGCAGGGTCAGGCCGAGGCCGTTGGCCACCATCTGCACCAGGGTGTGCAGGCTGGTGCCCTGATAAACGAGATTGGTTTCCGCCGATTGCAGCTCGCAAGCTTTGAGCGCGTGGTCGCGCAGGCAATGGCCTTCCTCAAGCAGCAACAGCGACTCCCCGCGAAGCTGGGACTGGCACACGGCGCGTTCCGTCTCGAGCGCGTGGCCCGGCGGCATGCAAAGCAGGAACTCATCCTCGAACAAGGTGACGGTTTCAACATCGCGCAGTGGATACGGGAACGCGAGCATCAGCACATCGAGCTTGCCCTGGGTCAGCATGGCAGCGAGCCGCGCGCTGAGTTCCTCTTTCAGGTAAAGCCGCAGTTTGCCGTAGGCTTGGCGCAAATCGCACAACATCCGCGGCAGCAGGAAGGGGCCGATGGTGGGAATCACGCCGAGGCGGATTTCGCCAGTCAGCGAGCCTCGCTCGGCCCGGGCAAGGCAGATGAAATCCTCCACTTCGCCGAGAATCACCCGCGCCTGGGCGAGCAGCTTGTCCCCCACCGGCGTGATCAGCACCGATTTGCGGTTGCGCTCGAAAACCGTCACGCCGAGCTGCTGTTCGAGTTCGCGGATGGCCGTGCTGAGCGTGGACTGGGTCACGAAGCAGGCCTCGGCCGCCTTGCTGAAATGGCGGTGTTCGGCCACCGCGACCAGGTACTTGAGTTGCCGGATCGATGGACTCATCGGCTGCGCGGATCGACTTGATCGCCCCCTCAATCAAATGGACCACCAGCGAAGCATCGCGGCACGGCAAACCCGTTGTTTGATTCGCGGAATTGCCCAAGCGCACACTGAAAAGCAAAACAAAAGCGTGGTTTTGTTTTGCTCGCGCAGCCGTGCCGCAAGCCTCGCCGGTCGGCGCCGGGCCCCCACCCGCCGCCAATTCCCTTCCCTTGGACACCGCGGAAATTCACCAAAGCGAACCCGCGGCCTCGCATAGCCGCGGCGCGGACCCGCGCCGGGCCCAAGCAGGATGCCTATCATCGCGCAGCCATGGCCCAGAGTCAAAGTTTGTTTCGGTCGGTTTTGATGTGTCTCGATGTCATGGGCGGCTGAGTGCGGCGGCGCCGAGATGGCCCACCCAGACGGCGAGCAAACAGAGCAGCACCGAGCACAGGATGTAGGCGCCGGCGCCAAACCATTCGCCGTCGCGCGCCAGGTTGAGGGTTTCCAGGCTGAAGGAAGAGAAAGTCGTGAAGCCGCCACAGACCCCAACCACCAGGAACAGTCGGGCCTCCACGGAGAGTGGCAGGCGGCTCTCCGCCAGCGCCAGCGTCGCCAGAAACCCCACCGCCAGCGACCCGAAAACATTGACCAGCAGCGTCCCCCAGGGAAAACCCGCGCCAAAGTGCCGCGCCGCCAGCACCGAACATCCATAGCGCGCCACACCCCCAAGCGCGCTGCCCAAACCAATCCA
>JAPOTO010000146.1:8947-12451 GCA_026709135.1 Gammaproteobacteria bacterium | reverse complement strand
CTCAATAGGATCGATGCCTGAAGAAGCAGGAGAGAATAAAGCGTTTTCAATCAAAATCCCAAATCTTACCGAAAAAAGGCATTGTATTCCAGGTGTTCGTATCGAAATCCCGCATATTAATTTTGGTTGGGAATCTTATCATTCTCCGCACAATGATTTCTCAGGCTTCAATCTCCCCGCGCCAAGTTTGATTCAACGTCTTCATTTGTTTAGTAAGAATCGTGAGGTCGATTTCTATGACTCAACGGGCAAACCTGGAACTCTCTATCGAGAAGCCGGGGACGACTCGAAAGGAGATCGGCACCACCTTCTGTACATCCGCGCGGATCTTCTTCAGCGTTATCTGTCTGATACGAGAAAAGTACTGGTCTGGTGCAATTGGGGAGAACGAGATTGGCTGAATAAAATGGAAGGTCACAAAGTTATAGACAGGCAAAGAATCTATCAAGATCATGGCCATATTCATCGTTCGTTTTCTCGATGGTCTGCTAAAGACCGAGAGATTATCTAGACAGCAATCTCGATGGTCGTAGGACACTGATAGGACTGATCGGTATGGTCTAATCATTGCCGACATTATGGCAATTCGCTCACAGTTTGAAGCAGGAGTCTACCGAGCGAGTAAAGGATCATCGAGTGGCTTGACAGGTCAATCGCAATATGGTAATACTTTGCGCCTATTTGTATTAACTTGTTGCCAATGAACACAGTTTCCCTGAAAATGCCAGAAACACTATCAGCGGAGCTTGCCGCTGCGGCGAGACGCCGGGGAATCAGCAAATCGGCGCTGGTACGCGAGGCGATTCAGTCTTTTCTGCTTGCGGACGAGGCAGCCGGTGGGCGCGAACCCGGCCTGACCCGAATTGCCGACCTCGTTGGCGCTTTTACTGGACCGGCCGACCTGTCCGTGAACGACAAATATCTGGAAGGCTTTGGTGAGTGACACGAGGGCCATTCTGGACACAGGGCCGATAATCGCGCTGCTCAATCACGGCGACCCGCATCACAAGTGGGTGCGCGATTCGTGGGCTCGGGCTTCCGCGCCTCTGCTCGTTTGTGAACCCGTGCTGACAGAAGCGTTTTTCTTGGCACGGCGACTTGGCTTTGGCGCGCAAGAGGCGATTTTGCAGTTTGTCGACAGAGGAGAGCTGCGCTTGTCGTTCGATCTTTCCGAAGAACTGGCCGCTGTTCGGAAACTGCTCAAAAAATACCAGGATCTTCCCATGTCGCT
Source organism: Gammaproteobacteria bacterium (assembly GCA_026709135.1). Lineage (GTDB taxonomy): Bacteria > Pseudomonadota > Gammaproteobacteria > Pseudomonadales > Pseudohongiellaceae > UBA9145. The sequence goes on along the minus strand of JAPOTO010000146.1, from coordinate 11,220 downwards.
TGCTGATGGCTGCATCGTCCGCATGGCCGAACAGCACCCGCGCAGCGCTGTGTTCACCTTGGATAGCGATTTTGCTGTTTATCGCAAGCATGGGAGACAGCGCATTCCACTCCTATCCCCAGCAAGTGCGTAGCAGCCGGACAACCTGCCCCCCCCCCTCAATCCAGGCGTTTGTTGAAGCGGAGGATGGCGAGGGTCAGGGTGGCGGTGGTGAAGGCGGCTAGGGCGGTCAGGTCGGTTAGCATCATTGAGAGGTCGGCGCCGCGGAGGATGATGCCGCGGATGAGGCGGATGAAGTGCGTCAGCGGCAGGATCTCGGCGATGGCTTGGGCGATTTCGGGCATGCCCTCGAAGGGGAACATGAAGCCAGAAAGCAGGATCGATGGCAGAAAGATGAAGAAGGTCATCTGCATCGATTGGAACTGGGTCGCGGCGACTGTGGAAATCAGCAGGCCGAGCGACAGGTTGGCGCAGATGAAAAGCATCGAGGCGAGCAGCACCTGCCATTCGCCGCCGACGATGGGCACGGCGAAGACCGCGCGCCCAACGGCAAGCACAAGCACAAGTTGGATCAGCCCGATGACGATGTAGGGGATGATTTTGCCCAGCATCAGCTCGGTGGTGCGCACCGGCGTGTTGATGAGCAATTCGAGGTTGCCCCGCTCCCGCTCGCGCACCACGGCGACGCTGGTGAACAACACCATGGTCATGGTGAGCACGACGCCAACGAGGCCCGGCACGATGTTCACCGCCGAGCGCCGCTCGGGGTTGTAATAATTGCGCAGCTCGATCATGCGCTCATCCAGCCGCAGACCGGTCTGGGTGTCAAAGCGCAGCGGCATCGACGCCAGCCTTTCGGCCACATTGAGAATCGTCGGGTCCGAGCCATCGACGAGCAACTGCGCCGCCGGTCGGTCCCGGGCGATCACCCGGCGGTCGAAATCATCGGGAATGGCGATTCCCACTGAAATCTCGCCGGCGTCGAGCAAGCGCACCAACTCCGCGGGGCTTGCCACCCGCTGGCCCAGGGCGACCACCTGGGTCGCGCCGAGGTCGGCGAGAAACTGCCGCGACAAATGCGAATCGGACTCGTCGACATAGGCCGCGGCCAGATTGCGGACATCGGTGTTGATAGCGTAGCCGAACAGCAGCAACTGGAGCAGCGGAACGCCGACGATCATGCCGAAGGTGAGCCGGTCCCTGGACAGTTGCAGCAGCTCCTTGCGCATGATGGCGAAGATGCGGATGAGCGGGTTCATCGGCTGCGGGCCGGCGAGCTTGTGGCGCGGGAAGCGGCCCGGGAAGCGAAAAGGCCCCGGTTCACGCGGCGGCTCCGGCGTTATTGTTTTCGGGTGCGCGCAATTCGGTGACGGCGACGAAAATGTCCTCGATATCGGGGAATACGGCGTCGACTTCGGCTGCAATGCCAGCGGCCCCCAGGGCTTCGGCGACCACCGCCTCCGGCCCGCTGAAGCGTTTCGGAATCTGCGCCCGCAGCCGCGAGCCGAGCCGGGTCAGGCTGACGATTTGCGGCACTTCCGCCAAGGCCAGGCGGGCCGCGTCGGCGTCAATGGCCCGCACTTCGATAACGTGGGTGCCGATGCCCTCGCCGAGCGAGCGCGGCGAACCGTCGGCGACTTTCACGCCCCGGTCGAGAATCGCCAGCTTGTGGCAGCGCACGGCCTCGTCCATGTAGTGGGTCGAAACCAGAATGGTTGTGCCCTGCCCCGCAAGCTCGAACAGGCCCTCCCAGAAATCCCGGCGGTTGCTCGGGTCCACCGCGCTCGTTGGCTCGTCGAGCAGGAGGATGCGGGGCCGGTGCAGGATCGCCGCGGCGAGGGCGAGGCGCTGGCGCTGGCCGCCGCTGAGGGTGCCAGCGCGTTGCCGCTCGCGGTCGCCGAGCCGGTAGCGGGCGAGCAATTCGGCGATGCGGCGGCGGCGCTCCCGCCGCGGAATGGCGTAGACCGCGCCGATGAATTGCAGGTTTTCGCCCACGCTGAGGTCCTGGTACAGCGAAAAACTCTGGGTCATGTAGCCGATCTGGTGCTTCAGCGCCTCGGAATCCCGGGCGGCGTCGAGGCCGAGCACGGTGGCCGCGCCGGCGCTTGGCGTGAGCAGGCCGCAAAGCATGCGGATCGTGGTGGACTTGCCCGAGCCGTTGGGTCCGAGAAAACCGTAAATCCTGCCAGTGGGAATATCGAGATCGACCTCGTCCACCGCCACCAGCGGCCCAAACCGCCGCGTCAGCCCCCGGGCTTGAATCGCGAATTCGC
>JAPOTO010000146.1:0-8747 GCA_026709135.1 Gammaproteobacteria bacterium | reverse complement strand
AATTTTTTCAATCATTTGTAGACAGCAGCACCTGCACGGGCAGGCCCTCGGGGAGGCGTTCGGGCTGATCCGGGAGGCGCACTTCGGCCATGTAGGAAAGCCGGCCGCGGTCGCGCTCGGTGAGGGCGAAATACGGCGTGAAGCTGGCTTCGCTGGCGATGCGGCGGATCGTTCCGTTCAGGGGTTGCGCGATGCCATCCACGGCGATCCGCAGCGGGCTGCCGACGCGCAGGCCGGCGCGCAGTGGTTCAGGGATGTACACCCTGGCGTAGGGCTGATCCCCCGTCAGCAGCACCGCCACCACATCGCCGGATTTCGGCCGCTCGCCGACCTCGAAGGGCAGCGTGTCGACGATGCCATCGACCGGGGCCACAACATCGAGGCGGTCGCGGTCGAGCCGGAGCGAGTCGAGCTGGGCGTTGGCCTGGCTGAGCAGGCCGCGGGTCTGTTCGATCTGTTCGGGCCGGGTGCCGGCTTCAAGTTCGGCGAGCCGCGCCGAGACGATCTCGATTCGCGCCGCGGCGAGTTCGAGCAGGTTGCGCGCCTGATCGACGCTTTCCTCCGAAGTCAAATTGCGCTCGCGCAGCCCGGCGAGGCGGCTGAGTTCCCGCTCGCGGAAGTCGCGGTCGATCTCGGCCTCGTGGAGGCTGGCGCGGGTCGCCTCGATGGTTTCGATCCGCGGGCCGTTGGTTTGCTCCGCGAGCAGGGCCTCGATGCGGGCGATATTGGCCCCGGCCTCGCGAATGCGGATGTCGAGCCGGGCCGCGTCCTGGCGCAGAATCGGCATCCCGGCGGCGAGCGCATCACCCTCGAGGGCGGCGATTGCAACGATGGCTTCGTTCGATTCGGCGACGACTTCAACCCGGTCGGATTCAAGCTGCCCGAAAGCTTGCAAGGGCGGTTCCCCGCAGCCGAAGAGGGCCAAAACCGGCAGCCATACCAAACCCCGCCAGAATCTCATATCCGCTGCGCTCCCGCCCCCCGCCATCCCCCGCCACATTAAATGTGAGGCACCCCGCGATGTCAAAACCGGCTGCGACCGCCGCCAAAGCCGCCACAATCCGGCTTGATTCAAACAATACCGGCGGATTGCCGATACAATGCTTTGCCACAGTGGAGTATCGGACATGGACCTGACTTCGCGCATCACCCGCCACTTTCTCGACAGCATCACCGTCAAGGAGCGGTCCGCCAAGGAACTGCCGGATTCGATCGAGCGGGCTGGCGCCGCGATGGTCGAAAGCCTGCTGCGGGGGCACAAGATTCTTTGCTGCGGCAACGGCGGCTCGGCTGGCGACGCCCAGCACTTTTCAGCGGAAATGCTGAACCGCTTCGAGCGCGAGCGGCCGGGGATGCCCGCCATCGCCCTGACCACCGACAACTCCACCATCACCGCCATCGCCAACGACTACCACTATGTCGAGATCTTCTCGAAACAGGTGCTCGCCCTCGGCCAGGGCGGTGACATTCTGCTCGCCATCTCCACCAGCGGCAATTCCGACAACGTCGTCGAGGCCATCGGCGCGGCCCATGAGCGCGGCATGATCGTGGTGGCGCTGACCGGGCGGGACGGCGGCCGCATGGCGGGGGCGCTGCGCGACGGCGACATCGAAGTGCGGGTGCCATCGGAGCGCACCGCCAGAATCCAGGAAGTGCATCTGGTGGTCATCCACTGTCTTTGCGACTATATCGACACCGCGATTTTCGGAGGGGAAGACGCATGAAACTGCGGCTGATGATTTGCACCCTGCCGCTGCTGGCGGCCGCCTGCGCGCCATTTCTGACTGGCACCCGCAGCGAGGAAGGCATCGAGGAGGATGTCACCCAGCGCACCGCCGGCGCGATGATCAACGACGAAGCGCTCGAGTCCCGCATCCGCATCAACCTCGACGCCCAGGAGCCGGCGCTCGCCGAGGCCAATATCGGCGTCACCGCCCACAACGGCGTGGTGTTGCTCGTCGGCCAGGCGCCAACGCCGGAGTTGAAACAGCGGGCGGTGGAAATCGCCAGCGAAGCCAGCGCGAGAATCCGCCGCGTCCACGACGAAATCGAAGTCACCGGCAACACCGGCCTGCTCGCCCGGGGCAATGACGCGCTGATCTCGACCCGGGTGCGAACCTTCCTGCTCACCAGCGATCTCGATGTCCGCGCCGATATCCGCGTAATCACCGAAAACGGCACGGTTTACCTGATGGGGATCATCAACCGCGCCCAAGGCGACGAAGTGGCCGCCGCGGTCAGCGACATCAGCGGCGTAACCCAAGTCGTGAAAGTCTTCGAATATCTCGATTGAGGCTGGGGAAACCCCGATTGGATCAGCGCTGCCCTAATCCGCCATTTCCCGCTCGAGTTCGGATAGGCTCGCCTTGATCGAATCGCGGTTGAACAGGCGTTCGCGATACTCGAACAGCGGCCTGGTGGCGCGGGTTTTCGGCAACTCGATCCCCATCACCGGCAGACGCCAGAGGATTGGCGTCACACAGCAATCGACGATGGTGAACTCGTCGCTCATGAAAAAGGGCTTTTCGCCGAAAATCGGCGCCGTGGCGATCAGGCTGTCGCGGAGCCGGGCGCGCATCGCCTCAAGCTCCTCCTCCTCGCCTTCGTTGGCGAGCAGCGGGTCGACGAGTTGGCACCATTCGCGCCTGACCCGGTACATCCACAGCCGGCTCTGGGCCCGGGCGACAGGATAGACGGGAAACAGCGGCGGGTGGGGAAACCGCTCATCGAGGTATTCCATGATGATGTCGGACTCGTACAGCACGAGTTCGCGGTCGACGAGGGTCGGTAGGCTGTTGTACGGGTTCAGATCGAGCAGGTCTTCGGGCACATTGTCGGAATCCACATCGATCAAGTCCACCGTGACCTGTTTTTCGGCGAGCACGATCCGCACCCGGTGGCTGTAATGGCTGACCGGATCCGAATAGAAGGTCATGGAAGAGCGTTTGGCGATAACTCCCATTGGTGTCCTCTCGGGCGGGTCCGCGGGCGGGCGGCCCGCCCCCGTCAGTGGTAGTCCTTGCGGAACTCGCGGCTCATCAAGGCGACGGAAAGGTACAGCACGCCGAGAAAGGCCAGCACCCAAATACCGATTTGTTCGCGCCGGTGGCGTATCGGCTCGCCGATGTAGTGCAGGAAATTCACCAGGTCGCCGATCATGGCGTCGAACTCGGCTGGCGCCAGGGTGCCGGTGCCTTCCACATGGCTCAAGTCGCATTGCGCCGGATCGCCCGTGCCGTGGTCGTCGCAGAGCACATCGCCCTGCAGCGCGTACAGCACATTGGGCATGCCGACATTCGGAAAGAGGCTGTTGTTGGTGCCGAAGGGCCGCGCCGGATCGTTGTGGAACGAGCGCATGTAGGTGTAGAGCCAGTCGGCCCCGCGCACCCGGGCGATCAGCGTCAGGTCGGGCGGAATGACGCCGAACCAGGCGTTGGCGTCGTCGTCGGCCAGCGTGTTCTCGATTCGGTCGCCGATCAGCGAGCCGTTGAAGACCAGGTTTCGCAGCACGAGTTCGTGGGGGATTTCCAGATCGTCGGCGGTGCGTTCATAGCGCGCGTAGCCCAGGGCGTGGCAGGAAACGCAATAGTTCATGTAGGTGTTGAAGCCGCGCTGGAGCGAGGGCTTGTCGAGGAAATCGGTTTCCACGTGGTCGAGATCGGCATAGCCCGCGTCGGCGGCTTCGGCGCGGTCCGACCACATGAGCGGCAAAATCACCAGCAGGGCGATCAGCGCGATGCTGCCGATCAACTGCGGGATGGTGATAAAGCGCCCGGTGACGCGGTCCGGTGGCGCGGCGGTTTTTTCCACCCGCGTGTACCAGGGCATCAGGATGAAGTAGGCGAAGTAGACCACGGTCATGACTTGGGCGAGCAGGGTCTTGGCGGGGCTCACCGACTGCACGCCAAGCACGCCGAGGATGAAGAAGCTGACGACAAAAAGCATCAGCGCGACGCGGCTGCACCAGCCCTTGTAGCGCATCGAGCGCACCGGGCTGCGGTCGAGCCAGGGCAGGAAGAACATGATGGCGATGGCGCCGAACATCACCAGCAGGCCCCAGAACTTGGCGTCGATGCCGAACAGCGGCACGGTCACCGCGCGCAGCATCGAATAGAACGGCGTGTAGTACCACACCGGCGGCACATGCTCGGGGGTGCGCAGCGAATCGGCCTCCTGGAAGTTCGCCACTTCGAGGAAGTAGCCGCCCATTTCCGGGGCGAAAAACACCACCGCGAAGAAAACGATCAGGAACAGGATCACTCCGCCAAGATCGTGGAACAGCGTGTAATAGGGGTGGAAGGGAACGCTGTCGAGCGGCACGCCGTCCGGGCCCTTGTTCTGCTTGATCTCGATGCCGTCGGGGTTGTTCGAGCCGACTTCGTGCAAGGCGAGGATGTGCAGCACCACCAGGGCGATCAGCACCAGCGGCAGGGCCACCACATGGAGGGCGAAGAAGCGGTTCAGCGTCGCCCCGGAAATCAAGTAATCGCCGCGCACCCAGATCAGCAAGTCCTCGCCGATGATCGGAATCGAGCCGATCAGGGAAACGATGACGTTGGCGCCCCAGTAGGACATCTGGCCCCAGGGCAGCACGTAGCCGAGGAAGCCCTCCATCACCAGAATCAGGTAGATGGCCATACCGAAGATCCAGATCAGCTCCCGGGGCCGCTGGTAGGAGCCGTACATCAGGCCGCGGAACATGTGCACGTAGACAACAAAGAAGAAGGCCGAAGCGCCGGTGGAATGGATGTAGCGCAGCAGCCAGCCCCATTCGACATCGCGCATGATGTATTCGATCGAGGCGAAAGCCCCGTCGGCGCTCGCGGTGTAGTTCATCGTCAGCCAGATGCCGGAGAGGATCTGGATCACCAGCACCAGCAGCGAGAGCACGCCGAAGAAATACCAGAAATTGAAATTGACCGGCGCATGGTACTTCGACATATGCGTTTCCCAGGCCCGGATCACCGGCAGCCTGGCGTCGACCCAGCCGAGCAGGGCGACCATCCCCGCCATCAGCCCCCCCGCTGGCTTGGCCGCTTCGGCCGCGGCCGCTTTTTCGGATTGCGCGGGCTGCGCGGATTGCGCTTTTTCTTCTCCGCCCATGCTTTCCCCAGCGCCGCTCATGCCGTGTTCTCCTCATCGATGCCGATCACGAGGATGTTGCCGTTTTCGCCCTCGTAGGAATACGGCGGCACTTCCATGTTGCGGGAGGCCGGCGAGCCGCTGTAGACGCGGCCCGCGAGATCGAAGCGGGAGCCGTGGCAGGGGCAGAAGAAACCGCCGTTCCACTGCGCGTCGAAGGCTTGCGGGCGCAGTTCGATATGCGGCGTGGGCGAGCAGAACAGATGCGGGCACAGGCCGACGAGGACGATCACCTCCGGCGTGCGCGAGCGGAACTCATTCTGCGCGTAGGCCGGCTGTTCGGGCTCGGCGGAATCCGGGTCGGCGAGCCTGCCTGGGTCGGCGTTCAGGGCTTCAAGCGCCTCCGGGCTGCGCCGCACCACGAAAATCGGCCGGCCGCGCCAGGCGGGAATCGGCCCAAGCATCTCTCCGGGCGCGAGATTGTTAATGTCGATGCGGACCGGCGCGCCAGCCGCCCTCGCCTCGGCGCTCGGGTTCCAGGACCCGATGAAAGGCACCGCCGCGCCAGCCACTCCAACCGCGCCAAGCGCCGATGTGGAACCCACCAGAAAGCGCCTGCGCGTTTTGGTGGCACTGTCCTCAGTCAACTTCGCTACCTCTGTGCTGTTTCTGTTGTGCTGTTTCCGTGTGCAACAGGCAAGCTCCGACCCAAGCAGAGCCCCACAAAACTTGTGTGTTTAGCGCTTCGAGTACTGCGGCCGCTTGCGCGCCTTGCGCAGGCCGACTTTCTTGCGCTCCACTTCGCGGGCATCGCGGGAGACGAACCCGGCCTTGCGCAGGGTCGGCTTGAGTTCGCTGTCGTAGTCGATCAGCGCCCGGGTGATGCCGTGGCGGATCGCCCCGGCCTGGCCGAAGCTGCCGCCGCCGTGGACGGTGACGCGGACGTCGAAGCGCTCGGCCATATCGACGACTTCAAGCGGCTGGCGCACGATCATCCGCGCCACTTCGCGACCGAAGTAGTTGTCGATTGGACGTTGGTTGATGACGATATTGCCGCTGCCGCGGCGCAGATACACTCGCGCGGTGGAGGTTTTGCGGCGGCCGGTGCCGTAGTGCTGGCTGGTTTCCATTTCGATGCTTGCGCCTGTTTTCGCCGGGCGGTGCCCGCTGTGGCCTAGAGTTCGAGGGTTGTTGGCTGCTGCGCCGCGTGGGGATGCTCGCCGCCGGCGTAGACTTTCAGTTTCCTGAGCATCGCCCGGCTCAGCCGGTTGCGCGGCATCATGCCCCGCACCGCCAGGCGGACGACGCGCTCCGGGGACTTCGCCAGCAGCTTCTCGAAAGAAACCGACTTGAGCCCGCCGGGATAGCCGGAATGCGAGTGGTACAGCTTGTCGGTGGCCTTTCTGCCGGTCACGCGCACCTTGTCGGCATTGATGACGACGACGAAATCGCCGGTGTCGACATGCGGCGTGTATTCGGCCTTGTGCTTGCCGCGCAGGCGGCTGGCGATGGCGGTGGCCATCCGCCCCAGGGTCTGCCCCTCGGCGTCCACCAGCAGCCAGTTGCGGCCCACCTCGCCAGCCCGGGCGCTATAGGTTTTCATCACTCGATTCACAAGCGGTTTTTCAAGGAGCGCGAAGTGTACCCAAGCCGCCAACGCGATTCAAGCGGGAACAGCGGCCTCGAACCGTGGCCGTCTGGCGTGCTGCCCGGGCAGCCGGGTTTGGGGTATGCTTCGCGGTGTTTTGATGAACCATGCGCACGAAGCGCAAGGAGCTTGTTTGATGCGGCGAATCTGTCATGAAGTTGACTATGAAATCCTGGGCCACGACATCCAGATCGTGGAAGTCGAGCTCGACCGCAATGAGACCGTGGTCGCAGAGGCGGGCGCGATGACCTATATGGAAGAGAACATCGACTTCCAAACCAGAATGGGCGATGGCTCGGAGCCCGACCAGGGAATGATGGGCAAGTTGTTCAGCGCTGGCAAGCGGGTGTTGACCGGCGAGTCGATCTTCACCACGCACTTCACCAATACCGGCACGGGCAAGCGGCGGGTGGCGTTTTCCGCGCCGTATCCCGGCACCGTCGTGGCGCTGGACATGGCGGAGGTGGGCGGCGAACTGGTTTGCCAGAAGGACGCTTTTCTGGCCGCGGCGCTCGGCACCAAAATCAGCGTCGTTTTCAACCGCAAGCTGGGCGCGGGTTTCTTCGGCGGCGAGGGATTTCTCTTGCAGAAAATCGAGGGGGATGGAATGGCCTTCGTGCATGCCGGCGGAACACTGGTGCGCAAGCAGTTGCGAAATGAAACGCTGCGGGTCGATACCGGTTGCCTGGTGGCATTTTCCAAGGGCATCGATTACGACATCGAGCAGGCCGGAAACCTCAAATCCATGCTGTTCGGCGGCGAGGGCCTGTTCCTGGCCACTTTGCAAGGCACTGGCACGGTTTGGCTGCAAAGCCTGCCGTTCTCGCGGCTGGCGGACCGCATCATCGACAGCGCCCCCAGCCACGGCGGCTCCAGCAAGGGCGAAGGTTCCCTGCTCGGCGGCATCGGCAGAATCATCGATGGCAGGTAAGAAGCCGGACGGAACGGAGGAGGCGGAGCGTTGATATCCGCGATGGTAAAATTCAGTATTTACCATAAACCATGCTTTTGGTAGATTATCATTTTCGCCAAAACTTGAGTGCCCAAAATGCACACATCAGCCGAGAATTACCGCAAAGTGCGGGTTGACAGCGCCGGCAGGATGGTTTTGCCAGCCGACATGCGCAAGGCGCTGAATCTGGTTGGCGGGCAGGAACTGCTCGCCTCGATTGAGGGCGGGTGCATCCGCTTGCAAACGATTGATGAAGGCTTGGCCTTCGTGCGGAAAATCGCCAAACGCAGGCGCAAGGGCGATGAGAGCGTCGTGGACGCCTTCATCGCCGAGCGGCGGGCCGAGTCGTCTCGGGATTAGTCGTGGTTCGCGCAATCCTTGACGCTTCCGCCCTGCTCGCGGCCATCTTTGACGAAGCCGGCGCCGGGCAGGTCGCCTCGGCGCTTAGGGAAGGAGCCGCGATGTCGGCGGTGAACGCGGCCGAGGTGGCGTCGCGGCTGTTTGAGGAAGATTGGACCGCCGAAGAAGTGGCATCGGTGTTCAATCAGCTTGGCGTGGACATTCTGCCTTTCGATTCCAGGACGGCAATCACCAGCGGCGGTTTTCGACCGGCAACCAAACGGCTGGGCCTCGGCCTCGGCGACCGCGCCTGCCTCGCGACGGCGCTCGAACACAACTGCCCGGCGCTGACCGCGGACCGGATCTGGATCAAAATCAAACACCCCGAACTGCAAATCCGCTGCATCCGTTGAATTCCCGCCACGCGGGCTCCTACACCCGGAATACCTTGATGGCTTCATCGCCGAGGTGGTTGATGACCTTTACGGCGATGCGGTCGGTGGCGGGTTTCGGGAAGGGCCGCGAGAGGTCGCTGTGGAGGGTGTCCCAGGCTTCGCGGTCGATTTCGGCCTTGAGCGAGGTCTTGAGCGATTTGTATGGGTCGTTCGCGCCGAGGAAATAGGCGTGGCGGACGAAGAAGCTCTCGCCATCGTAGTCGGTGTCGATGAACCAGCAGGCGATGTCGTCGGGGCCGCTTGAGCGGATGTCGCCGGACTGCGGGTGGAA
>JAPOTO010000109.1:9239-12544 GCA_026709135.1 Gammaproteobacteria bacterium | reverse complement strand
AAAAACTGCGGTGCACGTAAAAAAACCAGGGCATCGCCTGCACCCAGCTTGAGCGCATCGCCTCGCCTTGGGCCCGGCTGATGAAATCGGTCATTTCGCGAACCTGGGTGCCAAGCGCCACTTGCAGCACCGTGCAGCCGATGGCGAAGTACAGGCCCACCGCGAACCGCCGGTCGAGGCCGCTGATGGGCTGCCGGGCCAGCAGTCCCCGGTTGGCGCGGAAAAAGGCGAACAGCAAAACGCCGACGATGGCCAGCGCCATCAGCATGTGGATCGTGATCATCCCCGGCTGAAGGTTCGAGCCCACGACCCGGGCGCCGAGCCAGCCCTGGAACGCCACCATCGCAAACGCGGCCAGCGAAGCCCGGGTGATCCAGTGGTCGAAATGGCGCAGCGGCCAGGAAAAGAACGCCGTGAACAGGATGAGCAGCCCGATGGCGACGCCGACGAGCCGGTTGAGGTACTCGGTCCAAGTTTTGACGGCGTTGAAACGGGTTTCGGCATAGCCGAGGTCGGCGTAGATTTCCTGGTAGTTGGCCGGCAATTGCGCCTCGCTCGTTGGCGGAATCCAGCGCCCGAAGCAGGTGGGCCAGTCCGGGCAGCCCATGCCGGCACCCGAGGCGCGCACCGTGGCGCCAACCAAAATGAGGAAATACACCGCGGCGATGGTGATCAGCACCATTTTGCGGTAGCGCTCTAGTGTCGGGCCGGAGATTGCCGAAATCGCCTGATTCAATTGCGCAGGCCATCCAGCAATTCGAGCGAGGCGTGGCCGTCGGGGATCAGGCCATGGTCGAACTGGTAGGCGCGGATCGCGGCGCGGGTTCGCGAGCCGACCCGGCCGTCGGCTTCGCCGGAATCGAAACCGAGGCGGTTGAGGTGTTCCTGCAATTCGGCAACCTGAACCCGGCTCAGCGCGGTTTCGTTTTCGGGCATGTGGGCGATGGCGGGGCCGCCGGTGAAACGGTCGGCGAGATGGCCCACGGTGATCGCGTAAAACACCGAGGGGTTGTAGCGCATGGTGACGCGGAAGTTGTTGTAGGTCAGGAAGGCCGGCCCGGCGGCACCGGCCGGCAGGGCCACCGCGGCTTCCATGTCCGCCACGGGAATCGGTTCCCCGGCGACGGTGCGCAGCCCGAGGTCGCGCCACTGGGCGAGCGGCTTGCGGTCGCGCGCGCCGACCAGGGCGTAGTCGAAGCCTTCCGGCAACACGACTTCCCTGCCCCAGCGCTCGTCGCCGCGCCAGCCCGACTGGCTGATGAAGTTCGCCGCCGAATGGAACACATCGGGCAGGCTGCCCCAGATGTCGGCCCGGCCGTCGCCGTCGCCGTCCACGGCATAGTTGCGGAACACCGTGGGCAGGAACTGCAACTGCCCCATGGCGCCGGCCCAGGAGCCGGTCATGCGCTCGGCGGCGATGTGGCCGTCGTCGATGATCCACAGGGCGGTGAGCAATTGTTCGCGGAAGAAATCCGCCCGCCGCGGGTCATAGGCCAGGGTGGCGAGTGCCTCAAGCACCGAAAACCCGCCGGTGGTGCTGCCAAAATTGGTTTCAATCGCCCAGAAGGCGACCAAGTAATGCGGCTGCACGCCGTACCGCGCGCGCACCTCGGCGAGCAATCCGGCGTGTTCGCGCAGCAGTTGGCGGCCCCGGCCGATCTGGCCGGGCGTGACGCGAAGGTCGATGTAGCGGGTGAAAGTCTGGACGAATTCCGGCTGGTCGCCATCGAGTTCAAGCACGCGCCCGAGCGGGGCGATGCCATCGAGCGCGGCGAGGGTTTCCTCGCCAATGCCGAGCGAGCGTGCTTCGGCGCGCAATTCCCCAAGCCATTCGGCGAAGGACTGCTGCTGCGCGGAAGCGGTCAATGGCGGCAGCAGGGCCGAGATCAGGCAAAAGATCAGAAAATAGAAACGGGACATGCCCCAATTCTATTCCATCCCGCCCCGCGCTTGCATCTTGTTATGGGGCTTCGGCCGGGAGTCTGTCCCTATCGATGCTCACTCAGAACACAAAGTCGTCCTGGCTCAGATCGGAGGCATCGACATCGACCAGGGTGATCGACAGATCGTCGCGACCGCTCACCGAGATCACGGCGTCGCCATCGGCGTTGTTCGAAATCGTCAAATCGCTCCATTGCAGCGCGGAGTCGCTTGAGGAGGACAATCCCAAGAACGAATATTTCGCCTTGGCGCCGTCGAAACGCAGAACATCCTCGCCGACTTTGAAATCCTCGATGCGGTCGTTGCCGAACTTTTGACCGTAGAATACGAAGGTGTCGCCGCCGTCCCCGCCGCTGAGCGAGTCGTCTCCGGCGCCGCCGCGGAGGGAATCGGCACCGCCATCACCCCGGAGCGTGTCGTCTCCGTCTCCACCTTCGAGCCTGTCGTCGCCGAGGCCGCCGCTGATCCGGTCTTCGCCGCTGTGGCCCACGAGTATGTCGCCGCCAGCGCCGCCTTCCAGGAAATCGTTGCCTTCATTGCCGAAGAGCTGGTCGGCGCCGTCCCCGCCTTGGATCGCATCGCCACCGTCGCCACCGTAGATCAAGTCGTCGCCCGCGCCGCCCTGGATCGTGTCCGCGCCGGCCATGCCGGCGATCGTGTCGTCGCCCGCGCCGCCCTGGATCGAATCGGCGCCCTCGCCGCCTTCAAGCTGATCGTCTTCCCCGCCGCCGGCGATGGTTTCGCCCGGAGGCGCGGAGTGGCCGGCGAAGTGGAAATCCGCCGCGCTCAGATCGTCGGAATTGAAGTTCTGCAGCCATATCCTGCCGCCGAAGTTGTCCCCAACCTTGACCAGCGTGTCGGCGCCGACCTGGTGGATTTCCAAGTCGGAGAAAGAAGCGACATCGGCGGCGTCGCGCAGATCGATCTTGTCCTCGCCGCTGGTGAAATCGGTGATCGTGTCCTCGTCGTATTGACCGGCCGCGAGGACAAAAGTGTCGGCGCCGGCGCCGCCGGTGAGGACATCCCTGCCGGAGCCGCCATAGAGCCGGTCGCTGCCCGCTCCGCCGTCGAGCTTGTCGTTGTCGGCGCCGCCGAAGAGGACGTCGTTGCCGACGCCGCCCTCGAGCGTGTCGTCACCGTAGCCGCCCTGGAGCATATCGTTGCCGGCGCCGCCGTCGAGCTTGTCGTCGCCCGCGCCGCCCGAAAGCGCGTCGTTGCCGGCGCCGCCGCTCAATTCATCCCAGCCAGCGCCGCCGGAAAGCCTGTCGCCGCCGCTGCCGCCGTTGAGTTTGTCCTTGCCGGAAGTGCCTGTGAAATCGGCCATTTTCGCTGCCCCCTATTTTTGCAATCGCCTTTCGCTATCG
>JAPOTO010000109.1:0-9225 GCA_026709135.1 Gammaproteobacteria bacterium | reverse complement strand
CTTTCGCTATCGTCTTTCGCTATCGTCGATCTTCGACTTTCAGGATCGAATCCGATCCAACTCCGTTAACGGGATTGTCGCCCAGGCGGAGGGCGGGTTCCAATACCATTTTCCAATCCTCGGGATAAGTTTTTTCTATCCTATCCTTTCCACTGCGCCATTGCGCCATTGCGCCATTGCGCCGACACCGCGGCGGCGCCCGCTTGAATATGGCGGTGCAAACAAATATGTTGGGGCCTGCGTGTCCGCCCGGAAAACCGTGAAAGCAAGAAAATCGACCCCGCCGTGACCGACAACCAGCAAGGCAGGCGCGAAATCCGCGCCGTGCTCTCCCGCAGCCGGCAACTTTTCACCGCCGCCATCGTATTCAGCATCGCCGTGAATCTGCTCATGCTCACGGGGCCGCTGTTCATGCTGCAAGTATACGACCGGGTGCTCTCGTCGCGCTCGGAGGCGACTCTCGTCACCCTGCTCGCCATCGTCGCCTTTCTGTTTCTGATGATGGGTGTGCTCGACCACGCGCGCCAGCGTGTCATCGCCAGGGCCGGCGCGAGACTGCAGGTTCAACTCGACTCGCGGGTGCTGCGCGCCATGCTGTGGCGGGCGATTTCGCCGGCGGAGCGGTCGCGGCCCGCCACCGGCCTGCGCGATCTCGAAGCCATCCAGCGCTTCGCCTCGGGGCCGGGGCCGTTCGCCCTGCTCGACGCGCCCTGGACGCCGGTGTTCCTGCTGCTGCTGTTCAGTTTCCACTGGATGCTGGGCCTGCTCGCGGCGTTCTCCGGCGCGTTGCTCGTGGGCATCGCCCTGCTCAACCAGGCGGGAACCGCCGGGGCGCAGCGCGCGGCCAGCGAAGCGAAACTGGCCTCGGACAATTTCGTCGACCAGATGCGCGCGGGTGGCGAGACCGTGCGCGGCCTCGGCATGCAGGACGCGGTGGCGAAGCGTTCGGCGGAGTTGCGTCAACGCTCCCTCGTCAACACGCTGGCGGCCTCAGACCGGGGCGGGCTGTTCCGGGTCACCACCAAAACCACGCGCCTGTTCCTGCAATCGCTGATGCTCGGCCTCGGGGCCTGGCTTGTGCTGCGCGGCGAATCGACTCCGGGGGTCATGATCATGGCTTCGATCCTGCTTGGCCGCGCCCTCGCGCCCATCGACCAGGCGGTGGGCCAGTGGCCGATGCTGCAAGGCGCCCTGGCCGCGTTCAAATCGCTTGAGCGGCTGTTGTCCGAGACACCGCCCGAGACGCCGCGCACCGCGCTGCCCAAACCCCGCGCGATGCTCGAGGCGCGGAATCTGGTGGTGGCGGCGCCGGGCGCCGCGGTGGCCGCGGTGCGCGGGGCTTCGTTCCAGCTCGAACCGGGCCGGGCCGCGGGCATCGCCGGGCCTTCGGCTTCGGGCAAATCGACACTGGCGCGGGCCTTGGCCGGCGTGTGGCGCCCGTACAGCGGCAGCGTCCGCCTCGACGGCGCCGAGCTCGATCAATACGGCGGCTCGATCGGCTCGCACATCGGCTATCTGCCGCAGGAGGTCGTGCTGTTCGAGGGCACGGTGGCGGAGAACATCTGCCGCTTCGCCGATTCCCCCGAGGACGGGGACATCATCGCCGCGGCGAAGGAAACCCACTCCCACAGCATGATTCTGCAACTGCCCGGCGGCTACGATTTCCAAGTGGCCGCTGGCGGCGCCGCGCTCTCCGGCGGCCAGCGCCAGCGGATCGCGCTCGCTCGGGCCTTTTACGGCTCGCCGGTGATCGTGGTCATGGACGAGCCCGACTCCAATCTCGACGCCGAGGGCGCCAAGGCGCTCGGCGGGGCGGTGGCGAATCTGAAACGGCGCGGCGGCGCGGCGGTCATCGTCGCCCACCGCCACAGCGCCTTCGCCCAATGCGACATCGTGTATATCATGCAGAATGGCAGGCCCGAACCGGCCACCGCCGGCGATGGCGCGGCGCCGGGGCGGAAATTGCGCCGGGACGGCAAAGTGTACCGCCCCCGGCAATTGCCCGGGGCCGCGCGCGCCGGACAGCCGCTGCGCTCGCTTGAAGCGCCAGTTGCGGCGGAAACCGGGCGGAAGCCGCCGGGCGCTGAAACGCCGGCGGCCCGGGCCGAGCCTGGGGGCGAAGCGCCGCGGCGCCCGGCGGAAAGCCTCGAGACGCAAATCATCCAGGCGATCAAGCGCGTGGTGGGCGCGGGGCCGGATGCCGGCGCGGGCGATTGAGCGGTTGGCGCCGAGGTGGCCATGAAGCGGAATCAGGAGATGCAGGGAATGAATGGCGGGTTGGCGGGTTCCACCTTCGACGCCCGCCGCCCGTTGCTGCTTGGCGCCGCCGGGCTTGGGCTGCTGTTCACCGGGCTGTTCGGCTGGAGCGCGCTGACTTCGATCAGCGCGGCGGTTATCGCGCCCGGCACGGTCGAAGTCGAAAGCCGCAACCAGCTTGTCGAGCATATCGACGGCGGCACCGTCAGTGAAATCCTCGTCCGCGACGGCGACCGGGTGGCGCGCGGGCAAGTCCTGCTGCGCTTCGATGGCGCCAACCTTGAACTCGAGGAGAGCATCCTTTCGCTGCAGTACGCCGAAGCCGAGGCGCAACTCAACCGCCTCGCGGTGGAAATCACCGGCGCCGCGGCGGTGGAATGGTCGGCGGAATTGCTCGCCATCGCCGCCGGCGACGCCAGGGCCGCCGCGATCATCGAGCAACAACAGGCCTTGTTCGACGCCCGGCGCGAGGCGCGGGATGGCGAAATCGCGCAGTTGAACGAACAAATCGAACAAACCAGCGAGGAAATTCGCGGCCTCGAAGCCAACGCCAGCTCGCTCGGGCGGCAACTGCGCCTGCTCGAAGAAGACTTGCCGCGGCAGCGTGAATTGCTCGACCGCGGCCTCGCCCCCATGGACCGCATCATCGAGCTCGAACTGCGCGCGCGCGGACTCGAGGGCCAGCAAGGCGCCAACGACGCCGCGATCGCCCGGGCGCGGGCGCAGGTGGCGGAAATCCGCGGCCGCATGCGGGGCATCGACGCCCGGCGGATCGAGGAGGCGGCGGCGCTGCGCGGCGAAATCTCCAAGCGCGGCACCGTCGCGCTGGAAAGCCTGCTGAGGGTGCGCGCGCGGCTGCAAAGCTTGGAACTGAAGGCGCCGGATGGCGGCATCGTTTTCGGCATGACCGTGACAACGCCGGGGGAAGTGGTCGGCCCAGGCGAGCCGATTCTCGAGATCGTTCCCGCAACGATCAACCACATCGCCCGGGGCCGGGTCGATCCGATCCATGTCGATCAATTGTTCCCCGGCCAGCCCGCGGTGCTGCGCTTCTCCGCTTTTCCGGCCCGGGTCACGCCGGAGTTTGACGGCAGTTTGCGGCGCATCTCGGCCGACGCGGTGTACGACGAGGCGCTCGGCCTTTCCTGGTTCGAGGTCGATGTTTCCATCGAAACCCCGCGCACCGGCGGCACCGCGGTTCAAACCATCGGCGACCTCGCGCTGACACCGGGGATGCCGGTGGAGATCTACATCGAGTCGGCGAGCCGCTCGCCGCTGAGTTATCTGCTCAAACCCTTGACCGATTACTTCAGCCGGTCGATGCGGGAGGAATAGGGGCGCGCCATGAACGATGTTGTGTACGCGGACGATTGCCTCGAAACCTCCCTCGTCAACGATTTGCGCGAACTCGTGAAAGTCGCGGCGGCGATCGAAGATTTCTGCCGGGCGCGGAAAATAGCCGCCCAAACCGCGTATGCGGTCAATCTGGCCATCGACGAGGTGCTGACCCACATCATCAGCAACGGCTATGGGGACGGGGATTCCCACCGCATCGAAATCATCATCCGCAAGGAGGGGGAAACCCTCGTGCTCGCCATCGTCGACGACAGCGAAGTCGCCGATGTGGGCCAGGCCAAGGGATCGGCGCTGAACGGCAAATCCGAACTCGAACAAGCGCTCGGCGACCTCGGCCTGTTCCTCGTGCATCAGATGATGGACAGCGTCGACCACCGCAGGATGCACGGCTGCAACGTCACCATCATCACCAAGGCGCTCGGAGCGCCGGAGGAGGCGGCCACGGAAAAGGAAAAAGGCGCGGGGCCGGGCGACTGACCAGAACATGCCCGGACAGCCCGCGTGACTATGGGATTGTCCTGCTGGGCCGCCATACCGCTTGCGAAAGTTCGCAATCTGGATTACCGTTTGCGGCATACGTGAATTGCGGAGGGTTGAACCGATGGCGAAGATCAGGGGCACTTCGGGCAATGATGACCTGCAGGGTGGTTCCGGCAACGACAATATTCAGGGTTTCGACGGGGATGACACGCTCCGCGGCGGCGGCGGCGATGATCACTTGGTGGGCGGCGCGGGCAATGACACGCTGTATGGCGAAGACGGCAATGACACGCTGATCGGCGGCATTGGCGGCAACAACACCCTGTATGGCGGGGCCGGCAATGATACGGTGGGCGGAAGTTCAGGCGATGATGTGGTCCACGGCGGCGATGGCAATGACACGCTGATGGGCGACTGGATGCCTTACGACTCCAATGGCAATCGTTATCCAGGGTATGGCGACGACACGCTCTACGGTGGTGCCGGCAATGACTCGGTTTACGGCAATGAAGGCGAGGACACGCTCCACGGCGGCCTTGGCGGTGATCAACTCGATGGCGGCAGTGGCGACGACATCCTTTACGGTGACGCCGGCAATGATGTGCTGGTCGGCAGGGACGGCGTCGACACGCTCCATGGCGGCGCGGGCAATGATAAATTGTATGGCGGTGCTGGCACCGATGTTTTCGTTTACGAAAGCGGGAACGACCTGATTGGCGATTTCACCGGCAAGCAGGATGTGATCGACCTTACGGCGATAAGCGGCATCAGCTCGTTCTCCGATCTTTCCCTGCGTCAGGACGGCGCGGATGTGGTCATCACCTTCACCGACGGACAGGGCGGTGGCACGCTTACCCTGGCGAATGTCAGTGTGTCGGATCTGGGGGCGGGGGACTTCCGCTTTGCCGGGTCGGGTTCCGGCGGTCAGGATGACAAGGGCCCTGCCGCTGTGGCGGATCTTGGAGAGGGCAGTGTCCCGGATGACACCCCCGGGGTCGGAGAGGCCCGGGACGAACGCTTGGTGGGCGATTCCGGGGACAACACGCTCGAGGGCAAGGCCGGGAATGACAAACTGCACGGAAAGGGCGGCAGCGACATTCTCAGAGGCGATGAAGGTGACGACCGCCTGTACGGCGGGGGCGGGGATGACACGCTCGAGGGCGGCGCCGGGAATGACAAGCTGACCGGTGGCGATGGCGCGGATACCTTCGTTTACGGCATCGGCGATGGTGATGACGTAATCCGGGATTTCGCCGATGGCGAGGACAGGATTGACCTCAGCGCTTTCTCCGGCATCAGCGGGTTCAGCGACCTGGCCGTCAGGCAGGTTGGAAACGGTGTTCAGATCGACCTGTCCGAATATGGCGGCGGCACGATAACGGTGCGGGATTTCGCGCTGAACAACATGGATGCGGCGGACTTCGTGTTCCACCAGGACGAGCAACTCGACGGCATGTAGGCGGCACCCGGCCCGCGACAGAGCCCAAATCGCGAAACACCTGTTCCACGGCTCATCGAAAGCCGCCGTTCGCGCTTGCATCTGATTACAAGGCTTCGACCGGCCCCGCGAGGCTTGGGTTCTGCGTGCTAAATCGCATCCCTTCATTTCACTCCATGCGGCGCGAGGTGCGGTATCCGGCAGGGTGCGCAGCAAAGCGGAGTTGCAGAATCTCTTCGGGAAGCCTTGACTCCGAGGGGGATTCGCAGACAATGCCGCTTTTCCCGCAGCGGTCGCGCCACCGATGTCCAAGCCTTTTCTGGTTTTGCAACTTCGCCCGGAGGACGCCACGGCGGCCAGCGAGTTGGGGAAGATTTGCCACTACGGCGGCTTGGCGGCAGCGGAAGTTCACCGCGTTCGCCTCGATCAAGAGCCTGCCCCGGAGCTTGCGCTTGCGGATTACTCGGCGATTATCGTTGGCGGCAGCCCGTTTGACTTGAGCGCGCCGGCTGCTGGCAAGTCGAATCTGCAAGTTGCCATTGAAGCATTCTTCCAGCGGCTGCTCGATGAGGTTGTCGATAAGGACTTTCCCTTTCTCGGCTGCTGTTCGGGCAATGGCCTGCTCGGGCGGCATCTTGGGGCGGGGGTATCGAAGCGGTTCGGCGAGGACGTCGGCGGGGTGGATATCGAGATCACCGCGGCGGGCCGCGAAGACCCGCTGCTCGCGGGAATGCCGGCGGTGATTCGCGTGCTTGTCGGCCACAAGGAGGCCTGCGACGAGACGCCGCCGGGAAGCACTCTGCTTGCCAAGGGCGGGATTTGCCCGGTGCAGATGTTCCGCGTCGGCGCGAATGTGTACGCCACGCAGTTCCACCCTGAGGGCGATTTCGAGGGCTTCAGTGTGCGTATCGGGGCTTACAAGCATCATGGCTATTTTCCGCCCGCGGCCGCCGCGGAACTCACCGACCGCATCCGCGCCGAGCACACACCCGAAGCGCATGAGATACTGCGGCGCTTTGTCGCCCGGTATCGCACCGAAACCACGCGGCGCGGCGGCTGAGCGACTCTGCACATGCCATCCCGCCTTTTTATGCTGCTGTTGCTGCTGCTCGCGCCACGTCTGGCGGTGGCCGAACAGGCGAGAATCGCGGTGGCGGCGAATTTTATCGCTCCGGCCCAGGCCATCGCGGCGCGTTTCGAGCGGTCGCATCCCCACCGGCTTGAACTGATCGCCGGCTCCTCGGCGCGGTTTTACGCCCAGGTCCGCGGCGGAGCGCCGTTTGACGCATTCCTGTCCGCCGACCGGGACAAGCCCGCGCGCCTGGTCGAGGAGGGATTCGCGGTGGCGGACAGCCTCGGGGTCTACGCCCTGGGCCGCCTGGTGCTCTGGACCGCGCAAACCGGCGTCGCCATCGGCAGTGGCGCCCTCGCGGCGAACACCAATCACAGCATCGCGCTCGCCAATCCCCGGCTGGCGCCCTACGGCTTGGCCGCCAGCGAAGTCATCGGCAACCTGGGCCTGGCAGACCGGCTCGCCGGCAGGCTGGTCATGGGGGAGAATGTCTCCCAAGCTTATCAGTTTGTCGCCACCGGCAACGCGGCACTGGGCTTTGTGGCGCTTTCCCAGGTGGGTGGAAACACTGGAATCGCGCGGGGTTCGGGCTGGCTGGTTCCGGCGGAACTGCACTCGCCCATCCGCCAGTACGCGGTGCTGCTCGATGGCGGCAACACCGCCGCCCGGGACTTTCTGGAATTCCTGCGCGGCCCCGAAGCGAGGCGGATCATCGCCAGCTTTGGCTATGATCTCGACGGGTAATTACCGCGGGGCGCTTGGTTTCTTTGCCCGCGCAATCTGCGGATAATCCCCGGCATGATTTTTTCCGCGGAAAACCTGCAGGCGATCTGGCTGACGCTGCGGCTCGCCACCACGGCCACGATTCTCCTGCTGCTGCTCAGCACGCCGCTGGCCTGGTGGCTGGCGCGCACGCGGTCCTGGCTGCGCGGCCCGGTGGCGGCGATTGTCGCGCTGCCACTGGTGCTGCCCCCCACCGTGCTGGGATTTTACCTGCTGCTCGCCTTTGCCCCGTCGGGGCCGATCGGCGCGCTTACCGCCTCGCTCGGGCTGGGCAGCCTCGCCTTCAGCTTTGAAGGGCTGGTGATCGGCTCGATCATCTACTCGCTGCCATTCGTGGTGCAGCCGATCCAGAATGCCTTCCACGCCATGGGCGAGGGGCCGCTGGAAGTCGCCGCGACCTTTGGCGCCGGCCCCTGGCGGCGGTTCTTCGCCGTGGCGATTCCCTTGGCGCGGCCCGGATTCATCAGTGGCTCGATTCTCGGTTTCGCCCACACGATTGGCGAATTCGGCGTGGTGCTCATGATCGGCGGCAACATCCCCGGCGAAACCCGGGTCGTTTCGGTGCAAATCTACGAGCAGGTGGAAGCCCTGCGTTTCGCCGAGGCCCACTGGCTCGCTGGCGCCATGGTGGTGTTCTCCTTCCTCGTATTGCTCGTGGTGTACGGGTCGATCGGTCGCGGAGCGGTGCCCGGCATGCGTTTCGGGAGCTAGTATGCGGGCGCGCGTTTCCCACAGGATGGCGCAGCCGGCGGGTGGCGGCTTTCATCTCGATGTTGATCTGGCGATCCCGGCGACGGGCGTCACTTGTGTCTTCGGCGCCTCGGGTTCGGGCAAAACGACCTTGCTGCGCTGCCTGGCTGGTCTCGACCGCCCCGGCTCGGCGCGGATCGAAGTGGGCGGCGAAGTGTGGCAGGACGAAGCGCATTTCATGCCGACGCACCGGCGCCGCATCGGCTACGTGTTCCAGGACGCCAGCCTGCTGCCGCATCTGAGCGCGCGCGGGAACCTGCGCTTTGGCCGCGATGCGGAAGATGGCGCCGAAACCGCGGCCGCCGTCGAACTGCTCGGCATCGCCCATCTGCTCGACAAGCATCCGGCACAATTGTCCGGCGGCGAGCGGCAGCGCGTCGCCCTCGCCCGGGCATTGCTCGGCAAACCCCGCCTGCTGCTGCTCGACGAACCGCTGTCGGCACTCGATGTGGCGCGCAAGCGGGAGCTGCTGCCCTATCTCCAGCAACTGCCGAAAAGGCTCGATTGCCCCATCGTTTATGTGACCCACTCGCCGGATGAGGCCGCGCGCCTTGCGGACCATGTGTTGGTGCTCGATCAGGGCCAGTGCGTCGCCCGGGGTTCGGTCGCCGAATTGACGGCCTCGCTGTTGCTGCCGGTCAACGCGGCCGGAGAAAGTGGTGTTGTGCTCGAAACCACGATCAGCAGGCGCGACGCGAAGTGGCATCTAGCCAGCGCGGAATTCGCCGATGGCGAATTGCTGATTCCCGATCCGGGATTGCCCATTGGTGGCGAGGTCAGGCTGCGGATCCTCGCCCGGGACATCAGCTTGAGCCTGGCCGAGGCGGCGCATTCGAGCATTCTCAACCGGCTGCCGGCCGTCGTGGAGGAGCTGGTCGAGATGCCCGAGCCGGCGATGCGCATGTTGCGCCTGCGGGTCGGCAGCCACACGCTGCTGCTCGCGCGGGTGTCGCGAAAATCGGCGGCAATGCTCAAGCTCGCACCGGGAAGCCGGGTTTTCGCCGAAATCAAATCCTTGGCCATCCTGCAGTAATTTGGCCTCGAACCGTCGCCGTCCGGTGGCCGGTGTTCAGCGGACGCCGTGAATACA
>JAPOTO010000139.1 GCA_026709135.1 Gammaproteobacteria bacterium | reverse complement strand
CCACGGAAACGCCGCAGGCGTGGGCCATTTCCACCGCCTGGCGGGTGACGCGGACGTTGTATTCAAAGTCCATCGGCGTCTTGCCGTCCTCGCCGAGGGAGCCGTCCATCATCACCGAGGTGAAGCCGAGCTGGATCGAACGCTGGCATACCGCCGGCGAGACGCCGTGGTCCTGGTGCATCACGATGGGAATATGGGGAAACTCCTCCAGGGCGCCCTGGATCATGTGGCGGAGGAAATTCGCCCCGGCGTACTTGCGGGCGCCCGCCGAAGCCTGCAGGATGACCGGGCTGGCCACCGCGTCGGCCCCTTCCATGATCGCCCGCACCTGTTCGAGGTTGTTGACATTGAAGGCGGGCACGCCATAGCCGTTCTCGGCGCCGTGGTCTAGCAGTTGTCGCAATGTGATCAGGGCCATTTTTCCTCCAGTGGTTTGCTCCGGGGCGCGCATTATCGCAAATCGGTGGGCCCGGTGTTGATTTGCCCCCGCCCGCTCAGCGCGGCGATGGCGGGGAGCGCCGCGCCTTGCACGGCTTCGAGGAAGGCGCCGCCGCCGGTGGAGATGTACGACACCCCCGCCGCGGCGCCGAATTGTTCGATGGCGGCCACGGTTTCGCCGCCGCCGGCGAGGCTGAAAGCCGGGCTTTCGGCAATGGCCCGGGCGAGGCTTTCGGTGCCCGCGGCGAAGGCGGGAAACTCGAACACCCCCATGGGGCCGTTCCAGATGATCGTGCCCATGCGCGCGATCAATTCCGCGTTGCGGGCAGCGGTTTCCGGGCCGATGTCGAGAATCAAATCGTCCCCGCCAACATCCGCCACGGCCTTGATTTCAGCGCTGGCATCGGCGCTGAACGCACCCGCGACCCGCACATCGACCGGCAGGGGAATATCGACCCGCGCCATCAGTTCCCGGGCGGTGTCGATGAGTTCGGTTTCGCACAGCGAGCGGCCCACGGGATGCCCCGCCGCGAGCAGGAAAGTGTTGGCGATGCCGCCGCCGACGAGCAGATGATCGGCAAGGCCGGAAAGATTGCGCAGCAATTCGAGCTTGCCGGAAACCTTGGCCCCGCCAACGATGGCGAGCAGCGGCCGCCGTGGCTCGCGCATGGCCTGGCCGATGGCGTCGATTTCCCCGGAGAGCAGCGGCCCGGCGCAGGCGCTTGGCGCCAGCTCCGCCACGCCGCTGGTGCTGGCCTGGGCGCGATGCGCCGTGCCGAAGGCGTCCATGACGAAAACGTCGCACAGCGCCGCGTAGCGCCGCGCGAGCGCCGCGTCGGCGGCCTTTTCGCCCTGGTTCACGCGCACGTTCTCGAGCAGGCAGACCCGGGCCTCGGGCAGGGTTGCGGCCGCATCGAGATAATCCGCCACCAGCGGCACTGCAAAACCGAGCAGCGCGGACAGCCGCGCGGCAACCGGCGCGAGTGAAAACCCCGGCTGATCGGCGATGGCGACCCCCTCCACCGGCCGGCCGAGGTGGGATAGGAGCATCACCCGGGCCGGATTGGCCGCCAACGCGGCTCTAATGGTGGGCAGCGCCGCGCGGATGCGGCTGTCGTTGACGACCATTCCGTCCGCCAGCGGCACATTCAGATCTTCCCGGATCAACACCCGCTTGCCGCGCAGATCGACCTGGTTCATTCGCAACAGAGAAGCTGTCATCAATGTTTCTTCATCCCGCGATGCTCGCTTGTGGCTTCGACCCGCCGACGACTCACTCTGTGCCCGCCATTACCTGCCCTGCAAATACCGGGCCACATCGAGCATGCGGTTCGCGTAGGCCCATTCGTTGTCGAACCAGACAAAAACCTTGACGAGGCCGGCGGCCTCCCGGGTTTGGTTCAGATCCACCACCGCCGACCTCGGGTCGTGGTTGAAGTCGCAGGAGGCCAGCGGCTCGCGGGTATGGCCCAGCACGTTTTCCGGCAAATCGCCCGCGGCTTCGACGATCGCCTCGTTGACGGCTCCGGCGGAAGCGGCCCGGGCGAAGCGCAGGCTCAGATCCATCGCCGAAACATTGACCGTGGGTACGCGGATCGCCTGGGCCTGGAGCTTGCCCGCGAGCCCGGGCAGGATGCGGGCGATGCCTTTGACCAGCGCGGTTTCCACCGGAATGACCGACTGCATCGCGCTGCGGGTCTTGCGCAGGTCGAAGTGGTGGAAACTGTCGATCACCGGCTGGTCGTTCATCGCCGAGTGGATCGTCGTGATCGCCCCCGCCTCGATGCCGAAGGCTTCGTCGAGCACTTTCAGCACCGGCACGATGCAATTGGTTGTGCAGGAGGCGTTCGACAATATCCTGGCGGTGGGCGGAATCCCCTCGTGATTGACGCCGTAAACAATGGTGAAATCGACATCGCCGCGGGCCGGTTGGGAAAACAGCACCCGCTTCGCGCCACTGGCGAGGTGCTTGCGGGCCGTGGCGACATCGTGGAAGGCGCCGCTGCATTCCATGACGAGATCGACATCGGGCCAGCGCAGGGCATCGATATCCGCCTCATTGAGCAATTCGATTGCATCGCCATCGATCACGAGTTTGCCGTCGGCGAGCTCGACGGTGCCGGGAAAGCGGCCGTGGGTGCTGTCGTAGCGGGTCAGGTGGGCCATGGTGGCCGGGTCGGCGATGTCGTTGATGGCGACGATGCGCGGGCCACCGCCGCCAGCCGACTCGCGGGCGGCCCGCAGCACGCAGCGGCCGATGCGGCCGTATCCGTTGATGGCGACTGTCGCGGTCATGGTGGATATCGGACCGTGACCGTTCTCAGCCGAGCAGCGACCGGGCGGCGGCGGCAATCCGCTGCGCGGTGAAGCCGAAATGCGCCATCAGCTCGCCGCCGGGGGCGGATTCGCCGAAAGTCGTCATGCCGACAACGCGGCCCTCGAGGCCGACGAACTTGCGCCAGTAGTCCACCGCGCCGGCCTCGACCGCGACCCGCCGGCGCAGGCCCGCGGGCAATACCGACTCGCGCCAGGCTTCGTCCTGGGCTTCGAACACATCGACACTGGGCAGGGAAACCAGGCGCGCGGCGATGCCCTCCTCCCGCAGGGCGCGGACGGCGTCGGCGCTCGGCGCGACCTCCGACCCGGTGGCGATGACCGCGACTTCCGGCTCGCCCTCGCAGTCGATCAACACGTATCCGCCCCGGGAGATGGCTTCGACTTGTTCCCCGTCCCGTTGCTGATGGGGAACCGACTGCCGGGTGAACACCAGCGCGGTGGGGCCGTCGCCGCGCTCGATGGCCGCCCGCCAGGCCACCGCGGCCTCCACGCTGTCGCAGGGCCGCCAGACCGATAGATTCGGCGTGGTGCGCAGGTTGGTCAATTGTTCGATGGGCTGGTGGGTGGGGCCGTCCTCGCCCTGGCCGATCGAGTCGTGGGTGTACACCAGGATCGCGCGCTGCTTCATCAGGGCGGCCATGCGCACGGCGTTGCGGGCGTACTCCATGAACATGAGGAAGGTCGCGCAATAGGGGATGAAACCGCCGTGGAGGGCGATGCCGGTGGAAATCGCCGTCATGCCGAACTCGCGAACGCCGAAGTAGATGTAGTTGCCGTCATGCTGGTCGGCGATCGAGCGGCTGCCCGACCACAGCGTCAGGTTGGATCCGGTGAGGTCCGCCGAGCCGCCAATCAGTTCGGGCAGCGAGGGGCCGAATTCCTCAAGGCACGCCTGGGAGGCTTTGCGGCTGGCCACCGCCGCGCCGCGCCGCTGGCACTCGCGGATGAAGGCCGCGGCGCGGTCGGCGAAATCGCCATGCAATTCGCCCTTCATGCGGCGCACGAATTCAACGGCGAGTTCTGGAAACGCCTCTTCGTATTCGACGAGCTTCTCCTTCCAGGCGGTTTCCGCCATGAAGCCCTTTTCGGTGGCGTTCCAGGCCCGGGCGATTGCTTCCGGCACGACGAAAGGCGCGTGCGGCCAGCCGAGTTCTTCCCGCGCGGCGCGGACTTCGTCTTCGCCGAGTGGCGCGCCGTGGGTTGCCGCCGTGCCCTGTTTATTGGGGGCGCCGAAGCCGATGACGGTGCGGCAGCGGATCAGGCTCGGCCGGCCGGTTTCCGCCTTGGCGGATTCAATCGCCCGGCTGATGGCTTCCGGGTCGTGGCCGTCGATTTCGAGCACATGCCAGCCGTAGGCCCGGAACCGCGCCATGACGTCTTCCGAATACCAGGGTTCGACTTCGCCATCGATGGAAATGCCGTTGGCGTCGTAGAACACGATCAGCTTGCCGAGGCCGAGGGTTCCCGCGAGCGAGCAGGCCTCGTGGGAAATGCCTTCCATCAGGCAGCCGTCGCCGGCGAACACCCAAGTGCGGTGATCGACGATTTCGTGCTCGGGGCGGTTGAATTCGGCGGCGAGGGTGCGCTCGGCGATGGCCATCCCCACCGCGTTGGCGAGCCCCTGGCCTAGCGGGCCGGTGGTGGTTTCAACGCCGGGTGTGCAGCCGTATTCGGGATGGCCGGGAGTCATCGAGTGAAGCTGGCGGAAGCGCCGCAGCTCGTTCATTGGCAGCGCGTAGCCGGTGAGGTGCAGCAGCGAATAGATCAGCATCGAGCCGTGGCCGTTGGACAGCACGAAGCGGTCCCGGTCGAACCATTGCGGATGGCCCGGATTGTGCTTGAGATGGTCGTTCCAGAGCACTTCGGCGATGTCCGCCATGCCCATGGGCGCGCCGGGATGCCCGGATTTCGCCTGTTGCACGGCGTCCATGCTCAATACGCGAATGGCATCGGCAAGCTGCCTGCGCGGCACGGCCTTCTCGGCCATTGGCGAACTCCTCTCCGGGTGGTGCTGCAAGGGGCGGCTATTGTCCCGCAGATGCCAACGCGATGCCAGCGCGCAAGCCCAAGGTCGATGCTGGCGAACCACTTGCGGCGCAGTAACCGAAGGGCATTGCCCGGCATGGTTGAGGTGGATGGGCCGCCGACGCTTGATCGAATCGCAGGCTCCTAGTCCGGCGGCTTGCCCTTCGCTTCGCTTGCGTGGGGCCGAACGGGAAGGGCGGGGCGCTGTTCTGGTAGACTTTCCCGCCGCTTGTGATTCCAGCCGAGGCTCGCATGGCCGTTAGAACCGACTCCGCCCCGTTTCAGTGGGATGACCCCTTTCTCATCGAAGAGCAGCTCAGCGGGGAGGAGCGCATGGTGCGCGACACCGCGCGCAAGTACGCCGAAGAAAAGCTCTTGCCGCGGGTGCGGGAGGCTTACCGCGACGAGGCGACCGATCCGGCGATCTTCCGCGAAATGGGCGGGCTTGGCCTGCTCGGCTGCATGATCGAAGGCTATGGCTGCGCGGGGATGAACTACGTCTGCTACGGGCTCGTGGCCCAGGAGGTCGAGGCGGTCGATTCTGGTTACCGCTCGATGATGTCGGTGCAGTCGAGCCTCGTCATGCACCCCATCAACAGCTTCGGCAGCGAAGCGCAGAAACAGCGCTACCTGCCCGGGCTCGCCAGCGGCGAGTTGATTGGCTGCTTCGGCCTGACCGAACCCGACCACGGCTCCGACCCCGGCGGCATGGCCGCCCGGGCGCGCAGCGTCGCCGGCGGTTATGAACTCAGCGGCGCCAAGAGCTGGATCAGCAATTCCCCCATCGCCGATGTGTTCATCGTCTGGGCCAAGGACGACGGCGGCGCGATCCGCGGCTTTATCCTCGACAAGGGCATGGACGGGCTGAGCGCGCCGAAGATCGAGGGCAAACTCGCGCTGCGGGCATCGGTCACCGGCGAAATCGTCATGGACGGGGTGTTCGTCCCCGAAGCCAATCTGCTGCCCGGCGCCAAGGGCCTCGGCGGGCCGTTCAGTTGCCTCAATTCCGCCCGCCTCGGCATCGCCTGGGGCGCGCTGGGGGCGGCGCGGACCTGCTGGCACACCGCCCTGCGCTACACGCTCGACCGCAAACAGTTCGGCCGGCCGCTGGCGGCGAATCAGCTCATCCAGAAGAAACTCGCGCAAATGCAGACCGATATTGCCATCGGCCTGCAAGGCTGCCTGCGGGCCTGCCGCCTGCGCGACGAAGGCAAACTCGCCCCACCGCTGATCTCGCTGCTCAAACGCAATTCCTGCCTCAAAGCGCTCGATGCCGCCAGGGAGGCTCGGGACATGCTCGGCGGCAATGGCATCTCCGACGAGTATCCGGTGATGCGCCACGCCCAGAACCTCGAAGTCGTCAACACCTACGAGGGCACCCAGGACATCCACGCCCTCATTCTCGGCCGCGCCCAGACCGGCATCCAGGCTTTCGCCGCCCAAGGGAGTGCGTGAAGGTTCGGCGCAGACTCCCCGGCGAGCCGCCTCGAATCATCCGTTGCGCATTCATTGCTTATGGCCGCCCCAGCGGATGGCGGCTTGCGCCGCCAGATCCCAAACAAGGCCTCAAATGGGACTTGCCAGCCACAAACAAGCCGGTCAAGAATCCATACGTCATGCCGTCAAATTCATGTATAGTATGCGCCGGTAAATCCGGCTTTCATCAGGGGGAGAACCAGTCATGTCAAAGCCATTCGCCTGCGTTGTGTTCACAGGAATCACCCTTGCGCTGCCCGCGTTCGCGCAAGCGCAAAACGAGACGCAAAACCAGGACTCCGAGGCGATCGAGGAAATCCTCGTCACCGCCACCCGCCGCGTGGAATCCCTGCAGGAGGTTCCCGTCGCGGTAACCGCCCTGAGCGCCCAAACCCTCGACCGGGCCGGCGTGCGGGATTTCCGCGACCTGTCAACGGTGGCGACATCGTTCAACATGAACTCGACGCAAACCGAGACCGCCGGCACCACGCTGCGGATCCGCGGCGTGGGCACCACCGGCAACAACATCGGCCTCGAAAGCGCCGTTGGGGTTTTCCTCGACGATGTGTATCTCAGCCGCCCCGGCATCGCCCTCGGCGACCTGATGGACGTCGAGCAGATCGAGGTGCTGCGGGGGCCGCAGGGAACGCTGTTCGGGCGCAACACCTCGGCGGGCGCCATCAGCATCCGCACCCGGCGGCCGAACCTGAGCGAGCATGAATCCTTCGCCAACTTCACCGCGGGAAACTATGACACGCTGAACCTGCAGCTTGGCACCAGCGGCCCGATCATCGAGGATGAGCTTGGCTACCGCCTCTCGTTCGCCCGCCGCGAGCAGAGCGGGTTCATGGAGTCCACCACTGGCGCCGAGAGCATTACCCGGGACCGTTATTCGGTGCGCGCGCAGTTGCTTTGGAACATCTCCGACGCCGCCGACCTGCGCCTGATCGCCGATTACGCCGACGCCGACGAGCAGTGCTGCGACGCCATCATTGTGCAGGAAACCGCCGCCCGCAACGTTGGCTCCTTTGTCGCCGCCGGCCTGCCCGCAGACGGCGGCGTCCAGACCTTCGGCGAGTCGGCGCTGGACGGATTCGAATCCAACGCCGAACAGTTTCAGAATCGTTCGGAACAAACCGGACTTTCGGCCGAGTTGAACTGGGATCTGAATGGCGATATGGACCTCACCTGGCTTGCGTCCTGGCGCAGGTTTGTTTCCGATTCGGTGCAGCAGTCGGATTTTGTCAATCTCGATGTCTTTGCCGTTGATACCAGTTACGCCGGAGGCCTCCCCACTGACGACAACATCGACACCTGGTCCACCGAGCTTCGGCTTTCCGGCGAAACCGACCGGCTGTCCTGGATGGTCGGCGCCTACCTGAGCGATGAAACGATCCAATCCACCGTCGGCCTCGGCCTTGGCCGGGATTTTTCCGCTCATGCCGACGCCATGCTCTGGCGCTTCGCCTTCGGCCCGGTGCTCGGCGCCGCGCCGCTGCTGGCCAGTGTGCCGCTGGCGACCGGAGGAACCTTCGGCCAAGTGCTCGCCGCGCCCTCTCCATCGATCGCCTTCGCCGGCGGCGTCGACGCGGCGGGCGCCTATGCCAGGAATGCTTTTGACCAGGATGGCCGCTCCTCGTCGATCTTCACCTACAACACCGTCGATCTGACCGAAGATCTCGCCCTGGTGGTGGGATTGCGCTGGATCGACGAACGCAAAGACGGCTCGTTCCGCCAGGGCGACGCGCCCAATCCGGCCTGCGTGAACACGGTGCGCAACGCGGGCGCGCTGGCGGCGGGCGCGGCGGGGACGGGGCTTGAAGTCGTTGCCGGAACCATCGGCGCCTTCAGTTCAGGCTACCTGTGTTTCCCGTTCGCGGCGCCGGCGGATTCGCTGCCCGGCCGTCCGGTGACTTTCGCCGACACCTATGACGACGACGAGCTCGCCTACACCGCCAAGCTGACCTACGATTTCAGCGAGACGATCTCCGGCTACGCGAGCTACACCCACGGCTTCAAAGCCGGCGGCTTCAACCTCGATTCGACCGCCGCTGTTGGCGGCGCCGACCCGCGCTTCCGGGCCGAGACCAACGACGCCATGGAAGTGGGCTTGAAGACGCTGTTCCTCAACGACCGGATTCGCGCCAACCTCTCGGCTTGGAATTACGATCTCGAGGATTTCCAGGTGCTCGAATTCACCGGCGTGCAGTTCCAGACCTTCAACGTGCCCAAGGCCGAAAGCCAGGGCGCCGAGATCGAACTCGCCACCCTGTTGACCGACAATCTCAATGTCAACCTCGGCTACACCTTCGCCGACTCGATGTACCCGGACGACTGTGACGGCAACGACCCCAACGCCGCGGCCCAGGTCAGTTCGCTGTGCGGCGCGCCGCTGACGAACTCGCCTGAGAACACGGTCACCCTGGGCGTTGACTACAGCGGCTACATTGGCGACCTCGCTTTCTTCGTTTCCGGCAATTACCGCTGGGCCGACGAGCGCCGCACGAGCACCCAGCCAGGCCTCGACTTCGACATCCAGGAAGCCACCGGGGAGACCAACCTGCGCGCTGGCATCGGCGACGACGACGGTGGCTGGGTGCTCGAACTCTGGGCCAACAACATCACCGACGAGCGCATCCGCAATGTGACCTTCAACGTGCCGCTGCGGATCGGCGCCCGCGGAGCCTTCCTCGGCGCCCCGCGCACCTACGGCGTGACGCTGCGGACGATGTTCTAGGGCGGGGGTGGGCGCGCTGATCTGGTCCTTTACTGCAGTGAACTATTCCAGGGATTCCGCATGAAGGCGCCGCCGATCTTGGCCAAGAGCTGGTTCGCGGCGCGGGCACTTTTCCCGCCCGCGTTGCTCCTGCCGGCAATGGTCTTTTCCCAAGCCCTGCCCCCAGCGGACCCGGCCTCGGTGGGTATGGATGGCGAAAAGTTGACGCTTGTGACCGCGCGCCTGCAAAAACACATCGACGATGGCGACATCCCCGGCGTGGTCGCCGCGGTGGCCCGGTACGGCAAGCTCGTCTATTTCGAGTCGCTTGGCCAATCCGACCTCGAAAACAGCCGCGAAATGGCCCCGCACACACTGTTCCGCATCTATTCGATGACGCGGCAGATCACCAGCGTCGCGGTGTTGCAGCAATACGAGCGGGGCAGATTCCAGCTCGACGACCCGATCTCGCTGTACCTGCCCGAATTCGCGGACCAGCGGGTGTTGCTCGACCCGGATGGCACCGATACCGGTCAGACCCGGGAGCGCGTCGGCGACATCAGCGTCGCCCACCTGCTCACCCACACTTCGGGCCTTGGCGCCAGAAGTTCGGCGCTGTACCGCGAGCACAATGTGCGCGACAAGTCGGTCAGCCTCGACGAGATGACAGACAGGGCGGCGCGCATCCCGCTGTTCCACGACCCCGGCACGGCGTTCCGCTACGGCATCCACGCCACGATTCTCGGCAAGCTCGTCGAAGTCTGGTCGGGCCAGCCATTCGACGAGTACCTGCGCGAAAACTTGTTTGATCCGCTCGGCATGAGCGGCACGATGTTCTGGGCCGAAGGCGAAAACGCGCAAAGGCTGGCCGTGGTCTACCGGCCCGCCGATGGCAAGCTCAATCCCCACCGGATCGAATCAGTGCCCTGGACTTCCCGGCCGCCGCTGATCGAAGGCGGCGTCGGCCTGCTGTCAACGGTGCCGGACTTCCTGCGCTTCAGCCAGATGGTGCTGAACCGGGGCGAACTAGACGGCCACCGCGTGCTGCGCGGGGAAACCGCCGAACTGCTGTACCAAAACGCCGTGCCGGAAGCCGCCATGCCCATCGGCGCAAGCGGCTATTGGCGCGGCTCGGGCTGGACCCTCGGCGGCTTCAACCTGGTCATGGATGCCGCCGCCTACAACTTTCCGATTGGCTACGGCGTCATCTGGTGGGACGGCTCGGCCGCCACGCGCTACTTCATCGACCCCAACGAAGGCATGGTGATGGTGATAATGAGCCAAGTTTCCCCATCCCGCGGCGGCGGCTTCCGGGAAAATTTCAAACGCTTGGTTGATGAGGCGGTGGTGGAGCGCCGGGGTTGAAGGGTTCGGGGTATTTGGCTTCGAGCGGGTCTGGGAGCGGGAGTGTTTGCGCACTAAATCTCACCTCGACATCCTGTCGAGGCTCGAATCGGTTCGACTTCGCTTTGGGTCCGGCCACCGAGCAAAGCTCGGCGGCGCTCGGTCTGCGCACGAAGCTACGCTTCGTCAACGCTTGCCCTCGCCCATCCATGGCACGCTCAGTCTCAACGACGTGCGCAAACACTCCCGCTCCCAGACCCTGGCGTGGTGCGAAATGAATAGAGAGGTGACCTCGAATGACTGAAACTGGCAAGACCGACGCGCGGGTGGATGAGTACCTGGCGAAACACCCGCGGTGGCGGGGGCAGCTTGTGGTGTTTCGGGAGGTGCTGCTTGCCGTTGGCTTGGATGAGGACATCAAGTGGAGCATTCCGGCCTATCTGTGCGATGGAACCAACCTGATCGGTTTCGCCGGCTTCAAGCAACACTGCGCGCTCTGGTTCCACCAAGGTGTTTTCCTGCAAGACGCCGCGGGCAAATTGACCAATGCCCAGTCGGGCAAAACCCAAGCCATGCGCCAGTGGAAATTCGCCGAGGACGAGGAAGTCCCCCGCGGGATGCTGCGCGGCTACGCGCTCGAAGCCATCGGGAATCACAAGGCCGGCAAAAAACTCAAACCGGTTGCCCGCGAACTGAAAGTGCCGGCTGAGCTCGAATACGCGATGCGGCAAGACGCGGCCCTGCGCGAGGCGTTCAACTCCCTCACCCCCGGCAGGCAAAAGGAGTACGCCGAACACATCGGCGGCGCCAAACAGGAAAAAACCCGCCTCTCCCGCCTCGACAAAGCCCGCCCACAAATCCTCGCCAAAGTTGGCCTGAACGAAAAGTACAGATGAACCAACGATTCCAGAATTGCCCGCGGGCTTACGCGAGGCGCCAATCAGTCTGCACTGCCTGAGCCGCTGCCACGATGCGCGGTTCAGCGGGCGTGCGAGACACGATGTCGAGCCCGAAGCCCACATGGATGTGTTTACGGCGTCCGCTGCACCGCGCATCGTGGCAGCGGCAGCTCGAAGCCACTTTCGTTCACGCGGAGCGGCTGAAAAACCGTTTCGTTTTCCATAGAATCGTCAGCCTCATGCGCGCAAGCGCGGACTTGCGATTG
Source organism: Gammaproteobacteria bacterium (assembly GCA_026709135.1). GTDB lineage: Bacteria > Pseudomonadota > Gammaproteobacteria > Pseudomonadales > Pseudohongiellaceae > UBA9145. The sequence continues at coordinate 1,069 of JAPOTO010000139.1, read as the reverse complement.
GGGAAGACAACTTGGGCAAAGGCATCAGCGGATTTGGCGCGTACATTCCCCAAGCGCGGTTGCAGCGGGCGGTGGTTGCCGAGGCGAACGCCTGGTTTGACGCCAGCCTCAAGTCGCTTGGCCGCGGCGAGCGCGGCATGTGCAACTGGGACGAGGACGCCATCACCATGGGGGTCGAGGCGGCGGCGGACTGTCTCGCCGGATTCAGCGGGGCGGAAGGCGCCGCCCCGGAAATCCTCTACTTCGCCTCGACCACATTTCCCTTTCTCGACCGGCAGAACTCGGTGCTGCTGCTCGAAGCCCTCAATCTGCCGCGGCGCACCCAGGCGCTGGATGTCGGCGCCTCCCAGCGCGCGGCGACATCGAGCCTGCTGGCGCTGTTGCAAAGCGAATGCGCCGGCATGGTGGTGGCCGCCGAACACCGCCGCGCGAAGGCGGGTTCCCGGGCGGAAATGCTTTGGGGCGACGCCGCGGCCGCGGTGGCCACCGGCGGCGGGCCGGTGCTCGCGGAGTTTCTCGGCGGGGAAAGCCTCGCCACCGATTTTGTCGACCATTACCGCGGCGGCGAGTTCGACTATGACTGGGAAGAGCGCTGGATTCGCGACGAGGGCTACCTGAAGATCATCCCCGAGGCGGTCAACAAGCTGCTTGCGGAATGCGCGGTGTCCGCCGCCGACATCAACCATTTCATCCTGCCAACCGAGCAGGCGCGCACCCCGCCAGCGGTGGCGAAGCGGCTCGGCATCGACCCCAAGGCGATCATCGACAACCAGGCCGCGACCGTTGGCGTCGCCGGTGCTGCCCAGCCGATATTGCTGCTCGCCAAAACCCTCGAATCCGCCCAAGCCGGCGAGTTGATCCTGCTCACCGGCTTTGGCCAGGGCTGCGACGCCTTGCTGTTCCGGGCAACCGGAGCCATTGGCGGCTTCAAGCCCGCCCGCGGCGTCGCCGGGGCCTTGGCCTCGGGCCGGGAAGAAACCAACTACGCCAAGTTCCTCGCCTTCAACGATCTCATCGAGCGCGACATCGGCAAGCGCGGCGAAACCGACAAGCAAACGTATCTTTCCGG
>JAPOTO010000182.1 GCA_026709135.1 Gammaproteobacteria bacterium | reverse complement strand
CCAGCGCTTCGCCAATCAGCATTCCCGCCACCAGGCACACGGAAAGCAGGGCGACACCGTAGATGATCATTTCTCGTCCTCGAAGGGAGGCGGCGCGGCCGCCGTTCGCGCCGATGATAAGACGCGCCCGCCAGCGGTGCAATGAATCGCCCGGCATGCTAGATTCGCCGCACGACTCCCCGAAAAATAAACCAGAATCCGGGAACCTGGGAACCTAGGAACTTGGAAACTTGGCAGCCCGGGCTTGCGCGAGCGGGAACTTGCACATTCATCATTCCAACCGGCTTGAGTTGCTCGCAACAGAGCTTGCCGGGCTGATCGCTTCCAATCCGGCGGATCCACTCGATGCGGAACGCGTTGTGGTGCCGCATCGCACGCTGGGGCGCTGGCTGAAACTCGAAATCGCCCGGGAGCTGGGTATAGCGGCGAATATCGACTGCGAACTGCCCGCGGAGTTTGCCTGGTCGATGCTGCGCGAGACCCTGCCTTCCCTGCCGAAGGCGCAGAGCTTCGCGCCCGACACCCTGCGCTGGCATCTGTTCGGGATGCTGCCGGCGTTTTCCCAAGGCGAAGATGCTGGCGAGGTGCGGCGGTATCTTGCCGATGGCGATGAGCTCAAGCGCTTCGAACTCGCCGACCGGCTCGCCAGAATCTTCGACCGCTGCCTCAATTTCCGCGATGACTGGATCCGTAACTGGGAGCGGGGCGAAACACCGCACTGGCAGGCGCGGCTGTGGCGGTCGCTGACGGAAGACGTCCAGGAGCCGCATTGGGTCAGCGCCCTCGATGCCTTCGGCGGGGAGTTGGCGGGAGGCGGGACGCCGGGCAACTGGCCGCGCCGGGTGTTTGTGTTCGGCGTATCGTTCCTGTCGCCTTCCTACCTGCAATGGCTCAGGCAGCTTGCCGACAAGATCGAACTGCATGTTTTTCTGTTCAATCCGAGCGAGGCGTACTGGGCCGATCTGCGCACTGAGCGGGAGATTCGCCGCCGCGCCGGCGCCTCCGGGGCCAAAGCGCAGCATTTGGAGGAAGGCAACCGCTTGCTCGCCGCCTGGGGAAGCGCGGGCCGCGACGTTTTCGATGAACTGGTCGCCAGCGAAGCGCAAACCCGGCCCTGCTTCGCGCCAGCGCGGGACGATTCTTGCCTCGCCGCGGTCCAAGCCGATATCCAGCAAGTCCGCCCCGCCGCCGATGCCCCGCGGGTCCCACCGGACAATTCGCTGCAAATCCACTGCTGCCATTCGGCCATGCGCGAGGCCGAAGTGCTGCACGACCGCCTGCTCGACCTGCTCGAAAACCATTCTGACATCGAGCCCGCCGACATCCTGATCCTAACGCCCAAACCCGCGCGTTACGGCCCGGCCATCACCGCGGTGTTTGAATCCGAGGGGCGCATTCCCGTCACGCTGTCCCGCTCCCGGGCGGTGGATTCGCCAACAGCGAAGGCTTTTTTCGATTTGCTGTCGCTTCCCGGCACGCGCTTTGGCGTTGAGGCGGTGCTGGCCCCGCTCGATGCGCCGAGCTTGCGCGCTCGCTTTGAAATCGAGGAAGACCAGCTCCCGGAAATTCGCAACTGGATGAAGCAGGCGGGCATCCGGCGCGATCTCGCAAGTGAAGGCGACTCGGCGCCGGCCCTGCCCGGCAATACCTGGCAAGATGGATTCAACCGGCTGCTAGTGGGTTACGCAGCGGGAGACACCGACGAGCTCGCCCTTGGCATCGCGCCCTGCTCGATTCGCGGCGAAGGCGGCTTCGAAGCCGGCGAGGACGATTACGCCGCGATGGGGCGGATCATCTCGTATTGCCAGGCCGCCTTCGAATTTTGCGAGTATGTCGCCCGGTCGGGGAACGCCGGGCATTGGAAAAACCTGCTCCGCGCCGCGCTGCAACAGTTTTTCGACAACGGCTCCCGCCGGGGCGCCTACGGCAGTTTCGAGGCGATGCGCGAAGCGGGGGACGAGTTTGGCGAAGTCGCCATGCTGATCGAAAACTTCGCCGAGCAGGCTGGGCGCATCGACTGCGAGTTCTCCTTTCAGATCGCGCGGAAAACGCTGCTCGACTCGGCTTCCAATCCGGCGGTCGGGCCGGCCCGGCTCGAAGACAGCGCAACCGTCGGCCGCCTCGCCTCGGGCCAGATTCCGCCGGCGAAGATCGTCTGCGCCGTGGGCATGGGCGGAGACGGTTTTCCGCGCAATCCGCCACGCCACAGCTTTGATATTGTCGAGCGCGACGGCCACCGCAAAGGAGACCGGGACCCGCGGCACGAAGACCGCTTCGCCTTCCTCGAAGCCCTGCTCGCGGCGCGCCGAGCTTTCATCGTCACCTACACCGGCCGCGACCAAAGCGATGATTCCGAAATACCGCCATCGGTGGTCGTCGATGAATTGCACGAGTATCTCGTCGGCAGGTTCGCCGAACCGGCGCGCGACGGGGAGCCGGATAGTTTTCGCTTCGACCACCCCTTGCAGGCTTTCAGCTCGCGCTACTTCCAGGGCGACCAAGCGCTTTTCAGCTATTCCCGCACGATGTTCGATGCCGCGAAAATACTGCGCGACCAGCAGCGGCGCGAACTCGGGCAAGGCGGCCCCGAGGAGGAAGCCGACCGGGAGCGGGCATCCGAAGAGCCGCGGGCGCAAGAGATTGACAGCGGCGAAAGCAAAGCGCCAAACCGGTTCGGCGAGCCAATCGAGCCACCCGATGCTTCCCGGCGCAAGCTCAGCCTGAGCGAACTGCACCGGTTTTTCTCCAACCCGGCGGGAGGCTTTCTGCGCGAGCGTTTCGCGGTCAGGCTGCGCGGCATGGAGGAAGCCGACGAGGAAGTCGAGCCTTTGTATCTCAGCAATTACGAGCAGTGGGGCCTGCGCGAGGAAATCCTTCAGCGAACCGACCCCGGGCGCGAGCGCGAAACCGCCATCGAACTCGTCGAATCCCGGCTGTTGGCGAGCGGAAAGCTGCCCCACGGCGGTTTTGGCGCCCTGGCCTGGGATGCGGCGCTCCAAGAAGTGAAAAACCTGCGCTGGTTGCTGCACCCGCACAAGGAGATGCTTGACGCCGAGCCGCAACATATCGATGTGGCAATCGGCGAGTTCCGACTCATGGGCGTGATTCCAGGCATTGGTTCCCAGCGAATGCTGTATTGGCGCAACGGCAAGAAGCGCCCCAAAGACCTGATCGAGATCCGGCTCAGGCAGCTCGCGTGGATGGCGGCGGGCAACCAGCCCTTGCCGGTGACCGCCATATGGGTCGGTGAAAACGGGGACCAGCAATTTCCCGCTCCCGTGCTGGGAAGAGATGCCATAGACCAGTGGCTGGAAGCCTGGTGGTTGGGCCTCTCAAGGCCACTTCGATTCTTTCCGAACACCTCGGTCGCCTACGCCCAGACATTGGGAAAGAGCGGCAACCACGAAACCGCCATGCAAAAGGCGCGGGATACTTGGCAGTCTGAATGCGGGGAGCTGGACAACACCGTGGCCTGGGATCTCGGCGAAGACGATGACCCGCTCGAGGACCACCGGCCCGCGAAACCCCTTGAGGAAATCGAAGCCGAAGCCGGTGGCGACTTAAGCCAGGCGGGATTTGCCGAATTGGCGGAGACGCTGCTGGTTTCGATGTTCAAGAGGCCGCTCGAATGATCCCGGACGAGGCGCGCACGCCGCTGACAACGCCACTCGGCAGTGGCCGCACGCTCATCGAAGCGAGCGCCGGTTCGGGCAAGACCCGGGCGATCACTTCGCTTTTCGCCCGCATGGTGGTCGAGCGCGGGCTTGAAATCGACCAAATCCTCGTCGTCACTTTCACCAAGGCGGCGACCGCGGAGTTGCGCGAGCGAATCCGCGCGACGCTCAAGGTCATCGAAAGCGCCCGGGGCAAAGCCGCAAACGCGACCGACGATCAAGCGCGGGAGCTGCTCGAGCGATGGGAGCAAAGCGCGGAACTCGACGCGGCGCGGATCAGAGAGCGGATCGAGCTCGCCCTGCTCGACATCGACCGGGCGAATATTCAAACAATCCACAGCTTCTGCCAGCGCGCGCTGACCGAATTCGCCTTTGAAACCGGTTTCTCCTTCGATTTCGAGCTCAGCGGCGATGGCGGCGGGCTTGTCGAGGGCGTGGTGCGCGACTTCTGGCAGCGCAAGTACCGCAACAGCTCGCGAATACTCGCCAGATTCCTGGCAAAAAAAGGATTCCTGCCAGGGCATCTCGCGGGCTGGTACGCCTCCCTGCGGGCCAAGGATTTCGCGGAAATTCGCGGCGCCCCCGAATCGGCGCAAGACCCGGCCGAGGCGGAAAACCTGTGCCGCGAGAAACTCCAGGCATTCATCGCCATCTGGCGCGAGCACGGCGCGGCATTCAAGGAAATCATGCTCGAAAGCGAGGCGCTCAACAGAAGAAGCTATCGCAACGACACGATCCGCAATCACCTGGGCACAATCCAACGCGTCGCCGCGGAGGGGGAGCTGCCGCTCAGCATGATCGAAGGGGACGGACTGGCGGGTGTGGCCAAGTACTTCGGCGCCAACGACCTTGCAAGGAAATGCAAGAAGGGGCACGAACCCCCGGAAAATCCGCTGTTCGCGGCTTTCGACGAACTCGCCGATGCCTGCAAGACCTTCACCGAAAGCCTGGAGTCGGGGCTCCGCTTCACCCGCAAGCAACTCATCGAACACGCGGGCAAGGAAGTGCGCCGCATCGTTCGCGAACAAAAACGCCTCGGCTACGACGACCTGCTTCTCGAGATGCGCCAAGCGCTCGACCGCGAAGGCAGCGGCGGGCGGCTTGCGGCAAACATCCGCCGCCGTTTCCCGGCCGCGCTGATCGACGAATTCCAGGACACCGACCCAACCCAGGCGCGGATCTTCGCCGCGATCTACGGCGGCGGAGATGGCGCGGAGCCAGCCGAAACCGCGGATGACCGCGGCGCGCTCTACATCGTCGGCGACCCGAAACAGGCGATCTACAAGTTCCGCGGCGCCGACATCTTCGCCTATCTCGCCGCGCAGCGGGGCGCCGCCTCGCCACTCGAACTTGGCAGCAACTACCGTTCCACACCCGGCCTCGTGGAAGCCTGCAACGCGATTTTCGCCGCGCCCTGGGCGTTCGCCATCCCGGAAATCGGCTTCAGCCCGGCGACCCCCGGCCGCGACAGCGCCCTTCGGCTCGAAATCGATGGCGAAACCCCGCCGCCGATGCAATTCTGGCTGCTCCAGGACTACACAGCCGGAGGCAAAGCCAGCGACGTCGCGGCGAACAAGACCGCCGACGACATCATCCGCCTGCTCAAGCTCGCCGGGGAAGGCAAGGCGAAAATCGGCGGCAAGCCTCTCGCGGCTTCCGATATCGCGGTGCTTGTCGCGAAAAAGGCCGATGGCCGGATGGTGGCGAGGGAGCTGCGCCGCCGCGGCGGCAGATGCGTCGAGATCGACGATTCAAGCATTTTCGATAGCCGCGAAGCCGGACAGGTCTACCGCCTGCTGCTTGCCCTCGCCAATCGCGGCCGCCAGGATTTCCGCCGCGCCGCGCTCACTGGCGATGTTTTCGGCCTCGGCAACGAAGACCTGCTCGCCTTGATCGAGGCGGACGATTACTGGAGCCACTGGGCCGAACAATTCGATCAATGGCACCGGGATTGGGTGGACAAAGGCGTTGGCGCGATGCTGCGCAAGATCATCGGCGCGCGGCTCAAGCACTGGCCCGAAGTGGAACAGGAGGCCAGCGGCGAAAGCGGGGAAACTGGCGCCAGTGGAGGGGAAATCCGGGTCGGCACCGGCAATCTGCTCAATTCCCCGGCGGGTCCGCGCAGGTTGACCAACTTCTATCATTTGACCGAGCTGCTGCAGGAAGCCGAAACAGAAAACCAGTACTCGCCGGCCCGTCTTCTGGCCTGGCTCAGGCGGCGGATGATGGGCGAAGCCGAGTCGCGGCCCGCGGAGGAAAACCCCCACACCCTGCGCTTGGACAGCGACGAAAACCTCGTGAAAATCTCGACGATCCACAAGAGCAAGGGGCTGGAATACCCGATCGTGTATCTGCCTTTTGCTTGGTACAGCAGGCAAGTCAACAAAACTTCCGCGGACCGGCCTATCGAGTACCACACCCGCGAAGATGGGCGTTTCCCGGCCGTGCTCGACCTTGCCCCAGACGCCGCGGGCCTGGCCAAGCACAAACTGGAAGAGTTCAGTTCATCGGTGCGGCTGCTTTATGTGGCGCTCACCCGAGCCCGGGAACGCTGCGTCATCGCTTGGACCCGCATCACAAGAGACCCGCACGGCAAGGAGACGCCGCCCCTCGCTTGGCTGCTGCATCGGGACGAGCACGATGAGAAAACGCTCGCGGAAGACGGCGGCCCGGAGGCGGCAAACAGCGCGATTCCCGATTCGGCGACCAAGGTGCTGCCCCAAATCAACTACAGTTTCAGAACAAAGGAGCGCGGCGAGTTCAATCTCGATATGGAGGCATTGCAGCGGCAGTGCTCCCATGGCATCAAGCTCGGCGACAAAGACAGCGCGACGCTGCCGACCGCCAGGCTCGATGGAACGGCCGGGGAACTGGAGTTGACCGCGCCCCGGGAATTCGACCGCCCACTGCGCCGCATCCGCCGCATGACGAGTTACACCGACCTAGCCGCCGAACACCCGGCGGCCACGCAGCGGTTTTCCGAGGCGGCCGCCGCCGACCACGACCAGAGCGTCGATGCCGCAAGCGCCGACGCGGCCGAAGCCGAATCGACCAAGACCGATGCCTTCCACTTCCCCCGCGGCGCCCGGGTCGGCAATTGCTTCCACCGGATTTTCGAGCTCCACGACCAGGAGCCCGGGCGCATGCTCAACGACATATGCGCCGAGCAACTCCTGCGCGCGGGAATCGACTTGAGGAAATGGTTGCGGGTTGCCCTGAATATCGTCGAGAACACGCTTAGCACCGAGTTGCGCGAGCCGGGCGAATCCGGGCGCGCCGGCTTCCGCCTCGCCGACATCGATCGGCGTTTGACCGAGCTTGAATTTTTCTTCCCCGTAAAGGGCGTGAGCCGTTCCGGCCTCGCCGCGGCCCTAGCCCGCTCGGGTTATCCCGAGCTGCTGCGCGAAGTTCCCGGCGAGCCAGCCATCGACGGCTTTCTGCGCGGCTTCATCGATCTCACTTTCGAACACGAAGGCCGCTGGTACATCGCCGACTACAAATCCAACCACCTTGGCGACCAGGCCCAGGACTACGAAGGCGAACCGCTGAAAGACGCCATGCGCCAACACAGCTATCAACTGCAATACCTGCTCTACCTGCTCGCCCTGCACCGCTATCTGCGCACCCGGATTCGCGGTTACGATTACGAGCGGCACATCGGCGGTGTTTTCTATCTGTTCCTGCGCGGCGTGGCCCCCGCCACTGGCATGTCCCGGGGCGTCTGGTTCGACCGGCCCGAAAAGGCGTGCATCGAGGCGCTCGACGAATTCATGGAGAGCGCCGGATCGTGAGCGATTTCGCCGACATCGACGCGCTACTCGAAAAGCGCCACATCACCGATATCGACCAGCATTTCGCCGCGACCCTGGCCGGGCTTGCCCAAAGCGACAAGACCCAGAGCGACAAAAACAGTGGCGAGCAGGACGGCAGCGACCAAGACCGTGCCGACAGGGAAAAACTCGCCCTCGCCGCGGCGATTTTGAGCCGCCACACCCGCGATGGGCATTCGTGCGTCGATCTGAAGAAAATCGCCGGGCGCACCTGGCCCGATACCGCCTACAGCGAAGCCGACAAGCTCATGCTGCCCCCGCTCGCTGAATGGCTGCCGCCGCTTATCGCGAGCCCGTCCGTGGCAAGGAGCGGCGAAGCCGGAAGCCGGCCCCTCGTGCTCGATGCGGGGAATCGACTTTATCTCAACCGCATGTGGCGGCGCGAGCGCCTCGTGGCGGGGCGCCTGCGCGGCCTTGCGGAGCGCGAGATCACAGAAACCGGCAACCTCGAAGCGGCGCTCGATGAATTGTTCGAGGCCAGCGAGCCATCCACCCTGCCGCGGAAGGCCGCCCAGATCGCCGCGAGCCGCCACCTGTGCTGCATCTCCGGCGGGCCGGGGACGGGCAAGACTTATACCGTGGCCCGGATCATCATGGCGCTGATGAACTCCGGCCAGGTCAAGGTCAGCGACATCGCCTTTTCCGCCCCGACGGGAAAGGCGGCCGCGCGGTTGCAGGAATCGACCCGCGAATCGCTGCGCAAGATGCACGGCGGGCAGACGCTGCCCGAAGAACTCGCGGTGGAAGTGGGCACGATCCACCGCTGGCTGATGAAAAGCGAAGCCGAGCGCGGTCTCGCCAAAGTACTCATCATCGACGAGGCCTCGATGGTCGATATCCAGTTGATGAGCCGCGTTCTCAAAGCCCTGCCCGTCGATGCGCGGCTGATCCTGCTCGGCGACTCGAACCAGCTTGCCTCGGTGGAGCCCGGATCGGTCTTCGCGGATATTTGCCATGCCGCCGGTGGCAAGGGTTCGCCGCTGGAACACCGCGTCGTCAATCTTAAGCACAACTGGCGTTTCGAGGAAAAAAGCGGAATCGGCCGCCTCGCCGCGGCAATCAAGAGCGGAGACGCCGCGGGGGTCGCGGAAGCCCTGGACAATCCCGACGACAAATCCATCGGCTTCGAAAATCTCGAGGGCCCCGCCGCCCTCGACAATCTCGCGAAACGCTTCACCCGCGAACACTACGCGCCGGTGCTGCGAAAACTCCTTTCGCTGGCAAGCGCCGAACAACTTGACGCGGAAAATGACCACCCTTTCCAGGACTTCATGGCGCTGTGCTCGCACCGCGTGGGCAGTTTCGGCTCGCAACGCTTCAACGCGCGGGTCGAACAGCAATTGCGCAGGCTGGGCCTGATTCCATCGGGCGAGGAGTTCTACATCGGCAGGCCAATCATCGTTACGCGCAACGACCACCGCGGCGGGCTCGCCAACGGCGACGCCGGAATTGTCATCCGCGATGGGGGCAATGGCGCCGGCAAGGCCAAGGTCTGGTTCCCCGACCTGCGCGAACCGGATGGCGGCAGGCGGCTTGTCAATCCCCAGCGGCTGCCACCCCATGAAAGCTTTTACGCGCTGACGGTGCACCGCTCCCAAGGCTCTGAATACGGTGAGGTCGCGGTGATTCCCGGGCCCGCCGAATCGCGGGTCAACACCCGGGAGTTGCTCTACACCGCGATCACCCGGGCCAAGAAAAAAGTGGTGATTTACGGCGCCCGCGCGGCGCTGACGGCGGCCACCAAACGCAAAACCTTCCGCGGCTCGGGACTGGAAGGCGCGCTGTTGTAGCGTTTTCCCCAAAATCTTACAGGCACTAATAAAGCAGGAAAAAGACGATCAGGTAGATGGCCAGGCCCGCCGCGGTCAGGGCGCTGTAGATCAGCGACGCGGTGAAAAAAACCACCCCGCTGTAAAACCAGCCGCCGCCGTAGAAGTTCTTCAGGCTCAGATACAGATAGGCGATGGCCCAGAGGATGATGGCGAGATCGAGCCAGTTGACCACAGCCTCGAGCGCCGCCGAACGGTCCGCCACCAAGCCGGTGGCCGAAAGCAGAAAGGCGCAGACGATCAGAAAGGAATGATTGTGCAGGGTGAGCATGAAATGCTCGACATAGTAGCGGCGCCGGAACACATAGAACACCGCCTGCAGCAGCGCCAGCAAGGGCATCATCAAGAGGATGAAAATGGTCACATACTCCAGCGAATCACTGAAAAACTCCTCGAAAAACTCCCTGGGATCCTCGCGTATCTCACCGTAATTGCCGACGACCTGGACGATCACGAGTTCCTTCAGGCGCCCGGCGGTGGCTTCGGGTAGAAAAGGAATCGGCACCGCCTCGATCGAGGCGCGGATTTCAGCGGGGTCGAGATCCAACTCCGCCAGCCCGTCGGTGTCTTCCCCGTCGGCGAGCAAGTCGCGCAATGGCTGGTCGGATTGCTGTTCCCCGGCTGGAGGCTGCCCGGGGCCGCCGGGATTGTCGCCACCCCGCGGGAAAATCGAAACCAGCAGGAAAAAACCGATGCTCAGCACCAGGAACATGCGCAGCGGCGGGGTGTAATGCGCCCGGCGGCCGCGAACGTACTCGCCGCTGAGGAATCCAGGCCGGGTGTAAAGCAGGAACAGCGAACGGTAAACCCGGCCATCGAGATCGACCAGCGCTTGGGCGAACTGGCCGAGGATGCGCCAGAAAGGCCGGCGGAACTCCCGGTCCTCCTGCCCGCAAACCGGGCAGAAAGCGCCAGTGAGCGCGGCGCCGCAATTGCCGCAGGATCTGGGTTCGGCTGCTGGGATGGCGTCGTTCACCGAGCCATTGTGCCATCATTTCCCGCGGCGGCGGAATCCTGCGGGAGGCAAGCTCTCTTGCAGAACCCGGGTGCCGGCATCGCGTCCCTGCGAATGCCGGCTGAGTGAACTGGTTCCGGGGCGTCCCTGCCCCGGCCAGAGTTTGCGGGATCCCGTCTCTCCCTATACTTGGCGCCACTTGCCGCATTGCGTCCCGCGCGGTCCGGTAAAACGCCCCGAGCGCTCTGACTTAATCAGATCTTCCTTGGCCCGCTCATGGCGGCCCCCGATTGCGGGCGCAGGCCACAAACCAGCCCAGGCGCCACGCATGGCGGCGGTTTACCAGCGATGAGGTAGTGCGGATCAAGCCGGCAACCGGGCTGTTGCTGCCCTGGTTCCCCCCCAAGGTCCGGCAATATCTCTAGCGGGTGCGGCGCGTTGCGCCGGAGTGTCCGCGCCCCTTAACTCGCGAACGGCGTCAGACTACTCCGGCGGGCAACCCGGTTGCCAATGAATTTTTCCGCTTGAACCCTCTTGATTCATTGGAAAATTCTGTTTTTTGCGCGGATGGGTCCGGCATCGAAGATCAGACCGCCCTGACCGCCTTGGCTGGTTCAAGCAGCACTTGGCCGGTCATTTCCGGCGGAATGGGCAATTCCAGCAGGCTGAGCAGGGTGGGGGCGATGTCGCAGAGGCTGCCTTCGCTGGCGAATGCGAGATCGCGGGTGCCGGTGTAGACGAGCGGCACGGGCCCGGTGGTGTGCGAGGTGAGCGGCTGGCCAGTTTCCGCATCGAGCATTTGCTCGGCGTTGCCGTGGTCGGCGGTGACGAGCAGCTCGGCACCGGTTTCGCGCACCGCCTCGACGATGCGGCCGAGGCAGCGGTCCACGGCCTCCACCGCCTTCACCGTGGCGGCGAAATTCCCGGTGTGCCCCACCATGTCGCCATTGGCGTAGTTGCAGATGATCGCGTCGAAGCGGCGCGAGCGGATCGCCTCCACGAGCCGGTCGGTCAAGGCGAAAGCCGACATTTCAGGCTTGAGGTCGTAAGTCTTCACCTTGGGGGAGGGAATCAGCTCGCGTTCTTCCCCGGCGAAGGGCGCTTCCCGGCCGCCATTGAAAAAGAAGGTCACGTGGGCGTACTTCTCGGTTTCGGCGATGCGCAGTTGGGCACCGCCCTTCTCGGCCAGCCAAGCGCCGAATACATTGCGCAATTGTTCCGGCGGATAGGCGCAACTCGCGGGAATGCCGGCGGCGTATTCGGTGAGCGTGACGAAATCGGTGAGGCGCGGGCGCGTCTTGCGGTCAAAACCATCGAAATCCTCTTCAACGAAAGCCCGGGTGAGTTGGCGGGCGCGGTCGGCGCGGAAATTCATGAACACCACGGCGTCGCCATCGGCTATCGGCGCGTCATCGCCGCCGACCAGGGTCGCTTGGACGAATTCATCGTCCTCGCTGCGGTCGTAGGCGGCGGCGAGGGCTGATTCCACATCGTCGAATTGAAACGGCGCCCGGCCTTCGGTGAGCATTTCATAGGCCGGGGCCACACGCTCCCAGCGCTGGTCGCGGTCCATGGCGTAATAGCGGCCGCAGATCGAGGCGAGCCTTCCCCTGCCGCTGGCGGCGAGTTTTCCCGCCGCCCTTTGCAAGGAGCCGAGGGCGCTGCGCGGCGGCGTGTCGCGGCCATCGAGCAGGGCGTGCAGGCATACCCGGTCCACCGACATCCCATCCACCTCCCGGTCGAGCGCGAGATCGAGCATGCACAGGATGTGTTCTTCGTGGCTGTGGATGCCGCCGGGCGAGAGCAGGCCGATCACGTGCAGGGTGGCACCGCTCGCGGCAACCTGGTCGATCGCGGCGGTCAGCGCGGGGTTGTCGTAGAAACCGCTTTCTTCGATGTCCCGGTCGATTCGGGTCAAGGTCTGGTACACCACCCGCCCCGCCCCGATGTTCATGTGGCCAACTTCGGAGTTGCCCATTTGCCCCGCCGGCAGGCCGACGGCTTCGCCGGAGGTGCGCAGAAGGGTGTGCGCCCCGTCGCGCCAGAGCGCGTCCCACACCGGGCTGTTGGCGGCGTGGATGGCGTTGTGATCGCTTTGCTCCCGATGGCCCCAGCCATCGAGAATCAGCAGTACCGCGGTCTTGTGTGTGCTCATGTCGGCTCCCATGTCGGTTCAGGTATCCTGAAGGTCGTGTTGCTGGCAACGGAAGCCGGATTATCGACCATCCCGCAGCCGAATGACAATAAATCCCCCAAAATATGCCCTGACTTGATCAGCGCTTCCCTAG
>JAPOTO010000125.1:10042-12857 GCA_026709135.1 Gammaproteobacteria bacterium | reverse complement strand
GTTTGCGCCCTACAAGCCTTGGTTGGGCTGCCAACGTTGTTGAAGTCGAAGCCGCAAACCCTCAAAAATCCGCACAGCGCACGGGTTCGCGGGCGGGCGGGTGTTGGCGCGTCGTTGAGGAGGAGTGTGCCAAGGATGGGCGAGGGCAAGCGTTTACGAAGCGCAGCTTCGTGCGCAGTCCCGAGCGCCACCGAGCTGCGCTCGGTGGCCGGATCGGAAGCGACGACGAACCGATTTGAGAACCTTCATGGATGAAGGTTCGAAATTAAGCGCCAACACCCGCCCGCCCGCGAACCCGCTCGAAGCCGATTCCCCAGCAAGGAAAGCATTCAGACACCGACGGCAAGCAACCGGCCTCCAAGCGAGGCAATAATCGCCCACCATCACTTTCTTATTGGAAAATGCTGCTTATGGTGGCTTCGATCGCCTCCCAAAGCCTTGGACTGTGCAGGCTCCTAGGGCGCAATAACCGAAGGGCATTGCGCCGAACGAACTGACAACTCTCAAGACGCGGTTTGGGGTTTTTTGCCGAGTTTTTCGGCGATGCGGGCGGCGCGGCCGGAGAGGTTGCGCAGGTAGTAGAGCTTGGCCTGGCGGACATCGCCGCGGCGCTTGACCTGGACTCCCGCCACCAGCGGGCTGTAAGTCTGGAAGGTGCGCTCGACGCCGACGCCGTGGGAAATCTTGCGCACGGTGAAGGCGGAGTTCAGCCCCCGTTTGCGCACGCCGATAACGACGCCCTCGAAGGCTTGGATGCGCTCGCGTTCGCCTTCGCGGATGCGCACCTGGACCACAACGGTATCGCCCGGGCCGAATTCCGGCAGCTCCTTGGTCATCTGCTCCCGCTCAATCTGCTGGATGATCTTGTTCTTGCTCATGGCTTTCGCTCCTTGGGTCGCTCCTTGGGTGTTGGAGCCTTTGGGCATTTTTGGGTGTTGCGGCGGTACTCGTCCAGCAATTGTCGTTCTTCCCCGGTCAATTCGCGGCGCTCGAGCAAATCGGGCCGTTTGCGCCAAGTCGCGCCGAGCCGCTGTTGCAGGCGCCAGCGGCGGATCGCCTCGTGGTCGCCGCTGAGCAACACCGGGGGCACCGCGCCGCCGGCGAATTGCCGGGGCCGGGTGTATTCCGGCCCAAGCAGCAAGCCATTGGCGAAACTGTCGCCGCCGGCGCTCTCCCCGTCGCCGAGGGCGCCGGGCAGCAGACGGATCATGGCGTCGACCAGCGCCATCGCGGCGAGTTCGCCGCCGCTGATGACAAAATCGCCAAGCGACAACTCTTCATCTACGGCGCTGTCTATGACGCGCTGGTCGATGCCCTGGTAGCGGCCGCAAAGCAGTGCTAGCCTCGGCGTCCGCGCCAGCCGGGCAACGGCGGCATGATCGATGCGCGCCCCTTGTGGCGACAGGTACACCACCCTGCCCGGCTCGTCTTTCCATGATTCTTTTCGCACCGCGGCCAAGCATTCCAGCAGCGGCTCGGTCTTCATCAACATGCCCGGCCCGCCGCCGAAAGGCCGGTCGTCCACGGCGCGGTGCCGGTCGTGGGCGCAGTCGCGCGGGTTCCAGTACGCCAACTCGACCAGGCCCCGCCGAACCGCCCTTCCCGTCACGCCGTGTCCGGTCAGCGCGGCGAACATCTCCGGGAACAGGGTGACGATGTCGATCCGCATGGGTGGCGGCCCAGGCTCCTAGTCCAGAAAGTCGATGCCCCAATCGACCGCGATCACGCCGGTTTCCAAATCGACCCGCCGCACCACCCGATCCGCCACGAAGGGGATCAGCCGGCGGCGCCGGTCGATGCTGCCGGCATCCGGCGCGACCACGAGCACATCGTTGGCGCCGGTTTCGAGCAGGTGGTCGACCCGGCCGAAGCACTCCCCCGCCAGATTCACCACCCGCAGCCCCTGCAACTGATGCCAGTAATACTCCCCGGCCTCGAGTTCCGCGAGGGCGGACACCGCCACCAAAACTTCGAGCCCGGTCAGCCCGCGGGCAAGCTCCGGCTCGTCATAGCCCTCGAAGTGGACGAGCAAACTGTCGCCCCGCCAACGGCTTTGATCGATTCGCAACTGCTCGGCCCCCTGCCGGGTTTCCACCTGCAGATGGGCGAAATCGAGGATGTTTGCCGCCGGGCTGGTCCAGGATTGCAGCTTCAGCCAGCCCTTGACGCCATGAGTGCCGCCGATCCGGCCCATGGCGATTCGCGGCGGTCCGGCATCGCTGTGCCGGTTTTCCTGGTTGTGCCGGGCCATCTTGGACTATCGTGGACCATGGCGCCGCGGATCAGCTTTCGGCGGGTGCCGCCGCCTTTTCCGCCAGATCTGTTTCCGCCAGATCCTTCGCCAGCGCGGCCACCCTCGGTGTGATCTGGGCACCCTGGGACTGCCAATAGCCCATGCGCTCGAGATCGAGCCGCAGGCGCTCCTCCTGGCCCCGGGCCATGGGGTTGAAGAATCCGATGCGCTCGATGAACCGGCCGTCGCGCGGCGAGCGCACATCGGCCACGGTAATGTGGTAGAACGGCTTTTTCTTCGCCCCGCCACGCGCCAGACGAATCGTTACCATACCCAATTCCTGTCAAATGCCAGCCGGGACCCTGCGGCCCAAGCAAAAAAGGCGGCCATTCTACGGCAATTCCGCGGCCAATAAAAGGACTTTGTCGAAGCCGCCCGCTTGATTCCACAAATAGTTCGTAAATAGTATTGCAAATCATTCTCATTTGTGTTTAAGTGCGTTGCTGTTACCACTCTGAAGCAAGGAGTTCAGATTCATGCATTGCCCAAGCAGCCTCCCGGCCTTGTTGCGGCTCGCCACCC
>JAPOTO010000125.1:0-9917 GCA_026709135.1 Gammaproteobacteria bacterium | reverse complement strand
GAGCGGGTCGAAACGGTTACCGTTTACGGCACCACGAATCCGCTGCCGGTTTTCGACTATCCGGGACATGTCACCGTGATTGATCGGGCCGAGTTGGAGACCCGCGCGCCGTCCTCGATGGCGGATGCCCTGCGCGATGTCCCCGGGCTGGATTTCCGCGGTGGCCCGCGGCGCACCGGCGAACTGCCCGCGCTGCGCGGCCTGACCGGTGAAAACGTGCTGGTGCTGCTCGACGGCGCCCGCCAGAACTTCATCTCGGCCCATGACGGCCGCTTTTTCGTCGACCCGGAACTCGTCGGCAAGATCGAGGTGCTGCGCGGCCCCGCCTCGGCGCTTTATGGCTCGGGCGCGGTCGCCGGAATCCTCGCGATCGAAAGCGTGTCGGCGGCGGATTTGTCGGACCAGCCCATCGGGGTCAGGCTCCGCACCGGCTACCAAAGCGCCAATGACGAGGCCCTCGCCTCGGTCACCGGCTTCGCCCAGCGCGGCGGCTTTGACGGCATCGCGAGCTTTGGCATCCGGCGCTCCGGCGACATCGCCCTCGGCTCCGGCCTCGAGCTGCCGTCGGACGACGAGATCGGCACCGCGCTGCTGAAGGCGAGCCAGACGCTCACCGATGCGCTCTCGCTGGAGGCCTCCTGGCAGCGGTTCGGCAATACGGCAATCGAGCCGAACAACGGCCAGGGCGTGTTGGGCACAGGCAACGGCGTGCTCGACCGGGAGGTGGAGAAAGACATCCTTTCAGACTCCTACCGGGCGGGCCTCCGCTACGACCCGCTGAACAACGACTGGGTGGATTTCTCGCTGACGGCTTACGTGGCGGACACCGAAGTCGAGGAATTCGATCAAACCGTGCCGCGCACGACACTTCGCCAACTCGAAACGTTTGGCCTGAGCCTGCGCAACTCTTCGCGCTTCACCCTCGGCGGGCTCGACACCACGGTAACCGTCGGCGCGGACCGCTACTGGGACGAGCAAAACGGCGCCGACGACCGCAACGCCAATGGCAGCCGCGACGGCGTGCCCGATGCGGAAAGCGACTTCACCGGGGTGTTCGCCCAGGCCGAAACCATGTTCAACACCCCCCTGGGCGAACTGTTGCTGATTCCCGGCCTACGCTACGACCGGTTTGAAAGCTCACCCGACACTTCAATCGCCGACAAGAACGAAGACGAGGCGGTGTCGGCGCGTTTCGCCGCGGGCTTCACACCCGCCGAACTCGACTGGCTGCGGCTCTTCGGCTCCTACTCCGAGGCATTCCGGGCACCCTCGGTCAACGAGCTGTACCTGACCGGCGTGCATTTCAGCGTGCCGCACCCCGTGCTGTTCAATCCGGCGAGGGGCTCGCGGGTCTTTGTTTCCAACAACTTCATCCCCAACGCGAATCTGCTGCCCGAGCGGACCGAGACGCTCGAGTTCGGCTTTGGCCTGGACTTCGCCAGCGTGTTCGCCGAGGGTGACCGAATCCAAGCCAAGGCGAGCCGCTTCGACTCCGACGCGGAAGACCTGATCAACATCAGCGTCGCCGCGCGGCCCGACCGGTCGTGTTTCGCCCCGCCGCGCTTCCAGCCCTGCACTTTCGGCACGTCCGGGTCGGCCAATGTCGACCGGGCGGAGTTGTCCGGCTGGGAGGCGGAACTCGCTTACAACTCGGACAGGCTGTTCGCGCGGCTGGCGTACTCGAGCGTGGAAGGCACCGACCTGGCCACCGGGGCCGATCTGGGCTCGCTGACACCCAACCGCCTGGCCCTCGATCTGGGCGTGAGCCTGCCACCGCCAAGTGCCCGCATCGGGCTGCGCCTGCAACTTGCCGACGACTTCGAGCGCCTCGAACCCAGCGGGGACAACAACAGCCTGGCCGTTGCCGAGCAGCGCGATGGCTACGCCGTGCTGGATCTGTACGCCACTTGGCAACCCCGCTTTTCGCGGCAATTGCGCATCGATGTCGGCATCGATAACGTTTTGGACAAGGACTACGAGCGCGTCTTTCAAGGTGTCTCGGAACCGGGGCGGAACTTCAAGCTCGCCGCGTCTTGGCAGTTCGACCCTTGATCGCTTGAGCG
This sequence comes from Gammaproteobacteria bacterium, assembly GCA_026709135.1. Taxonomy (GTDB): domain Bacteria; phylum Pseudomonadota; class Gammaproteobacteria; order Pseudomonadales; family Pseudohongiellaceae; genus UBA9145. The sequence continues at coordinate 7,854 of JAPOTO010000125.1, read as the reverse complement.
TCGCGGCCACGCTGCGTCGATGATCGATGCCTTCAAAACCGGGGAAAACCGCCGCCGGGGAGGTTTGCGCCGGCGCCGGGGAGCTGGTTCATGAGTTTTTCCAGCTTGCCGCCTTTCATTTTGCGGCTGGCTTTCTGCATCATTTTGTGCTGCTTGAGCAGGCGGTTGAGGTCTTGGATTTGCGCGCCGGCGCCGCGCAGGATGCGGCGCTTGCGCGAGCCGTTGAGGATCGCCGGATTGCCGCGCTCCCTCGGCGTCATCGAATTGATCACCGCCTCCATGCGGCGCAACTGGCCCTCGTCCATCATGCCCGCAGCGCCCGGCGGCAGCGCGCCCATGCCGGGCAGCTTGTCCATGATGCCGGCGACGCCGCCCATGTTGCGCATCTGTTGGAATTGCTCGCGCAGATCCTCAAGATCGAATCCCCGGCCCTTGCGGACCTTGCGCGCCATGCGGGCGGCCTGGTCCTTGTCAACCTTGCGCTCGGCCTCCTCGATCAGGGAAAGCACATCGCCCATGCCGAGGATGCGCGAGGCGACGCGCTGGGGATGGAAGGCCTCGAGCGCATCGGGCTTTTCGCCCATGCCGATGAACTTGATCGGCTTGCCGGTGACGTGGCGCACCGAAAGCGCGGCGCCGCCCCGGGCATCGCCGTCGGCCTTGGTCAGCACCACCCCGGTCAGCGGCAGGGCCTCGCCAAAGGCGCGGGCGGTGTTGGCGGCATCCTGGCCGGTCATGGCATCGACCACGAACAGGGTTTCGACCGGCTTAAGGGCTTCGTGCAACTGGCGGATTTCGAGCATCATCTCGTCATCGATGGCGAGCCGGCCGGCGGTATCGACAATCAGCACATCGACGAATCGCCGTTTCGCTTCCCGCAGCGCCGCGGCGGCGATGGCGAGGGCGCCCTTGCCACTGTCGGCGCTGCCGGCGGAGAAGCATTCCGCCTCGACCTGGGCGGCGAGGCTGCGCAACTGCTCGCTGGCGGCGGGGCGGTAGACGTCGGCGCTGGCGACCAACACCTTTTTCTTCTGTTCGCGCTTGAGCCAGGCGGCGAGTTTGGCAACGGTGGTGGTCTTGCCCGCGCCTTGCAGCCCCGCCATCAGAATGACCGCGGGTGGCACCGCGCGCAGTTCCAACTCCGCGCTTGCCGGCCCCATCACCGCCTCGAGTTCGGCCTGGACGATCTTGATCAGCGTCTGGCCCGGCGTCAGGCTGCGGGCGACCTCCTGGCCGGTCGCGCGCTCGCGGACCCGCCCGATGAAGTCCTTGACCACGGGAAGGGCGACATCGGCCTCGATCAGGGCGCGGCGCACATCGCGCAGCGCGGAATCGATCTGGCCTTCGTTCAGGGCGGTCTTGCCGCCGAGGCCGCGGAAGGTGGCGGAAAGCCGCTTGGTGAGATTCTCGAACACGGGAAAGGCCTTGGAAACAGATTCCGCAAGAGTATAGCGAACGGCACCGGGCGGCGACATGCCCGGTCCCGCCCGTCACTGCGCGCTTTGCGGCTTCGCCCCGCCGCCGTCTGGCCGGGTGGCGGGAATTACCGATTCGGCCCCAATTCGCGCAGTTGGGCCAGAAAGCCGTCCGCATCGCGCAGGCAGCGCAGGTCGAGCAGCAGGTGGCCGTCGTGAATCCTGCCGATGACCGGGCGCGGCAAGCGCCGCAGTTGGCTGGCGAGCTGGCGCAGGGCCGCGTCCCTGGCGCCCTTGTCCGCCACCGGGGTCAGGCGCAGCGCGGCGCTGTCGAGTTGTTCAAGCGGCAGGGCGCCGCTGCCGATCTGGCTCTTGCAATCCACCAGTGAAACCGAGACGTCCTTGCCGAGCAAATCGCTTACAGGCTTGAGCAGCCGCTCGCCGAGGGCCTTGATTTCCGCCGCCGGCCGGGTCAGATCCGCGAGCATGGGCAGCTTCTCCGGCAGCGTGTGCGGATCCTTGTAGAGCTTGAGCACTTCCACAAGCGCCGCGATGGTGAGCTTGTCCACCCGCAGGGCGCGCTTGAGCGGATTGCGCCGCAGCCGGTCGATGAGCTCGCGGCTGCCGACGATGATTCCCGCCTGCGGGCCGCCGAGCAATTTGTCGCCGCTGAAGGTCACCAGGCCCGCGCCTTCGGCGAGCGCTTCGGCGACGGTGGGTTCATGCGGCAGGCCGAAGCGGGCGAGATCGACCAGCGTCCCCGAACCCAGATCGTTGACAAAAGGCAGTCCGCGCTCGGCGGCAAGCTCGCTCAACTCGCGCCCGGAAACCGCTTGGGTGAAGCCGCGCACCTCGTAATTGCTCGTGTGCACCTTCATCAACAGCGCGGTGTTTCCGCCGATGGCGGCGGCGTAATCGCGCAGATGGGTGCGGTTGGTGGTGCCGGTTTCGCGCAATACGCAGTTGGCGCCCGCCATGATTTCGGGCATGCGGAACGAGCCGCCGATTTCCACCAGCTCGCCCCGGGAGACGACGACTTCGCGCCCCGCGGCCAGGGTGTTGAGCACGAGCAGCACCGCCGCGGCATTGTTGTTGACCACGGTGGCGGCCTCGGCGCCGGTGAGTTCGCACAGCGCCGCCTCGAGATGGCTGTCGCGGTCGCCGCGGCCGCCTAGCTCAAGGTCGTATTCGAGATTGCAGGCGCTTCCGGCGGCGGCCGCCATGGCCTGAACCGCCGCTTCGGGCAGGGCGGCGCGGCCAAGATTGGTGTGCACCACGGTTCCGGTGAGATTGAAAACCGGCTTGAGCGAAGCGCCGAATTCCTCCGCGAGCTCGCGCTGCGCGGCTTCGTACAGCGCGGCGGGAAAACGCTTCGACTTCACCAGCGCCCTGGCGTCGAGCCGCCCCGCTTTCAGCGCCCCGCGCAAAGCGGCAAGCTCGCGCTGAACGGCGCGCTTGCAAGGCGCGAAACCATAGCGCCCGATCAATTCGGCACACTCAGGCGCATTGAGCAAACGGTCAACCGAAGGCAGCAATTTCAGCAGTTTCGTCAACTTTCGACCATCCCCGGCAAACGCCAGCCAGACCCCGCCACAACGCCGCAGACTGTATCACAGCGATGCTCGGCACTCAAAAATAAAACTTGTCTTTCGAAAATATAAAGTTTACTTTTAGATTTGCACAAAAATCAGCAGCCATGGCAATGATTCCACGCAGATTGAGCGCGGCCGTTCTCGCGGCGCTGGCGGACACGCCCGCAGTCTATGTGGCGGGTCCGCGGCAGGCTGGCAAAAGCACCCTGGTCATGCGGCTGGCGCAAAACGATTGGCCCGCGGACTATGTGACCTTTGACGAAGCCGGCATGCTCGGCGCGGCGGAAGCCAACCCCCAAAGTTTTCTCCGGGCTTGGCAGGGCTCTCTTGTGCTCGACGAAGCGCAAATGGCGCCGGGCCTGTTCCGCGCGCTCAAACTGTTGATCGATAAAGCGCGCCACGGCGATCCGGCATCCGCCAATGGCAGGTACCTGCTTACCGGTTCATCGAGCATCCTGGCTTTGCCGCAACTCGCCGACGCATTGGTGGGGCGGATGCGCATTTTCACGCTTTATCCCTTGTCGGCGCTGGAGATTTCCGCGGGCAGCGGCGACTTTCTGCCGCGCCTGTGGGAAAACCGCCTCACTCCCGGCCCAGTGCGGAGCGAGTATCAACTTGCCGAGATGATCGTCAGGGCAAGCTTCCCGGAGATTTCGGGCAAGGGCCAATCCGCGCGCCGCAAATGGTTTGAGGACTATGTTTCGACGATTTTGCAACGCGATGTGAGGCAGATCGCCGAAATCGCCAAGCTTGGCGTGCTGCCCAACCTGCTCAAACTGCTCGCCGGGCGGGCCGGCGGGCTGGTTAACGAGGCCGATATCGCGCGCTCCCTCGGGCTGAACGCGGTGACCGCGAAAAACTACCGCATTCTGCTGCAAATGATTTTCCTCACGCTGGAAGTCAAGCCCTGGTTCAAAAACATCGGCAAGCGTCTGGTCAAAGCGCCCAAGTGTTATCTCGTCGATACATCGCTGTTGTGTCATTTGCTCAACATCGACCCCGGCCACGGCGCGGTGCGCGACCCACACGTATTTGGTCAAATCATGGAAAACTTCGTCGCCTCGGAACTCGCCAAACAATTGGCCGCAACCGCCCCCCAAGCGAGCTTGCACCACTTCAGAACAAGCTACGGCAAGGAAGTCGATTTCGTGCTTGAGGCACCGGGTGGGAAAATCTCGGCAATCGAGGTCAAGGGCCGCGACGCGGTGACCGCGGCGGACTTCAACGGCCTGCGGGAACTGCGCGGCCTGGCGGGAGAAGATTTTGTCTGCGGAGTGGTCCTGTACCGCGGCGGCCAGATCATCCCCTTCGACGAAAATCTCTGGGCGGTTCCCGCCGAGGCAATGTGGCGGTAGGGGAATGCCGCGCGAATGCGGCTGGCGTCTTCGAGCGGCATCTTGCGCAGAGCCTTTACCGCAGCCTTGCGAAACCTCAATCCATACACGAAGGCCCTCCCGTCCCTCAACAAGCAAAGTATAGCCGAATCTCCTGAAGTTGCCTTGTCGGGCGCTCAGCCGGTCGTGTTCATGCTCGCGGAAATCAGGCGGATGTGCAGTAAAATGAGTCTGAATATGGAAAAGTGGCCGAAACCATGATGAACCAGTCAAGACTGTCTGAACTCGTCGCCGGCGGCGAGGGGTCGCGTGTCGAATTCAAGCGCGATGACTGCCACGCGGATGATATCGCCAAGGAAATGTCGGCCCTGCTCAACCTTGAAGGCGGCGCCATTTTGCTCGGCGTTGAAGACGATGGGCAAGTCTCGGGGTTAATCAGAACCCGGAAGGATGCAGAAGAATGGGTAATGAACATCGCCCGCAACAATCTTCAACCAGCCATCATTCCGGTGTGGACCTTGATCACGGCCGAAGAAGGGAAGATGGTGGGCGTGATCGAACTCCCCGCGGACAGCCCCGGAAAACCCTACAAGGCGAAGCGTGGCGGTTCCTGGGTGACCTACAGCCGCGTCGGCAGCACTTCAAGGGAAGCGACACGCGAGGAGGAAGGCCGGTTGTACCAGGCATCCAAGCTGGTTCGATACGAAATCAAGGGCGTGCCGGACACGGGATTCGACAGCTTTGATTTGGATCGCATTCGGACTTACTTCGGAGACATCTTGAAAAGACAGTCGCCGTCCCGATCAGATATGGAAAACTGGCGGAAACTCCTTTGCAACTCGGATTTGCTTGTCGAGTCGGGCGGCAATCTGCAAGCCTCGGCCGCGGGGCTTTTGCTTTTTGGCAAGAATCCCAACCGCCGGTTGCCCCAGGCCGGGGTGACCGCCGTGGCTTTCGCGGGCACCGGGAAGGACTACAACACGGTTGACGAAGAACGGATCAGGGGGCCGCTCGCCTCATTGCTTTCGAGGCGCGGCGCGGTGCAGGACAAAGGCGTTATCGATCTCGCCATAGATTTTGTTCAACGCAACATGGGCAGCACCGCTTGGCTCGAAAGCGGCCGGCGACGGCGCAAGAAGGCCTTCCCGCCGGATGCGGTGCGGGAGGCGGTGGTGAATGCCGTGGTCCACCGCGATTACGCGCGCGAGGGAACGGATATCGAAGTCTCCCTGTACGACGACCGCCTCGAAGTCATCTCCCCGGGCCGGCTTCCCAACGGCGTCACGGTGGAAAAGATGAAAGAGGGCGTGGTGCGCGTGGCCCGCAACGAACTACTCAAGGAAATCCTCCGCGATTACGGCTACGTCGAACACTACGGAATGGGCGTTCGCCACCGAATCATCGAATCCATGCGCAACCACAACGGCACCGAACCAGACCTAATCGAGGAAGACCACCGTTTCATAGTTCGGCTTTGGAAGGTGAAATAGCCAGTTAAACGAAATCTACACACTACGACCTTGGTCATATTGCTGGTGGAGGTCTCGTGGAATTGTCACTAAGCGGCTTGATTTCCCCGATTTCCCCCACTGGATGTTTAAACTTGGTTCACTTGTCAAGCGGCGCGGCGGGCGCGGGCCAGGTCGAAAGCGGCTTGCAGGCGCATCCAGTGCTCCGCCGTGCTCCAGCCTATCGACTCCAGCGCGAGGGCGCTTTTCGGGGTTATCGAGGCGCGTCCGGTCAGCAGCCTATGCAGGCTGCTTCGGTCCATGTTCAACCTTGCCGCAATCTCGTTCTGCGTCAATCCACTAGCTTCCACGGAGTCGCGCAGACACTCGCCGGGGTGCGCGGGATACTGAATTTCGCTCATGTTTGAGCCTCCTAATGGTAGTCGACCAAGTCCACGTCCACGACCTCACCATCGCGGAACCGGAAAACAACGCGCCAATTTCCGCTGACTCGAATACTCCAGTTTCCAGCCAAGTCTCCACGCAGTAGATGCAGTCGGAAGCCGGGATCGTTCAGTTCCTCGGGCTGCTCCGCCACACTCAGGCGTGACAGAATCCGGGCCAGCCTCGCGGCGAGATCGGCGGGCACGCCCCGTCGGTCCCGTCCGCCCGAACGATGGAATCGGCGTAACGCCTTGTGCTTGATTTCCACATCAAGGACTATGCCATGATGTTGCGCGACACGCAACAGAGCGCATGGTCCAGGTTCTCTCCTCATGCGGCGGTTCCCGATCCGTTCTCCACGCTGCAAGGGCCGCCTGGTGCAGGCCGCCTTCGCCGGCGGCGACATCACCTCCAACGGCGGCGCGGTGCTGCTGCGCGAGGCCGACCGGAGACTGGGTTTGACCGGCCAAGCCGCGGCCGCCCTCACCGACCCGCGCCGCCGGCTGGTGCTGGACTTCGACGCCACCGAATCATCGAATCCATGCGCAGCCACAACGGCACCGAACCAGACCTAATCGAGGAAGACCACCGTTTCATAGTTCGGCTTTGGAAGGTGAAATAGCCTTAAACAGTTCAGCCTCCAACAAGCAGCCAGGCACTCTCTGCCATTTGTCGCCCGAACAACGGAATTGCAGCAAATCCTGTCGGCGCGCAGAGGATTTCCAGTTCGCCCTACCACCGGCGGAAGCGGAAGACGACGGCGCGGCGGCGACATCCGGCGATTCGCCGCAGGACCGGAACACCAATACCGATGGCGCCGACCTCAACTCCGCCGATTTCGGCTTCCATAGCCCCAGCGCCTTGACCAAGGCGGCGACCCGCAATGAAAATAGGGCTTTCCAGTGGGCGACCGCTTGGCAGAGACGGATGCTTGATATGTTAGTCGAGAGAAACCCCGACATCCTTGGCGGCACGCCCGTGTTCGCGGGAACCAGGGTTCCGGTGCGAACCCTGATGGATCACTTGGAAGCCGGTGACCGGCTTGACGAATTTCTGGCGGACTTCCCAACGGTGTCCCAAAGTCAAGCGATTGCGGTTTTGCAACGGGCGATTTCGATGATCGAATCGAGCAGCGATGAAGTTGCTGCTTGATGAATCCGTCCCTAGGCGGCTAGGAGCCTGCGCCGTAGGAATTCGCGATAGCGAAAATTCGATATCGCCGCGCCCTTGGCTGATCGATTGAGGCGAATATTGGCTGATATTCAACGAAATTGATCAGTCAAGGGCGCGGATGAGAGCGGATTTGCAGCCGTGAATTCCTACGGCGCAGGCTCCTAGCGGCTTTCTTTCCAGAACCATACACGATCCGCACTGTTCAAGAGATGGGGTGGACAGGCATCATGATTGCGTCCCGCAATCGCTTGGCGGAATTGCGTCCTTTGGTCCCGGAAGTCGTGGAGACGATGGCGGGCGATTTGCGAAAAAGCGTTTACCACATTCCGGGGTAACCGCACACATTGCCGTGGAAGGACTGTAGCGGTGCCGGCTGCTCAGCCGAGATACCACGGCAGCACTTCAAAACCCTTCAGGCGGAAGCGCTCGTTGCCGCCGTGGATGAGGG
>JAPOTO010000198.1 GCA_026709135.1 Gammaproteobacteria bacterium | reverse complement strand
CCCCATCCAGCCAGACGGCGACGGATCGAAGCCCCGACTTCGCCAGTCTCAAGCTTCGGTCAGGTAGAACATGCAGTCCTTGCGGGCGATTTCCGGGTTGGTTGTCACCATGAACAACTTCAGCCGGCGCCGCGGATAGAGCCGGCCCCGCTCAAGCCGGAAGTAGTCGCCCACCGCGCCCGCGCCGGCGCCGCCGTCGGTGCGCAGCCGAAGATTGTCGCCGAGTTCCCCCGCCACAAAGCCTAGCGGGGTGTCGGCGCAGACATGGCCGAAGTTGTGGTTCTCCACCGAGGGCAGCAGGGTCACGCCGTCTTCGACGAGGCCGCGCTCGCCGTAGGCGATGGCGCTGCCTTCGGCGAGTTCGAGCCGCATGGGATGATGGAAATACTCCAGCGACATTTCCGCCGGTCCGGCCGGTCCAGTCGAGCCAGTCTCGAACACATTCTTCAGGGAGAAATAGCGCGTCAAGCCCTCGCCGGCGAGCAGGGTGGATTCGCGATTTTCGGCGCCGCCGCATTCGATGGTGACGATTGGCATGTCGCTCCGGGTGCGCTCCATCAGCGAGCCCAGCCGCAGCTCGGTGATGATTATCCGCTGGGTGAACAGCGCGATCAGCGCGCAATGGCGCGGCGCCATCACCGTGCTGATGCCGAAGGAAGGGCTTGAGCCGGAAGTATTGTGAATGTCCACCACGCACTCCGGCCGGGCTTGATCGATCAGCGCCATCATTTCCCGGGCGATGCGGTCGGCTTCGGTGTCGCCCGTTGAATGCTGGCGAGGATCGCCGAAGCAGCGGTTCAAATCCTTGCAATCCGGCAACATGCGGTGGGCGAAACCCGGCGCCCGCTTGGCGGCGTCGACCGAGGGGATGAAGCAGAGCAGGTTCACCGCCGGGCGCAGGCCAAGCCGCAGCAGTTCAAAAAGCGCGAACAGCCCGCTGGGTTCGTTGCCGTGCAACAGCGTCGCCACCACCCGGCAGCGCCCACGGTCCCTGCCGGTCAGGTGGATGCAAGTTGGCCCTTGGAGCCGGTGCAGGAACTCCATCGCGGTGGCGCCGATGGCATGTGGGTCCGGGTCATGCCAGTGGTGAAACCGTTGATGAGACCGGCCGCTCGCGTCGTCGGTATCCTTGCCGGCTACTGCCATCGCGCCACCGGCAGATTGGCGGCGCTGTTGGCGCGGTACTGGGTGAGCATTTCGATCAGGGCTTCGCGCTTGTGCAGGTCGCGGCGCAACTCGGCGACTTTTTCGAGTTGCCAGCGGGCGCCGGTCTTGCGCGCCGCGAGGCGTTCCTCGATCACTTCGAGCAGCGGCTGGAAATCGTCTTCCCGGAAACCCATCGCCGCGAGCTTCTCCGGCACCCGCGGCAGCAGTTGCTCCAGCAGGGCCGAGGCCCGGTGGTATTCCGGCTGCACCTGGGTCGGCGAAGGCCAGAACAGGTCGGCTTCGAGGCCGCTTTGCGCGGCGCGGTAGAAATTCGCGGTGCAATAATTGAAAGGAATCGCCGGCAGCAGATCGGAAATACGCTCCTGCATCACCTTGGTCAGGCCGATGGCCAGCGCGGCGTTGGCAAGCATGTCCTTAAGGCTTGGCCCGGCGGGCAGGGCGCGGTACTCGATCCGCAGATGGCCGCCATGGGCCGGGTCGTAAACCGGCCGGTTCCACAGCCACACCGAGCCCTGCTGCAAACGCAGCTCGTTGAGCGAGGGAATGCCGCCTGAGCGCACCACGGCAACCGGGTCCTCCTCATCGCAGATGGCGAAAATCGGCCGGTAGAGCATGGCGGCCTCGGCGAACAGCTCGAAAGCCCCGGCGCGGAGCCAGTTGTTGCCGAAATTGACCCGGGCCGGGATCGGATGCATCGAATCCCGCGGCCGGCAATCGATCGACTGCTTGAACAGCGGAATGCGGGTTTCCTGCCACAGGCGGTGGCCGAAGAGCGTTGGCGAGTTCGCCGCCAGCGCCACCACCAGCGGCGTCACGAGTTGTGCGGCGTTGTAGAACTCGGCGTATTCCCGCGCCGGCACCCGCAGGTGAACCTGGAACGAGGTGTTGGCGCCTTCCAGCGTCACATCGTCCATCGCGAGTTGCAGGGTGTCCTCGCCGGAGATGTTGATGGTGAACGGGCCGCCGCGGATCTGGGTCAATTCCCGGGTCAGCGCCTCGAAGCGCGGCAGCTTGGTCATCGCCTGGTAGCCGATATCGGATTGCTGCAGGGTCGGCAGGATGCCCACCGGCACCACCGAGCCGTTCCACTGCGCGGCGCAGGCGTTGATCTTGTCGATCGCCGCCAGCGCCTCGCGCTCGGTGTTGCGGAAGCAATCGTCGGCGAGCCGGCACGGGCTGAAGTTGTACTCGAGATTGTAGCGGTTGAGCTCAAGCGTGAGCTGGGGGTCGCCGAGGGCGGCGATGATCTCCTGATTCACATGCAGGGGCGTGCCCTGGGAATCGACGATGTACAACTCCAGCTCGGCGCCGAAGGTCAGCTCGCCCTCGCCGAAATCCGGCCTTTGCAGCAACAGCTCGAGCGCCCGCAGATTGGCCCGGAGGCGCTCGCCAAAGTGCTGGAACTGTTCCCCGCTGAAGTCGGTGCTGGCAATTTCCCGGCCCATTTCTTGTTGTGCGCCCAGTGCGTTCCGAGGGGCCGCTAGACTACATTCTTGAACCCGCCCCGTAAAGTGGTTGCAGCGGCTGCGCGTAGCCCAAGAATTTGCAAAAGCGGCCGTGCTGCCCCATGCTTTGGCGTGGAGGAACCGCCATGACCACACTCAACGCCATCCTGCTCTCGGAGGAGGATTGGAATGCGATTGCCGAAACGCTGAATTTGATGTCCGTGCCCGGCATGGCGGGGTCGATCAGGAAAGGCATGGAAACTCCCGTGGCGGAATGCGCCGGAGAACTCGATTGGTGAGCTCGAAACCGAGCGGAGAGTTTCGGAATCTCTTCGTTTGAATGCCAGTCGCTTGTGGCTTCGATCCGTCGGCGGCGGGTGGCGGGCGGTTCAGCGGACGCCGTGAATACATCCGTGTAGGCTTCGGGCTCGGCTTCCTGCCTCGCACGCCCGCTGAACCGCCCGCCACCCGCCGACGACTCACTCTGTGCCAGCCCCTCACCGTCATCTGCGCGGATCAAAGCGTAATCGCGGAATCTTCCTAGCAAGCGCGCGTTTTTATTTTCGCCCGGGGCGCAGGAAGCGGAGGTTGCCGTCGCGGCGGGTTAGGCCGGTGTGGTCGAAGTATTCGAGTATTTCGATGCAGAGGTTGCGGCCGATGCCGCTGGCGTCGCGGAATTCGATGACGCTGAAGCCGCGCTTGCCGCCGTCCGCCATTTCTTCCACCAGCGCGGCGAGCTCGTCGATGGTTTCCGGCAGGTAGTGCCGGTTGGGGGCGACCCGCACGAGTTGTTTGGAAATCTCCGCCTGGCGCAGCACCTGCTCGAGTTCCGCCAGCGGCACTCCGGTCATTTCCGCCAGTTCCCGGGTCCGCGGCGGGATCTTGCCCGCCGCTTGCAGAATCGGCCGCAGCTTGCCGAGCAGTTGTTCAACCCGCCCGCCGAGCCGGGTGCTGTGGCCGGGCAGCCGCAGCAGCGAGCCGCTGCGCCGCAGGCCGCCTTCTTCGATCAGCCGCTCGATGAGCGCTTTCAGCAGGGCGGGGGAAGCCTTCGCCCCGGTCATTGCCGGCAACTGCGACGCGCCGACTCCCGGCCGTTGCGGATTGGCGCGGTGGTACTCGGCAACAGCCGCCAGCAGATTGTCCCGCTGAAGCTGGTAAGGTTCCGCGCCGAGCAGCCGCGGATGCTCCGCCCCATCGAGCCGCAGGGCCACGCAGTTGGCGGGCGCCCGCCGCAGCTTGTCGGCGATTTCTTCGACCGTTTGCGCGCCAAGATTGCGGCACAGGCTGAACTCGTCTAGGTCGATCCCCTGTGGCAGCAGCTCCGTCAAGGCCCGGCAGGCCGCTTCCGCCGGCTGCTCCATGGCGCTGAGCCGCGCGAGCCGCTGTGCGGTTTCGCGGCCCCTGGCTGGCACGAAAATATCGACCACGGTGCCGCCGCCGAGGGTGCGGCTCGCCGCCGGGTCGCGCAGGATGAAGCGGTCGCCGTGCAGCGCGTGAACCGGCGCGCGGGTCTTGACCTGGAAAAAATCGCCGTTTTTGCCGTCGGAGCCCAGGCGGCGCAGGGTCGCCAGTTGATGGCTGGCGCCGAGGTGCAAGTGGTGGCGCGTGTTCGGCCGCGGCTCGGCAACCCCCGGCAACAGCCGCAGGCGCGCATCGAAACGGCTCACCGGATGGTGCAGTTTGCCATCGAGCAGCCAGTCGCCGCGGCTGGCGAGGCTGTGGTCGAGGGTGATGTTCAGCGCCGCCCTCTCCCCGGCGGACAGGTGTTTTCGGTCCTGTTGATGAACGCGGATTCCCCGCAGCCGGGTTTCGCCGCCGCCACCGGAGTGCAGCAAGCTCTGGCCCAGCTCGACCGAACCCGCCCGGCAACTGCCGGTGACCACGGTGCCGATGCCGCGCACGCTGAAACTGCGGTCGATGAGAAAGCGGAACCGGCCCCCGCCGGCGTCCGCTTGGCGCCGGTGTTTGCCGAGCAGCAGGCGGTGAAGATAACCCTCCAGCCGCTCGACGCCCGCGCCGGAAAGATTGTCAACCGGAAACACCGGCGCCTCGGCGAGGCCGCCGCCGGCGAGCAATTGGCGCACTTGCGATTTAACCTTGTCGCGCCGGGTCTTGCTTGCCCGGTCGGTTTTGCTGAGGACGACACAGCCGGCGCGGACATCGAGCAGGTCGAGAATCGCCGCGTGCTCTTCGGTCTGGGGCATCACGCCGTCATCCGCCGCCACCACGAGCACGGCGGCATCCACCGCGCCGACGCCGGCGAGCATGTTGCCGATGAAGTCGATATGCCCGGGCACATCGACAAAGCCGAGCAGGCAGTCGCGGCCATCGGCTTCGTACCGCTTGTAGGCGAAGCCGAGATTGATCGACAGCCCGCGGCTTTTCTCCTCGGCCAGGGTGTCGGTGTCGATGCCGGTCAGATTGCGCACGAGCGCCGTCTTGCCGTGATCGACATGGCCCGCGGTGGCGATTGTCAGTGTGCGCGTGGGTGAAGCTTCCGACGTCATGGCGTCACGCGGCCGCGGCCTCAGCCAGGCGCCGGCGCGGCGCGGTTGTAGCGCGCGATCAGATAAATCATCAGCGCCGCGACCATGGCGACGACGGCATAGCCCAAGTTGAAGATCCCGCCGGTGACGATGCCGTAGCCGAGCGAGCCGGTGACCAGGGCGTAATAGAAAAAGGGCAGCAGTGTCTTGCGGATCACCGCGCCCTCCCGGCCCACCAGCCCGACCACCGCCGATGCCGCCACCACATTGTGAACACAGATGATATTGCCCGAGGCCCCGCCCACCGCTTGCAGGGCGACGATCCAGGTTGGATCCGCCAGGATGCGCTCGCCGACGCCGAACTGGAACAGCGAGAACATCATGTTGCTCACGGTGTTGCTGCCGGCGACAAAAGCGCCGAGCCCGCCGATGAAGGTCGAGAAGAAGGGCCAGGCCGCCCCGGCGACATTCGCCACGCCCTCGGCCAGCGCGATCGGCATTTGCGCGAAGCCCGCCGCGCCGCCGCTGCTGTTGATGAACACCTGCACCATCGGCACCGTGAACACCAGCGCCGCCGAGGCGGGTAGCAGGGTGCGCAGCGAACTGCCGAGGGCGGCCCGGTAGGCCGCCGGGCGCATGCCATGGAGCAGCACCGTGAGCAGCGAGACGATGATGAAAATCGTCCCCGGCGACCACAACGGCTGGAACGAGGCGTTGATGTCGCTGCCGAAAATCCCCGGCCAGGTCCAGGTGACAAAAGGATGGGCGGCGCGCAGGAAAGGCTCGAGGCCGACCTGGGGCAGCCGGGTGAGCACGAGCAGGCCGGCGACGAACAGATAAGGCGACCAAGCTTTCAACAGACCCATGCGTTGGTCTGGTTCGGGTTCGGGTTCAGCTTCGCCGCCGCGGCCCAGCGGCGCGCCGGTCCACTCCTCCTCCCACTGCGAGCGCTCGGCGAAGTCCCAGGTGTCTTCGTCCCTGGGCACGAGAAAGCCTTTGCGGGCGGCGGAAACGACGATGGCCAGCCCGATCAATCCGCCGAACATCGACGGAAACTCGGGCCCGAAAAACGCCGCCACCGCGACATAGGGAACCGTCATCGCCAGCGCCGCGAAGAGGGCGAACTTCCACACCCGGAAACCCGCGGCGAAACTGCGTTCGGGGCCGAAAAAGCGCGTCATCACGGCGGTGACGAGCAAGGGCACGAAGGTGCCGGCGAGGGCGTGGAGGATGGCGACCTTGGTGGCGACAAAGGCCAGGAAATCGTCCCATTCGGCGAAGCCGCGCTCAAGCGCGTAGGCCGCCATCGCCGGGTCCGCCGACAGGCCGGTGTTGATTCCCACCAAGATCGGCGTGCCCATGGCGCCGAAGGAAACCGGCGTGCTCTGGATGATCATTCCCGCCACCACCGCGGCCATGGCGGGGAAGCCAAGCCCCACCATCAAGGGCACCGCCACCGCCGCCGGCGTGCCGAAGCCGGCCGAACCCTCGATAAACGAGCCGAACAGCCAGGCGATGATGATGACCTGCACCCGGCGGTCGGTGCTGATATCGGCAAAGCCTTCGCGGATGGCGTGCATCGCGCCGCTTTGCCGCAGGGTGTTGAGCAGCAGGATGGCGCCGAAAATGATGAAGATCAGCGTCGTCGCGATGATCAGCCCGTTGACGCTCGCCGCCAGAATCTGGGTCAGCGGCACCCGCCAAACCAGCCAGGCGAGGATGAAGGCCACTCCATAGGCGATGGGCATGGCCCGGCTCGCGGGCCAGCGCAGCAACACCAGGAACACCGCCACCGAAACAATCGGCAGCAGCGAAAGCAGGGCGAGCAGACCGATGCCCATGGGCTTTACCCGCGCAGTTTCGCCTGGGCCGCGGCGAGGCGGGCCACGGGGACCCGGGGCGGGGAGCAGCTCACGTAATCGAGGCCCTGGCGCTGGAAGAACTCGATCGAGGGTGGGTCGCCGGCGTGCTCGCCGCAGATGCCGAGCTTGATGCCGGGATTGGCGCCGCGCCCGCGTTCCACCGCCATCTCGATCAACTGGCCGACTCCGCTCTGGTCGAGGCTGGCGAAGGGGTTTTGGTTGAAGATCTCTTTTTTCTTGTACACATCGAAGAACAAACCCATGTCGTCCCGGCTCAGGCCGAGGGCGGTCTGGGTAAGGTCGTTGGTGCCGAAACTGAAGAAATCCGCTTCCCCGGCGATTTCGTTGGCGGTGACCGCGGCGCGCGGAATCTCGATCATCGAGCCAACGAGATAATTGATCTCGACTTTCTGGCGTGTCAGCACTTGCTTGGCCACCCGGTGCACCGTGCGCAGTTGATCAGCGAGTTCGGCGCGGTAGCCAACGAGTGGAATCATGATCTCCGGCGCGACCTTGCCGCCCTGCTTGACGACTTTCGCCGCGGCCTCGAAGATCGCCCGGGTCTGCATCTCGGTGATGTCTGGGTGCAGTATCCCGAGCCGGCAGCCGCGGCAGCCGAGCATGGGGTTTTCCTCGTGCAGCGCCTTGACGCGGTCGATGACGTAATCGAGCGTCACCCCGAGTTTCTGCGCGAGCTGGCGGCGAACGACGTCGTCATGCGGCAGGAATTCATGCAGCGGCGGATCGAGCAGGCGGATCGTCACCGGCCGCCCCTCCATCGCCTTGAACAGCCCGAAGAAGTCGCGGCGCTGATAGACGAGCAGCTTCTTCAGGGCTTCCTTGCGCTGGGTTTCGTCGGCGGCGAGAATCATCTGGCGCATGAAGTTGATCCGCTCGCCCTCGAAGAACATGTGCTCGGTGCGGCACAGGCCGATGCCCTCGGCGCCGAAGCGCACCGCCTCGGCCGCCATTGACGGGGTGTCGGCATTGGTGCGGATCTTCAAGCCGCGAATCTCGTCGGCCCATTGCATGACGAGCTGGAATTGCTCGAAGGTGTAGCTCTTCTCCGGCTTCATGCCGCCATTGAGCACCTGCTTCACTTCCGAATCGGCGTTCTCGACCATGCCCTGGTAGATGATGCCCGTGCCGCCGTCGATGGAAATGTACTCGCCCTCGCGAATGACGTGCCTGCCGGCGGTGAGGGTTCTGCGGTCGTAGTCGATGCGGATTTCGCTGGCGCCGCAGACGCAGACCTTGCCCAACTGCCGCGCCACGAGGGCGGCGTGGGAGGAGACGCCGCCGCGGCAGGTGAGGATGCCCTCGGCGAGCAGCATGCCTTTGAGGTCTTCGGGTGAGGTTTCCACCCGGCAGAGGATGACCTTGTTGCCGCGCCGGGTTTCAAGCTCGGCCCGCAAGGTGGTGAACACGACCCTTCCGGTCGCCGCGCCGGGGCCCGCCGGCAGGCCCTCGCCGATTGCCGCCGCCGCTTTCAGCGCCTTGGGGTTGAACACGGGGACGAGCAGCGAATCCACCGATTCCGCCGGAATCTTCAGCAGGGCGGTTTCCCGCGACAGCAGCCCCTCGCGCTGCATTTCCACCGCGATGCGCACCGCGGCCTGGCCGGTGCGTTTGCCGTTGCGCGTTTGCAGGATGAACAGGCGGCCCTTTTCGATGGTGAACTCGAGATCCTGCATATCCTTGAAGTGCCGCTCGAGTGTCTGCCGCACACGCATCAATTCGGCGTGGCTTTCCGGCATCTCTTTGGCCATCAGGCCGATGGGTTTCGGCGTGCGCGTGCCGGCGACGACATCCTCGCCCTGGGCGTTGATCAGGTATTCGCCGTACATCTCGTTCTCGCCATTGGCCGGATCCCGGGTGAAGGCGACGCCGGTGGCGCAGTCTTCGCCGGCGTTGCCGAACACCATGGCCTGCACGTTGACCGCGGTGCCCCATTCGGCGGGGATGCGGTACTGCTGGCGGTAGAGCACGGCGCGCTCGTTGTTCCAGGAGCCGAACACCGCGCCGATGGCGCCCCAGAGCTGCTCGTTTGCGTCCTGCGGAAAATCGCGGCCGGCGCGCCGCCGGATCAAGGTCTTGTAACGCCGCACGAGGGCGCGCAGTTGCGCCACGGCTAGTTTCGAGTCGGAGCGGACGCCGGCTTTTTCCTTCACCGCATCGAGAATCCGGTGGAACGGGTCTTCCTCCTCCTCATTGCGCGCCCGCACCCCCATCACCACATCGCCATACATCTGGATGAACCGGCGGTAGCAGTCCCAGGCGAACTGCGGATTGCCGGAAGTCTCCGCCAGCCCCTCCACGGTCTCGTCGTTGAGGCCGAGGTTGAGGATCGTGTCCATCATGCCCGGCATCGAATCCCGCGCCCCGGAACGCACCGAAACCAGCAAAGGCTTGCGGCGCGCGCCAAACTTCTCCCCCATCTGCCGCTCGATTCCGGCAACCGCCGCGGCGATGTCATCAGCGAGCGCCGGCGGATACTGCCCATCGCTGCCGTGGAACCAGGCGCAAACCTCGGTGCTGATGGTGAATCCGGGCGGCACCGGCAGCCCGATCGCCGCCATCTCGGCGAGATTCGCGCCCTTGCCCCCCAGCGTCCCGCGCATCCCGGCATTGCCATCGGTATGCTCGCCAAACACATAAACGAGCTTGTCGCTGACCAGCGGGGAAGCGGTTTGCCGGGGAGTGGGGGGTGTGGTCATGATTTTCCTTCCATGTCAGGAATCGCAATCCGAAGCCGTGTCGAAGACAATTATGTTGTGGGTTTGCTTGCGCACCTGGTGCCGGTCAGTCTAGCACAGCCCCCGGAAAGCCCGGCGGCAGGATGCTCCGGGAATCCCCGGGGCGGCAGCAGCCGCATCGTTGAATAGTTGCGGGCCCATGGAATTAGCAGTATGATTTTCCGAACTAAATTTTCAGATTGATGCTGACATGCGAATTTCAGAGCGCGGCCAAATCACCATTCCGAAAAAACTTCGAGACAGGTTTGGCATGAATCACAACGTCGAGGTTGAGATGACGCCAACGCGGGAAGGCCTCCTGGTAAGAAAGCGTGTGACAGTCCAGCACCCGGTTGAGCGCGTATTCGCGATACTGGGCCAAGCGGGCAGCACAGATGAAATTCTCGCCGAGATTCGGGGCAGGTGATAACAGCGGTCGACACCAGCGTGTTGCTGGATGTGTTCCTGCCGGATGAGCGGTTTGGCAAAGAATCGGCAGAAAGGTTGCGTGATGCGTATGACGCTGGTGCGATTGTCGTCTGCGATGTGGTTTATGCGGAACTGGCGGCGTGGTTCGGCAATCGGGCAAAGCTGGACGAATCTCTGCGCATCATAAACGTGAATGTTTTGCCGACCAGCCCGGATATCGCATTCGAGGCGGGGCTGCGGTGGAAGCGATACCGTGATGCGGGAGGGCCCCGAACCCGAATTATCACTGACTTTCTGATTGGAGCTCATGCATTGCGCGCCGCTGATGCTTTTCTCACCAGGGACGGAGGGTTTTTCGAAACCTATTTTCCCGAATTGTATGGCGCAGGCTCCTAGGAGCCTGCTCAGTTTCCGGTGACTTCGGTCAGCAGTTTGCCAGTGTTGAACCAGGCGGCGAGGTTGTCGATGACGAGCTTGCCCATGGCGGCGCGGGTTTCGACGGTGGCGCTGCCGATATGCGGCAGCAGCACCACATTGTCCATGGCCAGCAGTTCCGCCGGCACCCGCGGTTCGGCGGCGTAGACATCGAGCCCGGCGCCGGCGATCAACCCCCGGCGCAGGGCCTGCGCCAGCGCCGCCTCATCGACGCTCGAACCCCGGCCCACATTGATGAACACACCCTCCGGGCCGAGCGCTTCGAGCACTTCGAGATCGACCAAGCCTTGGGTTTCCGGCCCGCCCGGCAGCACATTGAGCAGAATGTCGCTGTGCCGGGCAAGCTCCCGGGGCGAGGCGAAATACGGGAACGGAACATCCTCTTTGCGCCGGCGGTTGTGATAGGCGAAGCGCAGCCCGAAAGCTTCGGCCCGGCGCACAACCGCCGCGCCGATTCGGCCAAACCCGAGCACGCCGAGCGTGCGCCCGGCCAAGCCGGCGCCGAAGGCGAAAGGCCCCTCTAACCATTTGCCCGCCCGCACGAAACGGTCCGCATTGACGATGTTGCGCGTGGTCGCCAGAATCAGCGCCATCGCCAGGTCCGCCACCGCGTCGTTGAGCACATCCGGCGTATTGGTGACCGCGATTCCCGCGGCCCGGGTGCGCGCGAAGTCAATCCCGTCGACACCAACCCCAAAGCACGCAAGCACCCGCAGCGAAGACAGCCCGTAAACGATCGCGTCGCAATCCCAGGATGCGCTCGCCGCGGCCACGCAGCGCCCATCGAGCCGCGCGATCAGCTCACGCTTCCTATCCGCGGACTCGCGCCAAAGATGATGCGTCTCATAACGCGCATCGAGCTTGGCGATGGTCTCCGCATGGAAGTTGTTGACGATCAGCAGGGAGGATTGCTCAGCCATGCACCAATGTCCCATTCAAACAAACCGCCAGTATACTGCGCTAGTCGTGTGATTCTGCGCGAAACGCGGCGCAAGCGCAGGATCTCTTTGTCCGGGCGCCGGTCGCTTTCCGGCGGTAATCGGATTCCTTCCCGGCTGGCGCCGGGCCCCTTCCGCTCACCGCCGCGCTCCCTCAGTGCAGGATTCAAGGCGCTGTTTCCCGAGGCTGCCCGCCGCCCCGCCCTACATATTGTCTCTGCGCGGCTTCGCGGAATCTCATTGGCCAAGTGAGGACTGCTTTTTGGGAGTTCTAACTCACTCAGACTGATGATACAATCATCAATCTGACTAGAAAAGCATCGGGAGCAACCCCCCGTGTACAAGCGGCATATTTCCCGGCAGGTGCTGGAGGCGGCGGCGCGGAATCCGGTGGTGACACTGCTGGGGCCGAGACAGTCCGGCAAGACTACCCTGTGCCGGGCGCTGTTTCCCGACCACAACTATCTCACGCTCGAAGCGCCCGATGTCCGCTCGCGGGCGCTTGACGACCCGAGGGAGTTGCTGAAATCCACGGCGCCGATGATTATCGACGAGGTGCAGCGTGCGCCGGATTTACTTTCCTACATCCAGGTTTCAGTCGATGAAGATCCGCGTCCCGGGCGGTTCGTGCTGACCGGCTCGCAGAATCTGCTGCTGCTGCGCTCGGTTTCCCAAACCTTGGCCGGGCGAACCGCGCTGCTGCGGCTGTTGCCGCTGTCTTTCCGGGAACTTGCCCAAGCCGAACCGCTCGACCCGGCGCGCTTGCCGGAAATCGAACCCATCGGCACCAGCCGCGACCGCTGGGAAACCCTCTTCACCGGCTTCTATCCGCGAATCCATGACCGGGATCTGGCACCCGAACCCTGGTACGCCGACTACTTTCGCACCTATGTCGAGCGCGACCTGGGCGAGATCGTGAATATCGCCGATTTGCGCAGCTTCGAAAACTTCGTCCGCCTCGCCGCCGCGAGCACGGCGATGGAACTGAATCTGAGCCGCATGGCCAGCGACATCGGCGTTGGCCAGCAAACCGCCCGGCGCTGGCTCAATGCGCTGGAGATCGGCTTTCTCGCGGTGCTGCTGCCGCCGCATTTCGCCAATTTCCGCAAACGGCTGCGCAAACGGCCCCGGCTGCATTTTCTCGACACGGGGTTGCTCTGCTACCTGCTCGGCATCCGGGACGCCCGGACGCTGGCCCGGCATCCGCTGCGCGGAGCGATTTTCGAGTCTTTCGTGGTTGCCGAGTTGTGCAAGAGTTTCTTCAACCAACGCCGGGACGCGCCGCTGCATGTCTGGCGCGACGCGACGGGGCACGAGATCGACGTGCTGATCGATCAAGGCCAGACCCTGCTCCCGGTGGAGATCAAATCCGGCGAGACAGTCCCCACCGACGCCGTACGCAATCTGGCTTGGTGGACCGGACTCCCCGGCAATCCCAACCGCCGCGGCGCCCTCATCCACGGCGGCAACGAGCGCTTCCGCCTGAAGGGTTTTGAAGTGCTGCC
>JAPOTO010000180.1 GCA_026709135.1 Gammaproteobacteria bacterium | reverse complement strand
GAAACCATGGGACACCCATCCACGCGCGGCCTCTCTCGAATATGGGTGTCCCTTTGTGGAATGCGCTATGCTTGGCGCTTTCGGGGCGGGGATGGGACATGGCATCTCGACGGGAACTGCTCAAGGCGCTCGGGGCCTTGCCGCTGCTGGCGGGATGCGCGGCCGGCACCACGGCGATGAACACTTCGCCGGCGAATTTCACCCCATCGGGTTTGCCGCTGCGGCGGGTCAAGGTTGCCGAGGAGCGGGTGATCCGCACCATTGCCGGGCTGCGTCCATTCCGGCCCAACGGCTTCAATGTCTCCCGGGAGCGGCGCGGCGAAAAAGCGCTGATCCACAACTACGGCCATGGCGGGGGCGGCATTTCGCTTTCCTGGGGCACTTCCCAGCTCGCGGTGGAGCTTGCCGGCGCGGGCAATGGCGAAAGCTGCGCGGTAATCGGCGCCGGCGTCATGGGCCTGACCACCGCGCGGCTCGCCCAGGACCGGGGCTGGAAGGTGGCGATTTACGCGAAAGACTTGCCGCCGGATACGACTTCCAACGTCGCCGGCGGCCAATGGTCGCCAACCTCGATGTACGAAGAGGAACTTGTCACCCCCGCTTTCCGCGCCCAGTTCGACCGGGCCATGGCATTCGCCTACCGCTATTTCCAGAACCTCGCGGGGCCGCGCTACGGTGTGCGCTGGATCAGCAATTACAATTTTTCCGGCGAAAGCGTCGAGGAGAACTTCCAGCACCGCTACGCCGGTTTCTATCCGCAACTGCGCGAACTCGGCCGCCACGAGCACCCCTTCAACGCCGGCGGTGTGCGCCACTACAACACGATGCTGATCGAGCCAGCGGTCTTCCTGCCCGCGGTGATGCAAGACTTCTTCGCCGCCGGCGGCGAAATCCGGCTGCGCGAATTCGCCAGCGCCGATGAAATCCTGACACTGGAGGAAAACACCCTCTTCAATTGCACCGGCCTGGGTTCGCGGATGCTGTTTGGCGACGAAATGCTGATTCCCGTCAAAGGCCAACTGACTTTCCTGCTGCCCCAGGAAGAAATCGACTACAACATCCTCGGCAACGGCGGCCTGTACATGTTCCCGCGCAGCGACGGCATCCTCCTCGGCGGCACCTACGAGCGCGGGCAGTGGAGCCTCGAACCCGACCCGACCGCCACCCGCCGCATCGTCAGCGGCCACCGCGCCTTCTTCAACGCCATGCGCGACCCTTGGGCGGCTCGGGCAACCGCTTGAAACCTGGAGATGTGGAATCCGGCAACACGGCCCGGTGTGGCCGCGGGGCGAAATTTCCCCGGTTTGCGGAACTTTTCAGCGAGCGTTCAGTCAGATAGTGCGTAGGTGGATTTTTTCCGGTTCGCCGGAACTTGATTCATTTATCTCTCCCTTGATAGTACGTTTAGCCCGGTGCGCCCGCACCGGGCTTTTTTTTGCCTGATGAACGGCACTGGCGAAGCCGGGGGGTTCGCCACCCGCGGGTATGGCGGTGGGTGGAGCCTCGAGGGAGCTTATTTGCCGCTGGCTTTGATCAGCTCGTAGGCGGCCTTGATTTCCTGGGTTTTGCGGGTGGCGATTTCCATCATTTCATCGGGCAGGCCTTTGGCCACGAGCTTGTCCGGGTGGTGCTGGCTCATTTGCCGGCGGTAGGCTTTCTTGACCTCGGTGGCGCCCGCCCCCTCGCTTAGGCCGAGCAATTGGTAGGCGGCGCGCAGTTGCTCGCCTTTTGATTCGGTGCTGATGAAACGGGCCTCGCCGGCGATGCGCCCGAGCAGTTGATCGAGTTGCCGCGGCGCGAACCCAAGCCGGGAGGCGATGCTTTGCAGCAATTCCCGCTCCCTGGGGTCGATCTGTCCATCGGCGAATGCCGTGGCGACGATGATTTCGAGGAACATTTGCAGCAGGGTGCTGCGCCGCGCCGCCTCGCGCCGGAACTGGCCGAGCACCTGCGCCAGGGGGAAATTGTCTTTTCTGCCTTCGTTGAACAGGTCGATCGCGACCTGCCGCTGGCGCGGGGACAGCCGCATCTGCTCCATCACCCGCTCGGCGAGGGCGATCTCTTCCCGGCTGATGTGGCCATCGGACTTGGCGATATAGCCCATGACCGAGAAGGTCGTGGTGAAAAAAGCGGTCTGAACGCGCTCGGTATCGCCATGGCCGAGCGCTTCCGCACTCCCAATGGCATTGAGGCCGCCATCGAAGTAGTTGCCGAGCGCCACGCCGAGCAAGGCGCCAAGCGGGCCGCCGAGCATGAAGCCGAAAGCGCCACCGGCAAGTTTCCCCCACCAACTCATGGTTTGCTCCGCATAAATCCGATCCCCCGGAAGAACAACACGTCGATTCTACCCGCTCTGGCCGTCATTCTGCGCGTGGCGAAATCGTCGCTTCGATCCGTCATCCTGCGAGCGAAACCGCCTTGGGGATTCTGGGAGATTCAAGCCCCGCCTGAATGCTGTTGCAGAAAATCGATGAACGCCGGTTCATCCAATGTGCGGATCCCGAGCTCCTGGGCCTTGGCGAGTTTGGAGCCGGCGTTTTCGCCGGCGATCACGCAGTCCGTGCGTTTGGAAACGCTGCCCGCGACCTTGGCGCCGAGGGCTGCGAGCCGGGATTTGGCGTCGTTGCGGGTCATGCCCGCGAGTGTGCCGGTGAGCACGAAGGTCTGGCCGGCGAGTGGCTTTTCGCCGAGACCCCGGGGTTCCTGAGCGGGCCAGTTGACGCCCGCTTCGCGCAGAGCCGCGATCAGGGCTAGGTTGTCGGGGTTGGAAAAAAAGTCGCGGATGCGCTCGGCGACGATTTCGCCAACATCGGGGACCGCCATCAGCGCCTCGGCATCGGCTTGCAGCAAAGGGTCGAGGTCGCCGAAATGATCCGCGAGCGCGGCGGCGGTGGCGTCGCCGACTTCGCGGATGCCAAGCGCGGCGAGGAAACGGCCGAGGCTGGTCTGCCGGCTTTTTGCGATTGCCGCAACGAGATTCGCCGCCGACTTGGGCCCCATGCGCTCGCACTCCGCCAATTCCTCGGCTTGCAGGCGGTAGATGTCCGCCACGGTGCGCACTTTGCCGGAATCGACGAGTTGTCCGATGAGCTTTTCGCCGAGGCCTTCGATGTCCATCGCCGCGCGGGACGCGAAATGCCCCACCGCCTGCCGGCGCTGGGCCGGGCAAATGAGGCCCGCGGTGCAGCGGAACTGAATCTCGCCATCGGGCTCGATCGGCGAACCGCAGGCCGGGCAGGCCGTCGGCATCGCCACTTCGCCGCGCTCCTCGCCTTGCTTGAGCACTTGGACGATTTGTGGGATCACATCCCCGGCCCGCCGCACGACCACCGTGTCGCCGACGCAAAGCCCGAGCTTGGCGATCTCGTCCATATTGTGCAGCGTGGCGTTGCTGACGGTGACACCGCCGACGAAAACCGGATCGAGCCGCGCCACCGGGGTGATCGTTCCCGTGCGGCCGACCTGGAAATCGACCGCGAGCACCTTGGCGCTTTTTTCCTCGGCGGGAAACTTCCAAGCGACCGCCCAGCGCGGGCTGCGGGCGGTTTGGCCGAGCTTGCGCTGCAGGTCGAGCCGGTTGAGCTTGATCACGGCGCCGTCGATTTCATAATCGAGCCCGGAGCGCTTCTCCAACAGCTCCCGGCAGTAAGTCAGGCAGTCGTCCACCCCGGCGCAGAGCCGCCGCCCGGGGTTGGTCGCGAGCCCCCAGGCATCGAGCAGGGAAAAAGTCTCGAACAGCGTTGGCGGCAGCGTCAAACCCTCAAAGACGCCGACGCTGTAACAGAACATCTCAAGCGGCAGCCGCGCGGTATTGCGCGGATCAAGCTGACGGATCGCCCCCGCCGCGGTGTTGCGGGGGTTGATGTAGGTTCTGCCCTCCTCTTCCCTGACCCTGGCATTGAGCGCCGCGAAACCCGGTTTGCCGAGAAAGACTTCGCCGCGAATCTCGATCCGCGTGCCGCCGAGGTTTTCGCCATCGAGCCGCAGGGGGATGTCGCGGATGGTGCGGATGTTGTGGGTGATGTCCTCGCCGCTGGCGCCATCGCCCCGGGTCGCGCCGCGCTCAAGCGCGCCATCGCGGTACATCAGGCTGACCGCCACGCCATCGACCTTGGGCTCGCAGCAGAACGCCAGCTCGGCTTCGATTTCCGCCCATTTGGCGGCGCGGCTGGCGAACTGCCGGAATTCCCCCTCGTTGAAGGCTTTGTCGAGCGAGAGCATTGGCAATTCGTGGCGGACCGCGGCGAGGTCCGGCAAGGGCTTGCCGCCAACGCGCTGACTTGGGGAATCCGGGCTTTGCAGGCCGAAGCGGGTTTCCAACTCTTCGAGCCGGGCCAGCAGGGCGTCGTACTCGGCGTCGGTGATTTCGGGCCGGTCGAGGGTGTGGTACTGACGGTTGTGGTGTTCGACCCGCTCGCGCAGGGAATCGACTTCCCGCCTGATGTCCGCGGGCGCGTCTTCGCTGGTGGCCACGGTTGCGGGGTCGTTCAGAGCCGGCTGCTCATCGGCGATGGGCCGTAGGCGCTCACTTCGAATTCGCGGATGCGGCGGCGGATCGCCTCGATCAACCGAGGAGTCAATTCCCGCCGCTGGGAATCGAGTAGATGGCCATCGAAAGCGCCGGCGAAGCCCTGCGCCACCTTGAGCATCTGCTCGAACGCGCGCAGGTTGTCGATGGGCGCGGGCAACAACATGAACAGGCTGATTCCCGGCGTGCTGAAGTGTTCGATAGCGTCGGCGTCGAAAGTGCCGGGATCGACCAGATTGGCGACGCGGAACACCGGCTCGGCATCGTCGCGCTTGCCGTCGAACTTGCTGAAGACCTTCCTGTCGTCATAGCGCAGGCTGGCGGCGAGCAGAAAATCCCAAGTTTCGCGGCCGGCGAAGGTTTCGCCCTCGCTGGCGACGACATGCAGGGAGATGATCTGATCGGGGCTGATGTCGGCGGCTTCCTTCTCTTCCTTCGCCTCAAGCCGCAGGGGTTCGGGTTCTGGTTGGGCGGGCCGCGGCGCTTCGGCTTGCCGCGGGTCGGATTCCCGGGCGGGCGGCGGGGTTTTCGCGCTCTCCCGGGGTTTTGTGGTTGCGGTGGCGGTTGCGGTGCCTTGGGGTCTTGGCTGTGTGGCGCCACCATTGTTTTTTGCGTTTGTCGCGCTTTTCGCGGGTTCGGCGCCAATGCGCTCGCCGGCGGTCATCGACACGGCGCCTATATCGAGATCGGCCTCGCGCCCAGCCTTCGACGGGAGGGCGGCACCGCGGATTTCCGCCTTCCAATTCGGTTTCCGCTTTCTTTGCCGCGCCTGCTGTTGGGCCGGGGCCGGGGCAATCGCCACCACATCGGTGAGCACGGGCACGTTCTCTTCGGTATCGACACCGGCGGAGGCGGCAACGCTGTCAACCACTCCGCCCGCGGTGGCACCGGCGCGGCCATTCTCTTGGCGCGCGGCAGCAGGCCTCGCGCCACCATTGGGCAACTCATCGAGTTCGTCTTCTTCCGCCTGTTCAAGCTCCATCGACTGGGCAATGCTTTTGTCGATGGAAAGCCGGATCTGCCCCTTTCTGCGGCGAAGAATGACAAAAACGGCGCGCAGCAGCGAGAACAGGATCAAGAGCGCGAGGACAAGTATCAGGAGTTCACGCAAGTCCGTCATCAGATCTCAACCACGTGGTGCCAGCACAGCACTGAATTGTTTTTGAATCATTAGCTATATCCACCGCTTTGGCGCATTTCTTTAGCAAAAAGTACAAAAACCCCATTCAAGCCTGGGCCATTTCCGCGGCTTCGTCGAGATCCACGCTGACGGTCCGGGAGATTCCCGCCTCCTGCATGGTTATGCCGAGCAGTTGGTTGGCCGATTCCATGGTGATCGTTTTGTGGGTGACGAGAATGAATTGCACAGTTTCGGCCATCTCCCGCAGCAAGGCGATGAAACGGTTGTTGTTGTCCACATCGAGCGGCGCGTCCACCTCGTCGAGCATGCAAAACGGCGAAGGATTGAGTTGGAAGATCGTGAACACGAGGGCGATGGCGGTCATGGCCTTTTCCCCGCCGGACAATTGCATAATGCCCTGGATCTTCTTGCCGGGCGGGCGCGCCATGATGGAAACGCCGGCATTGAGCAAATCCTCGCCGGTCAATTCGAGCCAGGCCTGGCCGCCGCGGAACAGCCTCGCGAAGCGATCCTTCAAACCCTGGTTGATCTGTTCGAGCGTGTCGCCGAAGCGCGAGCGGGTTTCGCCGTCGATTTTCCGCATGGCGTTTTCGAGTGTCGCCAAGGCTTTTTCAAGCTCGTCGTTCTGCTTGTCGAGCCAGATTTTTTGCTCCGACTGCTGCTTGAATTCCTCCGCCGCGGCGAGATTGACCGGGCCGATCCGCTCGATGCGGGCTTTCAGTTTCGCCAGCTCCTCCTCGCAGGATTCGACCGTCTGCCCCTCCGGGATATCTTCGAGCACCTCGCGCGGGCTGCGTCCCGCTTGCCGCAGGTGGCGGAGCAATTCCTCGCTCATCACCACGGCGCGCTCGTTTTCGACCCGCAAGCGGCTGATGTCCTCGGCGATGCCGTTGAAGCGCTGCCGCAACTGCTTGAGCGCTTGTTCCCGGGACTGCAATTGCCGCTCGGCCTTCTCGTAGGCGGCCCGGGCCCGCTGCAACTCCCCCTCGATATGGCTCTGCCCGGCGAGTTTCTCCTCGAGTTCCGCCCGCAGCGCTTCAGTGGGTGGCTTGGCGTCCCCGATCCCGGTTTCCAGCGCGCGGATGCGCTCCGCCAGGCGCTGCACCTGAACCGCCATCCGGTCCATGTTTTCCCTGGTGGATTTCAATTGCGCGTCGAGTTGGTGTTTTTTGAGCGCAAGCTGGTGCAATGTTTCCCGGTCGCGCTCGGCCTTGCCGCGGGTTTCGGCAAGCAGTTCCCGGTCGCGCTCCCGGGCCTCCGCAAACTCGCGCTGGCGGCCGGCGTCGGCGCTGATTTGCTTGCGGGCCCCGCGCAGGCGCTGCTCGGCTTCCTCGATTCCGGCGAGATCATCGGCGATTTGTCCATCGAGTTCGCCAAATTCCTCGCGGATGCTTTCGGCGCGCTCGATGTTGCCTTTGATGCGGGACCGCTCGGCGTCGATTTCGGCGCGAATCCGGTTCAGTTCGGTGGTCTTGCGCTGCATCTGGTCGAGGCTGTCCTCCCGCTGTTTTTCCGCTGCGGACAGTGATTCGCGGCACTGCCCGCGCTCGTCGGCGAGCGCCGCCGATTTCCGCTCGAGCGATTCGATTTCGGCGCGCAGGGCGTCGATCGCGCCTTGCCGCAGAACCACGGACTGGCCGCTGTCGGCCTTGCCGACGCGCACCCAATCGACGCTGGCCCAGACGCCCTCGGCGGCAACCAGCGATTCGCCGGGCTCGAGTATTTTCCGGCCCGCGAGAGCTTCGGCGACGCTGTCAACGGTGCGGATGCCCCGCAGCAACCCGCTAACCGGCCCGGCCTCGCCGAGCTTGCTCGCCAGTGGCGACCAGGCGCCGCGGCCGGGATTCGCATCGGTTTGCGGCTTGTTGCCGTCGAGCAGGGTCAGGTCGGCGCCGGGCAAATCCCCGGCCAGGGATTCCGGCAGCTCATCGACGGGAATGCCGCGCAGGAGATCGCCCAGCACGAGTTCGACCGCGGCTTCCCAGCCGGGCTCGATGCGCAGGCTTTCCCCCAGCCGGGCGCGGCCCGCAAGGCCATGGCGTTCGAGCCAGCCCGCGAGCAAGTCATCATCATCGCCGAGGGCGGCCTGCTGCAGCGCCTCAAGCGAGGCCAAGCGCCCGGCGGCTTGGCGGATGCCGGCGCGGACGCGGTCGAACTCCCCGCCGCAGGCTTCGATGCGCTTTCTCATTTCATCAATCCGCGCCGCGGCTTCGCTTTGCCGCCCGCGCAGTTCCCCCACGGCTTGTTCCAGCCCATCGGCGTGTTCCTGGCGGCTGGCGAAATCGCCGGGGCCGGTATCGAGCTCGCCGAGTTCGGCTTGCAGTCTTTCCCGCCGCTGGCGGGCGCGGTCGATGTTGTCGCGCAACTGGCGAATCCGCGCCTGTTCGACTTCTGCGACTTGCCGCGGCGACTGCGCCCGCTCGCTGAAAGCGTCCCAGCTCTGCTGGCTTTGCCGCTGGCGCTGCTCGGCCTCCAGCGCAAGCCCGGATGAGGCCCGCTCGCGTTCGGCGGCTTCCGCGGCCGCGCCGGCGACTTGCTCGAGTTCGCTTTCGATCCGGGTAACCTGGCGCAGGTCGGCATCGAGTTCGTCGGCGGTTTGCCGCCAGTCGCCGCGGGTTTCCGCAAGGTCTTTTTCGAGTTGCGCCAGACTTTCCCGCCGATGCTTGATCGATTGCTCGATGCGGACGATATCGTTGCCGATCTGGATGCTTCTGCCTTGGATTTCATTGACGCCGCTGGCGAGTTCGGCGTTTTCCTGGCGGCTTTTTTCGATGCCGGCTTCTTCCTCCCGCTGCTGGGCGGTGATCGCTTCCTTTTCGGTTTCCAGCGAGGCCAGGCTGCCGGTGCCGGCTTCGAGTTCCTTCGCCAGGGCCTGCCAGCGCAGGGCGTGGACGCGGGCCTCGCTGCGGCGCTGCTCCTCCATCCATTCACGGTAGCGCTGGGCGGCCCGGGACTGCCGGTCGAGGTGCTGCAATTGGCGTTTGAGTTCGGCGCGCCGGTCCGCGAGCCGCTCGAGATTGTCCCGCGTTCTGGCGATGCGCGCCGCGGTTTCCCTGCGCCGCTCGCGGTATTTGGAGATGCCGGCGGCCTCTTCGATGAAAACCCGCAGCTCTTCCGGGCGGGATTCGATCAAGCGGCTGACCATGCCCTGCTCGACGATCGAGTAGCTGCGGGGGCCGAGCCCGGTGCCGAGAAACAATTCGGTGATGTCGCGCCGCCGGCATCTCGCGCCGTTGAGCTGATACTCCGAGTCGCCGCCGCGCTCGACCTTGCGCTTGATAGAGATTTCGGCGTAGCCGGCGTATTCGCCCCGCAGGCGCTGGTCGGAGTTGTCGAGCACGAGTTCCACCGAGGCGAGCCCCACCGCGCTTCGCTCCGTGGTGCCGTCGAAGATGACATCGGCCATCTGGCCGCCACGCAGATTCCGCGCCGAGCTTTCGCCCATGACCCAGCGCACGGCGTCGATCACATTCGACTTGCCGCAGCCGTTGGGGCCGACGATGGCGCAGATATTGGCGGGAAAATGGATCGTGGTGGGGTTGACGAAGGACTTGAAACCGGCCAGCCTGATGCACTTCAGTCGCATGAATCGTCTTGCCTGTCTATTGATTCGCCGAATCGCCCGCTTGCTGTTTCTGCTGCTTCCGCTGTTTCATCGACCCGCGCCCGCGGGCCGCGTCGCCGTGACGAGGCCGAGTGTAGCCGAATTGCGCCGGCGCCCGCCACCCGCATGGCGCCCACATCAAGCGCAAGGACGACCGCGGCAATGTCAACCCGATGTCAACCCCGATCCGGCTGACACCCGCGCCGCCTTGCCTATAATCGACCGGACAAGGACAGCGAATCCCAAGCAGAAGGAGCAACCCAATCCACCACAACCACAAGCACCCTCTGGAGGGATCACGCAATGGTCAGAATCAAGCTGCCCCGGGAAATCGAAAGCGATCTCGCGCTGCTTTCAGCGCTCACCGGCAATTCGGTCGAATTCCACATCAGGCAGGCAATCCTCGAATATCTCGACGAGCTCGAAGATCGGGTCGCGAACAGCAGATGGCTCGAGGCAGCCATCGCCGAGGAGTCCGCCGAATACAAAACGGAGGACGGCGACCCCAAGCCAAAGCCCGGCGGCGGCTAGTTTGCAGCCGCAAATGACAGCGCTGCCACCGCAACCAGCCGCAAAGCTTGCGGGCCGGTCGGGGAAGATCGGATCCAGCCGGAGCTTACCCGGCGGGGTCAGACCAGATCAGGCTCAACCCTGACCGCGAGCGGCTCGGGCCCGCCACTGCCGAAGACCACGCCGACCAGGTGAATCGGCTCGTTGCGGCCGCGGTACTTTTCGGCGTAGCCCTTTTCGCGGATTTGCCGCAGGGCCCGGGATACGGCGGCTTCGGCGTCCTCGCCCTCCGCGGCCATCTTGAATTCGAGCACGAACACCCGGCCGCCGTGGAGCAGAACCATATCGGAGCGGCCACGGCTGCTCGACTCCTCGACCCGCAGATCGACACCGATGGTGCGGAAGCAGGCGTAAAGCATGCCCGCGTACCAGGCCTCATAGCGCGCGGGCCCGGGTTCGGCCCGCCACTGGTAGGGTATGCCGGCGAAGAAGGCGCGGAGCCGTTCGGCAAAACCGTCGAAATCCCCTGCCGCCAGCAGCTCGACGAGATCCCTGCTTCGCTCCCGGGTTTCACGGCCGCGACCGGTGACGCGCTGCAACAGGCTGTTGTTAAGGCTGAGCCGCACTTCCTTGTTGGGGTAGTCGAGTCGAAAGTGGAGCAGTTCATCCTGCCAAATTTCCTCGGCGATCGTCAGGTAGCCAGTCTGGAACAGCAGGGCGTCGGCGCCGATGTCGCCGACGTCGAAGGTCGAGAGCAGATCCTCTTCAGCGACAAGATTTTCGAGGTCCAAGGACGTCACGCCCTTTTCCATCATCACCTCGAACAGGAAGCCCGGCGAGCCCGTTTCAAACCAGTGGGCCTTGAAATCGCGCTTGCGGAACAGCAACAGCGCATCATAGGGGTTGTACACCTTTTCCGCCCCCCGCCAGTGGTAGCCGTTGTACCAGCGCCGGATCTCGTCGCGGTCCAGGCCTTCGAGTTCAGGCGCGAACACCGTGTCGAGGTCGCGGTCGGTGTAGCCGCAAATCGTCGCGTAACATGGGTCGAGGCTGATATTGTCGAGGTTGTTCAGGCCCGAAAACAGACTCACCTTGGAAAACATGCTGACGCCGGTAACGAAAGCGAAGCGGACCAAACGAGCGCTATCTTTAATGATGCCGTAGAAACCGCGGAGATAAGCGCGGTTCGCCTTGGCTTGCTCCGGGTCGTTCAGGGCGTCGAGGATCGGCTTGTCGTACTCATCCACGAGCACCACGACTTGCTTGCCGGTCTTGCGGTGCAAGCGGTCTAGCAAATCCATCAGCCGCAGCGGCCCGCTGTCCCCGGGTGGCCCGGGGTCGAGGCCGGCGTCGCGCTCGACGATGGCGAGCTGTTTGAGGATGCTCCCCTCAAGATCGCCGGACTCATAATTCTTCCCCCCAAAGCTCAGCCGCACGACGGGATGGGTCTCGCCCCAATCCCAGCGGTCGTGGATGTGCAGGCCCCGGAACAGCGGCTCGTTGCCGGCGAACAGTTCCCTGATGGTGTCGAGCAGCAGGCTTTTGCCGAAGCGCCGCGGGCGGGACAGGAAGTAATAGCGGCCTTGGCTCACCAGTTGGTGGATCAGGGGTGTTTTGTCGACGTAGTAGCAGCCAGTTTCCCGCAGGGTGCGGAAATCCTGGATGCCGATGGGAAGCGGGCGGCGGTTCATGGCGGGCTTGAATCGGGGAACACATCCGAATCATAGCACGAAGCGGGCGGGAATCCGCTTGTCCGCGCGCAAATGGCCAGGCTCATCCGCGGCCGCGGCAATGTCAACCCAATGTCAACCCCGATCCGGCTGACAACCGCGCCGGCTTGCCTATAATCGACCGCACAAGGACAGCGAATCCCAAGCAGAAGGAGCAACCAAATCCACCACAAGCACCCTTTGGAGGGATCACGCAATGGTCAGAATCAAGCTGCCCCGGGAGATCGAAAGCGATCTCGCGCTGCTTTCGGCGCTCACCGGCAATTCGGTCGAATTCCACATCAGGCAGGCAATCCTCGAATATCTCGACGAGCTCGAAGATCGGGTCGCGAACAGCAGATGGCTCGAGGCAGCCATCGCCGAGGAGTCCGCCGAATACAAAACGGAGGACGGCGACCCCAAGCCAAAGCCCGGCGGCGGCTAGTTTGCAGCCGCAAATGACAGCGCTGCCACCGCAACCAGCCACGCAAGCGTGCGTTGGCAATAGCGCTCGGCAACTGGACTGAAATAGACTGCGGGAATGGCGGACCGGACGTCCGCTTATGCAGTGTCTTTCCGGTTGTATTTCTGTCTATCATGTTCTGCAAAATATTGTTTTTGCTGAAACTATTTGTTGCATATGTCTCTGGCTATGTTATCCTGCCTATACTGTATTTGGTATTAAACAGGGTATCAAAATGAAATTGAAGCCACTCACCGCGACGCAGGTAAAGGCGCTGCAACCGGGGCCGCGTCCGCAACGCCACCGCGTGGACGATACCCTTTACATCGTCGTATCGCCGACAGGCCGCAAGAACTTCGTGCAACGGGTGATGATCGGCGGAAGGTCCACCGATCTCGGCTTGGGGCCGTTCCCCTTGGTTTCGCTTCAAGAGGCGCGGGACGCGGCGACGGACAACCGGCGCTTGATCCGGGCCGGCGGAGATCCCCGCGAGGCGAAGCGGGCCGCAAAAGTGCCTACAGTCGCCGAGGCGCTGGAAGCGGTCTTGAACATTCAGCGGGGCACATGGCGCGACGGCGGCAAGAGTGAGAAGCAATGGCGCTACACCTTCGAGAATCTCGCCAAGCGCATTATGAAGCGGCGGGTTAATGGGATCGACGCGGGCGACGTGCTCGCGGTGCTCAATCCGATCTGGAACGAAAAGCGCGAAACCGCCCGGCGGCTCAAGCAGCGGATCGGGATGGTGATGCGTTGGGCAATCGCCGAGGGCTACCGGGCGGACAATCCGGTTGACGCGGTAACTGCGGCGCTGCCCAAGACCGGCGCGATACCGACCCGGCACAAGGCGCTTCCCTTCGCGGAAGTCGGCACGGCGCTGGACACCATCGAGGGCAGCCGCGCATGGTGGGCGACGAAGGCCGCTTTCCGGTTTATTGTGTTGACGGCGGCGCGCTCCGGTGAAGTCCGCAATATGACCTGGGCCGAAATTGACGGCGGCACATGGACCGTTCCCGGCGAACGCATGAAAGCGGGCCGGGAACATCGGGTGCCGCTGCCCCGCGAGGCGCTGGCCGTGCTCGATCAGGCCCGGGAACTCGCGGATGGTTCGGGCCTAGTGTTCCCGTCGGTGCGCGGCAAGGTCATGAGTGACAGCACTTTGTCCAAGCTGGCGCGTGAAAGCGGCATCGGGGCCGTGCCGCACGGCTTCCGTTCCAGCTTCCGCGATTGGGCAGCCGAAAAGACAAGCGTGCCCCGCGAAATCGCCGAACACGCGCTCGCGCA
>JAPOTO010000047.1:7754-13315 GCA_026709135.1 Gammaproteobacteria bacterium | reverse complement strand
GGCGCAGGCTCCTAGCTTGCCGAAAACAGGCGGGAGGGTTGTGGAATGTCCAGAAAAACCGTTTTCCTGATGG
This sequence comes from Gammaproteobacteria bacterium, assembly GCA_026709135.1. GTDB lineage: Bacteria > Pseudomonadota > Gammaproteobacteria > Pseudomonadales > Pseudohongiellaceae > UBA9145. Next base: position 13,242 of record JAPOTO010000047.1, on the reverse strand, counting down.
GCCTGGCCGTGTTTGGCGCCGGCTCGGTGGCGCAGGATTACGAAACGCCCCGCACCGAATGGGGCGCGCCGGATTTCCAGGGCGTCTGGAAGCATGCCACGGTGATGCCCTTCGAGCGGCCCGAGGCGCTGGGGGAACAGCGGACATATTCGGAACAAGAGGTGCTCGACCTCGAACGCATGGTGCAGCGGCGGTTCGATGCGGACAACGAGCCGCTGGACCCGAACCGGGCGGCGCCGGAAGTCGCCGAGTCGCTGCCGCCGATTGGCAATTACGACCTGTTCTGGCGCGATGACGCCCAGTTCCTGCCGACCATCGACGGCGAATTCCGCACTTCGGCGATTATCGAGCCAGCCAACGGCCGGATGCCCGAGGTGCTGCCGGGGGCCACGGAGCGGCTGATCTCCGCGCGGGGCGGCGGTCGGACCGACAGAAACAATGATGGCCCGGAGGGCCGCAGCCTCGGCGAACGCTGCCTCGTGGGCTTCGGCAACCTGTCCGGGCCGGTGATGAGCCCGGTGATCTACAACAGCCATTTGCAATTTGTGCAGTCGCCGGGCCATGTGGCCATCGTCGCCGAGATGGTGCACGACGCCCGCATCATCCGCATCGCCGATGCCCGTAATCCCGCGGCGGAGGCGCACCGCAAATGGATGGGGGACGCCATCGGCCGCTGGGAGGGCGACACGCTGGTGGTGGAAACCCGCTGGTTCAACGGCTGGCACAGCCTGCGCGGCTTGCCGGTGGATGAAATCACCATCACCGAAACCTTCCGGCGGGAATCCGACTACAAACTGATTTATGGCTTCCGGGTCAACGACCCGAGCGTCTTCGCCGGCGAGTTTTACGGCGAGTATCCCCTGTCGCGCATCGACGAGCCGATCTACGAATACGCCTGCCACGAAGGCAACCACGGCATGTTCGGCATTCTCCGCGGCGCCAGGCGGCTGGAGGTCGTCTCCGAGCTGGAAACCGGCGGCGGGGGCGAACGCTAGGAGCCTGCGCCGTAGGAATTCGCGAAAGCGAAAATTCGATATCGCCGCGCCCTTGGCTGATCGATTGAGGCGAATATTGGCTGATATTCAACGAAATTGATCAGTCAAGGGCGCGGATGAGAGCGGATTTGCAGCCGCGAATTCCTACGGCGCAGGCTCCTAGGTATGCTCTGACTCAATCAGAGCTTCCCCGGGCGGCAGTGTTCCCCGGAGATTCCGCGCGCAGCCGCGGGATACTTGCTCTGCTACTCCCGCGCCGCCTGTTTTTTCGCCAGTCTCACCCGGTGCAGCGCCGGCTCGGTGTAGCCGTTGGGTTCCCTGACGCCTTGAAAGATCAGGTCCCGCGCCGCCTGGAAAGCGAACGACCCCGCCGGATTCGGCGCCATCGGTTCATACAGGGGATCGGCGGCGTTCTGGGCATCGACCACCGCCGCCATGCGCAGCAGCGATTCTTCAACCTGCTCCTCGCCGCAAAGCCCGTGATGCAGGTAATTGGCGACGTACTGGCTGGAAATCCGCAGGGTGGCGCGGTCTTCCATCAGCGCCACATCATCGATATTGGGCACTTTCGAGCAGCCGATGCCCTGATCGATCCAACGCGCGACATAGCCCAGAATGCCCTGGATGTTGTTGTCGAGTTCGCGCTGGATGCGCCCGGCGCCGAGTGCCGCGGGCGCCGGCAGCAGGGGCACTTCGAGCAAATCGGCCAGCGCCGCCGGCCGCCGCTCGCGCAGCGCCCTCTGCACCGCGAACACATCGACCCGGTGGTAATGCATGGCGTGGAGCACCGCCGCCGTGGGCGAAGGAACCCAGGCGGTGCTGGCGCCGGCCAGCGGATGCGCGGCTTTCTCCTCGATCATCGCCGCCATCCGGTCGGGCATGGGCCACATGCCCTTGCCGATCTGGGCCCGCCCCGGCAAACCGCAGGCCAGGCCGGTATCGACATTGTGGTTCTCATAGGCGCCGATCCAGGTTGAATTCTTCATCTCCTCCCGGGGCAGCATGGGGCCGGCGTGCATGCCGGTGTGGATTTCATCGCCGGTGCGGTCGAGAAAGCCGGTGTTGATGAATACCACCCGGTCCCTGGCTTCATAGATGCAGCGTTTGAGGTTGACCGTGGTGCGCCTTTCCTCGTCCATGATGCCGAGCTTGAGCGTCAGCGGCGCAAGCCCGAGCAGATATTCCACTGCGGCGAACAGCTCCCGGGTGAAGCGCACTTCGTCCGGCCCGTGCATTTTGGGTTTGACGATGTAGATGCCGCCGGTGCGCGAATTGCCCAGCCGGTTCCGGCCTTGCACATCGACGCAGCCGATCGCCGCCGTGACGACCGCGTCCAGGATGCCCTCGAAAACCTGCCGGCCGCGGCTGTCGTGGATAGCGTTGTTGCGCATCAAATGGCCAACGTTGCGAACGAGCAGCAGGCTGCGGCCCGGCAGCTTGAATGTTTCGCCTTGTGGCGAGCGGTACTGGCGGTCGGCGGCGAGCGTCCGGGTGATGGGCTCGCCGTTCTTGCTGAAGGTTTCCGCGAGATCGCCCCGCATCAGGCCGAGCCAGTTGCGGTACACCGCGGTCTTGTCGGCGGCATCCACCGCGGCCACGCTGTCCTCGCAGTCCGCGATCGTCGTCAGCGCGGCTTCGAGAACGATGTCGCCCACTCCGGCGGGGTCCGCGGCGCCGACCTCTGAGCCGCGGTCGATGCCGATTTCGATATGCAGGCCGTGATTGCGCAGCAGCACCGCGGAGGGGTTGTCCCCGGGGCCGGTGAATCCGGCGAACTGCGCCGGGTCGCGCAGCCCATGACAGGCGCCACCCGCGCATTCGGCCATCAGGGCGCCGTCCGCCACGCGGTATCGCAGGACGTTGGCATGGCTCGCATTCGCGAGCGGGGCGTGACTCGAACCAGCGGGTGGGGCTTGGCCCGCGCCAGCGGGTGGGATCTGTGTCGCGCCGGCCAGCGGGCAGATCTCGTCGAGAAACCGCCGCGCGTAGTCGATCACGCGCTGGCCGCGAACTGGGTTGTAGCCTCCACCGCGCCCGGCGCCGCCATCTTCGGGAATCACATCGCTGCCGTAGAGCGCGTCGTACAGCGAACCCCAGCGGGCGTTGGCGGCATTGGTGGCGAAGCGGGCATTCTTAACCGGCACCACGAGTTGCGGGCCCGCGATGGTGGCGATTTCCGCATCAACCCCGACCGTGGAGATTTGGAAATCGCCGGGTTCCGGCTCAAGGTAGCCTATTTCGCGCAGAAAGGCGCGATAGGCCGCCCGGTCGTAATCCGGGCCCGGATTGCGGTGGTGCCAGCCATCGATCTGCTTTTGCAGTTCATCGCGCCGGGCCAGCAGTTCTTCGTTGCGGGTGGTGAAAGTGTCGATCAAGCTTTCAAATCCAGACCAGAACGCATCCCGGCCCAGCCCAATCTCCGGCAGCAACTCGTCGTTGACGAAAGCCGCCAGCTCCGCGGCGACCCGCAAACCACCCGTTTCGAAATCGTTGATCATCGCGCTGGTTTCCTGTTTGGTGGATGGGGTTGATCGCGAAATATCGTTCGCTGGGCTGAACCGGGCATATAATAGCCGGATTCATGCCGCCCCGGAGGAATGCCACATGACCCGCCTCGCCGTGATCGCCTGCTGCCTGCCGTTGCTGGGTTTCGCCGCGCCGTCCGCCGCGGCGGAGGAGGGGCAGGTGGATATCGACGCCATGTCGGTGCCGCAACTGCGCAGGGAGATCGAGAAATTCGAGAAAGAAATCTACCGGGTATTCAATCTGCGCACCGGGGATGAGTCATTGCATGTGATCTGCCGCAGCTACACGCCCACCGGGTCGAATATTTCCCGGGAGGCCTGCGAGCCGAACTTTCTGACCGAAGCCCGCGCCAACAATGCGAAGAATTATCAAGATGGCCTCGACGAATTGCTCGACACCGAAGCCCTGCTCGCCGAAGTCGAGCCGGAGTTCCTCCGCTTCCACGAGGCGATGACCGCCCTGAGCGAGGAATACGACTACTTCCGCGAGCTGAACATCATTCTTGGCGCGCTGCGGCAGCGGATGGCGGAGTTGCGGAATTAGCCTGAAAAGCCAAGCGCGCCCTGACTTGATCGGAGCTTCCCTAATCCGTGACAAGCGAGATCGGCAACTCGGCGGTGATCAGCATTTCGCGGTCGAGCGATTGCCGGGCCCAGCCCAGCAGGGTGGCCGGGTTCTGTTCCACGATTTCCGCGTGAATGGTCGCCCCATTCACGCTCACCGTCACCGGCTGGCTGAAATCGACTTCTTCCGGGTTCAACAACAAGGTGAACCCCGCGGTCGCCGTCGCCTCCACGGCGAAGTGGTTGCCCCGCCGCGCAACCTTCAACACGGCGGGGAAATCGGGGCTTGCCAACTGGTCGATTCGCAGCCAGAGATTGTGGTTGTAGCGATCCTCCCGGTCGGCGACCCATTGCAATTGTTCCGGGAACGGATCCCGCGGGTGGTCGGCCTTGAAGCGCTCGATAGCGGGCGTTTCAGCGGGCAGCCAGCGGGTGTCGTGGCCGCCGCCCTCGATCACGCGGAACACATGCTCCACCCCCTCCTCCGCCAGCACTTCAACGAATGATTGCAGCGACGCGGCGGGATAGAGCTGGTCGAGCTCGCCGTTGACGATGTACAGCGGTTTGGCGGCGAGGTTTTCAAAGTACAGCCGGTGGCTGACGCCGCCGGCGGGATTACGCAGCACGCCGGGATGGCCGATCCAAGGCAGGAAGGCGGCCCATTCCCCCGGTTGCTTGAAGGCGAAAAAGTAGGCGCCGGTGCCGCCGTCGGAAATGCCGGTCATCGTCACCCGGTTGTCGTCCACGTTGTAGCGCCGCTTCACCTCGCGCAGAATCGCGGGCAGATTGTCGGCTTGGTTGTCGTGCCACCAGAAGGCTTCGCGCCAAGACGCCGGCACAACGATGATGCGGTCTTCCCGCCGCAGGTTTTCATAGCCCGAGCGCCACCATTGCACGCCCGGCCCCCATTCGGGACGGGCCACGCCGCCGTGGAGCAGGAATTCAACTGGATAGGAAGCCGCCGGGTCGTAGGAATCCGGCACCACCAGGCCGTAGCGGTAGAGCAGGCCGTCATCGCCGCGGCGGCTGGTCTCCCAGGCGCCGGTTTCCACCGCCGCGGAAAATTCCGGCCCTTGCCGCAGCCATTGGTACAGCGTCGCCACGTCATCCGTGGCGGCGAGCAGCGCCTGTTGGGCGGCATCTTGCGATTCGGCGCTTTCAGCCTGCCAGAAGGCGGTGACAAGTTCGCGCCCGCCGCCTTCGGCGGCCAGGCCGGGGCAGCAAACCGCCAGCGACAGCACGGCCGCCGCCCCCGCTCCGGGCCACGGTCGGCGGTGATTGAATGGGCGGACCCGGATCACGGGAAGAAACGCAGGATGGATAGCAGAAAGCCTCCACTGCCAATCATCACCAGCGAAAGCCGCCAAAGCAATCTGGTTTCCATGCCGGACATTTTCGATTCCA
>JAPOTO010000047.1:0-7704 GCA_026709135.1 Gammaproteobacteria bacterium | reverse complement strand
AGCGACGCCAAATCCTCCTTGGTGGCCGTGCGCGCCTCAAGCGATTCCAAGCCCTCCCTGGTCGCCAAAGGAGCGACGAGACTCTGAAATTCACTGATCAAGGCTTCCGCCTCACTGCGCGCCATGCCCGCGGTCTCCAGTTTGTGCGCTGTGGCAATAACATCTTCGGCTTTCATCGCTGCTCCCTCTATATCACGAATTTGCGGATTTGTGAACGAAACGGCCGTCAAAACCCTTGGCGGCAACGGACCGCATCGCTTTCACCCCATAGGTGTAGGACGAAAATCGAAAAATTGCGTAATTCTGCGTGAAAATTTCTGAATTACGGCTGGACAATCTGATTGGCGGTGCTTGAGGAGTGGTGCGATGGTTGGGGGATCGGGGTTTTCGGGTTAATTATCAAAATATTTTGATAAAAGAATTGCGGAGGTTGGCGAATGCTGGTATCGTTCGCTCCCATTTTTCCTGTCCGCTACTGAAATGAGTACCAACCCCGCCTCGATCTTGTATGAAAGCAGCTCCCGGCCAGTCGCCGAGCCGCTGCTTACCCTCACTGCCCTGCACAAGGCGCTGGCGGACAGCCTGCGGCTGCAAATCCTGCGGCTGCTCAAGAGCGAGTCCTTCAGTGTCCTTGAGCTGTGCCGCATTCTCGACATCCGCCAGTCGGCGCTGAGCCATCATCTTAAAATCCTGTTGCAGGCTGGGCTGCTTTCGACCCGGCGCGAAGGCACTTCCATCTATTACCGTCGCGCCCTCGTTCACGACCATGCCGATTTCGCCGAGAGCCGCCGCCACGTTCTCGAGGCGATTGACACACTGCCGATTTCGACTTCCCAGAACCGCAAGATTCGCCAGATCCAGCAGGAGCGCGGCCTGTCTTCGCTGCAATTCTTCCGCCGCAATGCCGACAAGTTCCGCGAAAAGCAGGGCCTGATTGTGGGCCGCGGACAATATGCGGCGAGTCTGCACGAGGTGATTTCCGGACTCGGCCTAGAAAAGCAGGCCCGGGTGCTTGAGGTGGGCCCGGGGGAAGGGCAGTTGCTGGCGGAACTCGCCGAGCGGTTCCAGCGCCTCACCGCCCTCGACAACTCGCCGGACATGCTGGAAAAGGCCAGGTCCACGACTGTGGCCGCCGGCCATCAGGGCATCGAATTCCTGCTCGGGGAGACCCGTTCGGTTACCGACCGGCAATTCGATCTCATTATTTTCGATATGGTCCTGCACCATATTCCGTCTCCGGCAATGACCATCAAGGACTGCGCGCGGCTGCTGGCGCCCTCGGGAACGCTGCTGATTTGCGACTTGAGCCGCCACGACCAGGACTGGGTGCGCGAATCCTGCGGCGACCTGTGGCTTGGATTCGACACCACCGACCTGCGCGACTGGGCTGGCCAAGCGGGGCTTGAGGATCACCAGGGATCCTTCCTCGGGCTCCGCAACGGATTCCAGATCCAGATGCGGATGTTCAGCAAGAAGCGCGACGCCCGCGGCAGATAGCGAAAGACCAGATTGATGACCCAAACCAGTTTGTTTACATCGGAATCGGTGGCCGAAGGCCATCCCGACAAGATGGCCGACCAGATTTCCGACGCGGTGCTCGACGCCTTTCTCGAGGCCGACCCAACCGCCCGGGTCGCCTGTGAAACCCTGGTGAAAACCGGCATGGTGCTGCTTGCCGGGGAAATCAGCAGCAGCGCGGCTGTCGATATTGAATCGGTGGTGCGGGCAGTCGTGCGCGACATCGGCTACACCAGCGCGGAGCTCGGTTTCGACAGTGCCGCCTGCGCGGTGCTGAACGCCCTGGGCCAGCAATCTTCCGATATTGCGCTGGGGGTGGATTCGACTGAAAGCAAGGAGCAGGGCGCCGGCGACCAGGGACTGATGTTCGGCTACGCCACCGGTGAAACCGATGTGCTGATGCCGGCGCCAATCACGTATTCCCATCGGTTGATGCGGCAGCAGGCGAAAGTGCGCAAGAGCGGCGTTTTGCCTTGGTTGGGCCCGGACGCCAAGAGCCAACTCAGTTTCCGCTACCGGGATGGCCGGCCGGAAGGCATAGAGACGGTGGTGCTTTCCACCCAGCACGCCGCGGATGTTTCCCTCGACGAAGTGCGGGAGGCCGTCATCGAGGAAATCATCAAGCCGGTGCTGCCTTCGAAGTGGCTCGGCAAAGACACCCGCTATCTGATCAACCCCACCGGGCGCTTTGTCATCGGCGGCCCCGATGGCGATTGCGGCCTGACTGGACGCAAGATCATCGTCGACACCTACGGCGGCGTGGCCCGCCATGGCGGTGGCGCCTTTTCCGGCAAGGATGCGTCCAAAGTGGACCGTTCCGCCGCCTACGCCGCCCGCCATGTGGCGAAGAATCTGGTGGCGGCGGGCATCGCCGAACGCTGCGAAGTGCAGCTTTCCTACGCCATTGGCGTGGCCGAGCCGACTTCGGTCAGCGTCCAGACTTTCGGCACCGGCCGGCTGTCCGACGCGCGCATCATCGAATTGATTCGCGCGCATTTCGAACTGCGGCCCCGGGGGTTGATCGAGCAACTCGATCTGCTGCGGCCGATTTACCGCCAGACCGCCAGCTATGGCCACTTCGGCCGCGACGATGCCGGATTCACCTGGGAACGAACCGATCTGGCGGACACACTGCGCGACGAGGCCGGAACAGGGCAGGGATGCTGACAGGAGGAGAGAAATGAACCAACCCATGGTCAAGCCGCGGGAATGCCCGCCGCCCGACTTCAAGGTCGCCGATCTGTCGCTTGCCGAATTCGGCCGGCGGGAGGTCAGCCTGGCTGAAAACGAAATGCCCGCGCTGATGGCCCTGCGCCGCCGCCATGCCGGCGGCAAGCCACTTGGTGGAGCGAGGATTCTCGGCTGCCTGCACATGACCGTGCAAACCGCGGTGCTGATCGAGACCTTGATGGAGCTCGGCGCCGAAGTGCGCTGGTCCTCCTGCAACATCTTCTCCACCCAGGACCATGCCGCCGCCTGCATGGCGGCCAGGGGCGTGGCGGTCTACGCCTGGAAAGGCCAGACCGAGGCCGAAGGCGACTGGTGCATCGAGCAGACGATTCTGAAAGACGGCCAGCCCTGGGACGCCAACATGGTGCTCGACGACGGCGGCGATTTGACCGCCATGCTGCATCAAAAGTATCCGCAAGTACTCGATGGCGTTCACGGCATCACCGAGGAAACCACCACCGGCGTCCACCGGCTGCAGGAAATGCTTGAAGCCGGCCGGCTGAAAGTGCCCGCGATCAATGTCAACGACTCGGTGACCAAATCGAAGAACGACAACAAGTACGGTTGCCGCCACAGCCTCAACGACGGCATCAAGCGCGGCACCGACATGCTGCTCGCCGGCCGCCGGGCGCTGGTAATCGGCTATGGCGATGTCGGCAAGGGTTCGTCCCGCAGCCTGCGGCAGGAAGGCATGATCGTGCAAATCGCCGAGGCCGACCCGATCTGCGCCATGCAGGCGTGCATGGATGGCTTCCAAGTCGTTTCCCCCTACCGCGGCGGCCGCAAAAGCGGTGGGCTGGAAGCGGTCAACGCCGAATTGCTCGGCAGCCTCGACCTGATCGTGACGGCCACCGGCAACATCAATGTCTGCGACCGCTTCATGCTGCAAAAGCTCAAAGCCGGCGCGGTGGTGTGCAATATCGGCCACTTCGACAACGAGATCGATACCGCCTACATGCGCGAAAACTGGGAGTGGGAGTTCATCAAGCCCCAGGTGCACCGCATCTTCCGCCGCGGTCGCAAACATCCCGGCGATTATCTGATCCTGCTTTCCGAGGGCCGCCTGATCAACCTCGGCAATGCCACCGGCCATCCATCCCGGGTCATGGACGGCTCCTTCGCCAACCAAGTGCTCGCCCAGATCCACCTGTACCAGGGCCGCTTCGCGGACCAGCCGGAAGCCGAACGCGAAGTGGGCTTGAGCGTGCTGCCGAAAAAACTCGACGAGCAAGTGGCGGCGCTGATGGTGGAAGGCTTCGGCGGCGTGATCACCCGGCTGACCCCCGATCAGGCCGATTACATCGGCGTGGCGGCGGACGGCCCGTTCAAGCCGGACAGCTACCGTTACTGACAGTGGTGTTGTCCCATGTCTCCCGCGGCGCAAAATTTCAGCGTCGAGTTTTTCCCGCCCCGCAGCGCGGAAGCCCGGGTCAAGCTCGACCGGGTGCATAAGGAACTTACCAAGCTCGGGCCGGCTTTCTTTTCCGTCACCCATGGCGCCTCGGGTTCGGCCAAGGAGGGAACCCGGGAGTTGGTGCTCGACTATTTCGCCGCGGGATCCGAAATCGCGCCGCATCTCACCAGCACCGGAACCGACCTCGGCCACGTCCGCGAGTTGCTGGCAGCCTACCGCGACGCCGGCATTCGGCGGCTCGTGGTTCTGCGCGGCGACCGCCCCGCCGAGCAGCCATCGCGGGAGCGCGGCTTCCACGCCCGCCACCTGGTGGAATTCGTGCGCGCCGAGTGCGGCGATCATTTCCACATCGAGGTGGCCTGCTATCCCGAGACCCACCCGGAATCGCCAAGCTACGCCATGGAGGTCGAGCACTTCCGGCAGAAGATCGACGCCGGCGCGAACTCCGCCATCACCCAGTATTTCTTCAACGCCGACGCCTACTTCCGCTTTGTTGAAGCCAGCGCGGGGGCGGGAGTCGCCATTCCCATCGTTCCGGGAATCATGCCGATCACCAATTTCGCCAAGCTCACCGCGTTTTCCGCCAAATGCGGAGCGGAGATTCCGCTCTGGCTCGCCCGGCGGCTTGCCGATTTCGGCGACGATCAGCAAGGGCTGCGCGGCTTCGGCGAAGAGGTTGTCAGCGGGCTTTGCGAGCGCCTGCTCCGGGGCGGCGCGCCGGGCCTGCATTTCTACTCCCTGAACTTGGCCGGCCCGGTGCGCGGGATCTGGAAAAACCTCGGCCTGTGCGATCTGTCCCGGCGCCGCTGACCAGGTGTCCCGCCATGCGTCACACGAGGCTGCACTGTGAAGCGCCGCTGGCGGAAGATGTCCCGGTTCGCCTTGGCGCCGACACCGCCCATTATCTCGGCACCGTGCTGCGCATGCGGCAGGGGCATTGCGTTCGGGTGTTCAACGCCCGGGACGGCGAATTCGTCGCCTGCGTCGAACAACTGAACAAGAAGGAAGCCGGGTTGCGCCTCGGCCGCCGGCTGCGCGCGCCGGTGCTGCCGAAGCTCGATATCGAGTTGTGCATCGGGCTGGCCCGGGGCGACCGCCTGGCCTGGGCCATCCAGAAATCCACCGAACTCGGCGTTGCCCGAATCGCCCCCTTCTTCAGCGCCCGCAGCGAGGGGAAGCCGCCGAAGGAGCGCGCGGCGACCCGGCTCGAACATTGGCGCCGGATCGCGGTGAGCGCGGTGGAACAATCCGGCGGATTCCGCATTCCCCTGTTCAGCGAACCGCGCCCCTTCGATGAAATCCTGCGCGATCCGGCGCCGGCGGAATGCGGGCGGATACTGTTCGACCCGGCTGGCGTACAGGATTTGCCAACGGCCTTGCTCGGCAGCCACCTGCGCATCATCACCGGGCCGGAGGGGGGCTTCGCCGAACCGGAACTGAAACTCGCCGCCCGTTGCGGCTATCAGGTGGTTCGCCTGGGGCCGCGCGTGCTGCGCGCCGAAACCGCGCCGCTGGCGGCGCTGGCCATCCTGCAACACCGTTTCGGGGACATGTGAAAAAAACGGCGCCCCGTGTTAACGGAGGCGCCGCGAGGAGAGAGGCTTGAAATCGGTGGTTTGCGTTTATTGATTGACGAATTCCGGGTAAGCCTCCATGCCGCATTCCGAGAAGTCCACGCCTTCGGCTTCCTCTTCTTCCGACACCCGGATGCCCATCGCCGCCTTGAGCCCGAACCAAACCAGCAGGCTGGCGCCAAACACCCAGCCCACGATCGTCAGCATGCCGATGAGCTGACCAACGAATGTGGCGTCGGGGTCGGACAGCAGCACCGCGAAGATGCCGAATATGCCCACCGTGCCATGCACCGAAATGGCGCCCACGGGATCGTCGATGCGCAATTTGTCGAGCGTGACGATGCTGGCCACAACGATGATGCCGCCAATCGCGCCGATAATCGTCGCCAGCAGGGGCGAAGGGTCGGCGGGTTCGGCGGTGATGGCGACCAAGCCGGCGAGGGCGCCGTTGAGCGCCATGGTCAAGTCGGCTTTGCCGAACCAGAGCCGGGCCGTGATCAGGGCGGCGATCAATCCGCCCGCCGCCGCGGCATTGGTGTTGAGGAACACATTGGCGACTTCGTTGGCCACGCCGATGCCGCCGAGTTTGAGTGTTGAGCCGCCGTTGAAGCCGAACCAGCCCATCCACAGGATGAAGGTGCCCAAGGTGGCCAGCGGCAGATTGGCGCCGGGGATCGCCCTGGCCTCGCCATTCGGCCCGTACTTGCCCTTGCGCGGGCCAAGCAGCAGCACCCCCGCCAGGGCCGCGGTGGCGCCCGCGAGATGGACGATGCCCGAGCCGGCGTAGTCGCTGTAGCTGAGCTCGTACAGCCCGAAAACCGAATTGCCACCCCAAGTCCAGCTTCCTTCAAAGGGATAGATGACGCCGGTCATCACCACCGCGAAGGCGAGAAAAGCCCACAGCTTCATGCGCTCGGCAACCGCCCCGGAGACGATCGACATCGCGGTTGCCACGAATACGACCTGGAAGAAAAAGTCGCTGGCGCCGGAGTAGACCGAATCGCCGTCGAACCCGTTCGCCGCGGAATCGGCGAGCACGGCGGCGATGGCGGCGTCATCCATGTCCAAGGTTCCGGTCACGCCGGACAGGAAGTAGCCGCCGCCATACATGATCTGATAGCCGCAAACGAGATACATCGTGCAGGCCACGGCGAACAGCGCGACATTCTTGGTGAGGATCTCGGCGGTGTTCTTGGAGCGGACGAGGCCGGATTCGAGCATGGCGAAACCGGCGGCCATCCACATCACGAGGGCGCCGCAGATCAGGAAGTAGAAGGTGTCGAGCGCGTACTGGAGTTCGAAAATCTGGTTTTCCACTGTTGGGTTCCTCCTCTGGGCGCCGCCTAGACGGCGGAGTCTCCGGTTTCTCCGGTGCGAATGCGCAGGACCTGATCGAGGCTCGCCACGAAGATCTTGCCGTCGCCGATTTTCCCGGTCCGCGCGGCTTCGGTGATGGCGTCGAGCACCGCGTCGAGCTGGCTGTCGGTTACGGCGATTTCGAGTTTCACCTTGGGCAGGAAATCGACAACGTATTCCGCGCCGCGGTACAACTCGGTGTGGCCTTTTTGCCGGCCGAAGCCCTTGACTTCGGCAACCGTGATCCCCTGCACGCCGATTTCGGACAGCGCCTCGCGCACTTCATCGAGTTTGAATGGCTTGATGATCGCCGTGACCAACTTCATCTTGTCGTTCCTCATGTTCGAACATTGCGGATGGGCAGTTTTCACAGCACTGCGGCAAGCACAATGCAGGCTCCGTGCCAAAATGAAATTGGCCCGTTATTTCAGCGGCTTGCGCGTTTCAGGGCAGGGTGGCGCAGGGATAAAACCAAGCCCGGAGAGCCAACGCGGGGCAACAACAAGGCACGCTTCCGGCGCAACGCACCAGAAGAAAGCAGGGCGATGTGTCCACCGGCTTCAGGCGGGCCCGCGGGCCGGATGTCACTGATCGCCATACCCCACTTCTTTA
>JAPOTO010000153.1 GCA_026709135.1 Gammaproteobacteria bacterium | reverse complement strand
GATGGCGTGGACTACTAGGCTTTGGCCGCGGCGGCAGTCGCCGGCGGCGAAGATCTTTTTCTGGCTGGTGCGGAAGTCGCCGTAGTTTGCCTGGTAGTTGGAGCGGCTGTCGAGGTCGATGCCTAGTGGTTTGGCTGCGTAGTGTTCGGGGCCGAGGAAGCCCATGGATAGGAGGATGAGGTCGGCTTGCCAGAACTTTTCGGTGCCGGGGATTTCCCGGAATTTGGCATCGACTTCGACTGTGGTGATGCCGCGCAGGCTGCCGTCCTCGCGGCGGACGAATTCCTTGCCGGAGATGGAATAGACCCTCGGGTCTTTGCCGAATTTGCGGGTGGATTCCTCGTGGCCGTAGTCGACGCGGAAGATGATGGGCCATTGCGGCCAGGGGTTGTCCGCGCCGCGGTCGGCCGGGGGTCTGGGCATGATCTCGAAATTGACCAGCGAGCGGCAGCCGTGGCGCAGGGATGTGCCGATGCAGTCGGTACCGGTGTCGCCGCCGCCGATGACGATGACATCCTTGTCTTTGGCGCTGATGTAATTGCCGTCGGCGAGGTTCGAGTCGAGCAGGCTTTTGGTGTTCTTGAGCAGGAACTCCATGGCGAAATGCACGCCGGGGCCTTGGCGCCCGGGGATATTCAAGTCCCGGGGCGTGGTGGCGCCGGTGGCGAGGAGGAGGGCGTCGTTTTCGGCGAGCAATTGCTGAACATCGACGCCGCTTGTGATTCCGCCGCCGCCGCCACCGACATCGGCGTTGACGACGAAATTCACGCCCTCGGCCCGCAGCAGATTCACCCGGCGGTCGACAAGTTCCTTTTCCAGTTTCATGTTGGGGATGCCGTACATGAGCAGGCCGCCGATGCGGTCGTCGCGCTCGTAGACGGTGACCTCGTGGCCTTGCAGGGCGAGTTGTTCGGCGGCGGCGAGGCCGGCCGGGCCGGAGCCGACGATGGCGACTTTGCGGCCGGTGTCCGCGGCGCGGGCGCCGGGGGTGACCCAGCCCATCTCGAAGCCTTTGTCGGCGATGGCGCATTCGATGTTTTTGATCGTGACGGGCGGCTCGTTGATGCCGAGCACGCAGGCGCCCTCGCAGGGCGCGGGGCAGACGCGGCCGGTGAATTCGGGGAAGTTGTTGGTCTTGTGCAGGCGGTCGAGGGCTTCTTTCCACCTGCCTTTATAGACGAGGTCGTTCCATTCCGGGATCAGGTTGTAAACCGGGCAGCCGGCGTCGGACTGGCAGAAGGGCACGCCGCAGTCCATGCAGCGGGCGCCCTGGGTGGCGAGCAGCGGCTCTTGGTGGCCGGTGTAGATTTCGCGGAAGTCCACCAGGCGCGCCTTGGCGTCGCGGTAGGGTTCGGTTTCCCGCGCATATTCCTTGAATCCGGTTGGTTTGCCCATAAAGCGGTGAGTCCCTTCAGGCGGCGCTTGCCGCCTCGCGTTCCGCCAGCACGCGCTTGTATTCGGTCGGCATGACTTTGACGAACTGCGCAAGCGAGCCCTCCCAGTGGTCGAGCACGCGCCGGGCGACGGTGGAGCCGGTATAGCGGGCGTGGTTTTCGATCAAGGTCTTCAATTCGAGGATGTCCTCGGCGGCGGCCACGGTTTCCAGGCCCAGGGTGTCAGAATTGGTGCCGGGGTTGCAAAGCGCCGGCAGTTGGCCCTGCGGGTCCCACACATAGGCGATGCCGCCGCTCATGCCGGCGCCCATGTTGCGCCCGACGGGGCCGAGCACCACCACCCGGCCGCCGGTCATGTATTCGCAGCCATGGTCGCCGATGCCTTCCACCACGGCGTGGGCGCCGCTGTTGCGCACGGCGAATCGCTCGGCCGCCATGCCGCGGAAATACGCCTCGCCGCCGGTGGCGCCATACAGCACCACATTGCCGATGAGGATGTTTTCCTCCGCCTTGAAAGTGCTTTCCCGGGGCGGGTAAATGACCAGCTTGCCGCCGGACAGGCCCTTGCCGACGTAATCGTTGGCGTCGCCCTCGACGGTGATGCGGATGCCCTTCGCCAGCCAGGCGCCGAGGCTCTGGCCGGCCGAGCCGCGCAGGCGGATGTCGATGGTGTCCTCGGGCAGCATCCGCTCGCCGTGGCATCTTGCCACCTCGTTCGACAGCATGGTGCCGACGACGCGGTGGGTGTTTTTCACTTCGCGCTCGATCCGCACTTTCTCGCCGCGTTGCAGCGCCGGCGCGGCAAGCTCGATCAGCTCGTTGTCGAGCGCCTTGTCGAGGCCGTGGTCCTGTTCGCGGTTGCAGTAGACGTCGGTGTCCTCGAACAGGATCCGCGCCGGCTCGAGGATGGCGCCGAGATCGAGCCCGCCCGCCTTCCAGTGGTCGATTGCCGCTTCGGTTCGCAGCAGATCGACCCGGCCGATCATTTCATTGACCGTGCGCAGGCCAAGCCCGGCCATGATGCCGCGCAGTTCCTCGGCGACCATGAACAGGTAATTGACCACATGCTCGGGTTTGCCGCGGAACTTGCGCCGCAGGTCCGCGTCCTGGGTGGCGATTCCCACCGGGCAGGTGTTGAGGTGGCATTTGCGCATCATGATGCAGCCCAGGGTGATCAGCGGCGCGGTGGAAAAGCCGAACTCCTCGGCGCCGAGCAGGGCGGCGATGGCGACATCGCGGCCGGTCTTGATCTGGCCGTCGGTTTGCAGGACGACCCGGGAGCGCAGATTGTTCATCACCAAGGTCTGGTGGGTTTCGGCGACGCCAAGCTCCCAGGGCAGGCCGGCGTGTTTGATCGAGGTCAGCGGCGAGGCGCCGGTGCCGCCGTCGTGGCCGGCGATCACGAGATGGTCGGTCTTGGCCTTGGTGACGCCGGCGGCGATGGTGCCAACGCCGATTTCGGACACGAGCTTGACGCTGATGCGGGCCCGGCGGTTGGCGTTCTTGAGATCGTGGATCAACTGCGCGATGTCTTCGATCGAGTAGATGTCGTGGTGCGGCGGCGGGCTGATCAGGCCCACGCCCGGGGTCGAATGGCGGATGCGGGCTATGGTCTCGTCCACCTTGCGGCCCGGCAACTCGCCGCCTTCGCCGGGCTTGGCGCCCTGGGCGATCTTGATCTGCAATTCGTCGGCATTGGCGAGATACCACATGGTGACGCCGAAGCGGCCCGAAGCGACCTGCTTGATCGCCGAGCGGCTCGAATCGCCGTTGGGCATTGGTTCATAGCGGGCCGGGTCCTCGCCGCCTTCGCCGGTGTTCGACTTGCCGCCGATGCGGTTCATGGCGATGGCCAGCGCCTGATGGCTTTCGTCGGAAATCGAGCCGAAACTCATCGCGCCGGTGGAGAAGCGCTTGACGATCTCCTTGGCGGGTTCGACTTCTTCGAGCGGAACCGGCCCGTTCACATCGGCGCGGAATTGCAGTAGCCCGCGCAGGGTGGCGCGGCGCGCGGAGTCGTCGTTGGCGAAGCGGGCGAAGGTCTCATAGGCCTGGACATTGTTGCCCCGGGCGGCGATTTGCAGATTGAAGATCGTGTCCGGGTTCCACATGTGGGTTTCGCCGCCGCTGCGCCAGTGGAAATCGCCGGGATTGGTCAGCACCGGCAGGCGCTCGCTCTCCCGCAGTGGAAAGCCGATCCGGTGGCGGCGCAGGGATTCGGTCTTGAGCACCTCGAAATCCACCCCCTGCACGCGGCTGGCGGTGCCGGTGAAGCAGCGCTCGATGATCTCGTCGGCAAGCCCCACGGCCTCGAAGATCTGCGCGCCCTTGTACGATTGCAGGGTGGAGATGCCCATTTTCGCCATGACCTTGAGCATGCCTTTGGCGACGCCTTTCTTGTAGGCGTCCACGAGCGAGTCGCCGTCGCGGTAGCGCTTGCCGAGCAGGCCGTCGGCGCGGGCCTGCCACAGCGCCTCGAAGGCGAGGTAGGGGTTGATGGCGTCGGCGCCGTAGCCGGTGAGCAGGCAGTGGTGGTGGACTTCCCGGGCTTCGCCGGTTTCGACGATGAGGCCAATCTGGGTGCGCTGGTGGTTGCGGACGAGGTGGTGGTGCACGGCGCCGCAGGCGAGCAGGGCGCTCAGCGGCACGCGCTCGCCGCGGATCGCCCGGTCGGACAGGATGATGAAGGAATAGCCTTCGCCGATGGCGCTTGAGGCTTCATCGCGGATGCGGCCGAGGGCATCCTCAAAACCTTGTTGGGCGTTGCAATCGTAGGTGGTGTCGATGACCCGGGCGCGCATGCCGCGGTGGTCCATGTCGCGGATCGCGGCGAGTTGCCGGTTCGACAGGATGGGATGGTCGAGGCTGAGGCGGTGGGCGTGGCCGGGTGCGGTTTCAAGCAGATTGCCCTCGGGGCCGATGAAGCAGCGCAGCGACATCACCACTTCCTCGCGGATTGAATCGATCGCCGGATTGGTGACCTGGGCGAACAACTGCTTGAAATAGTCGTAGATCATCCGCGGCTTGTCGGACAGGCAGGCCAGCGCGGTGTCGTTGCCCATCGAGCCGAGCGGGTCCCGCGCCTCGGTCACGAGCGGCAACAGCATGAACTGGATCGTTTCGCTGGTGTAGCCGAAGGCCTGCATCCGCGGCAGCAGGTCGGCGCCTTCGAGCGGGTGGGCCTTGCCGCGATCTTTGCCTGGGTTTTGGGCGAAGTCCTCGAGCGCGACTTTCTCGGCGGCGAGCCATTTGCCATAGGGCCGCCGGCCGCAGATGTCGCTTTTCACCTCTTCGTCGGGGATCAGCCGGCCCTGCTCGAAATCGAGCAGGAAGATGCGGCCCGGTTGCAGCCGCCCTTTGTGGCGGACCTGGGCCGGGTCGATTTCGAGCACGCCGACTTCCGAGGCCATGATGCACTTGTCGTCATGGGTGATGTAGTAGCGGCTCGGGCGCAGGCCATTGCGGTCGAGCACGGCGCCGATGTAGTGGCCGTCGGAAAAGACGATCGAGGCGGGGCCGTCCCAGGGTTCCATCAGTGCGGAGTGGTATTCGTAGAAGTCCTTTCGCTTGTGCGGGATGTTGCGGTCCGACTGCCAGGCTTCGGGAATCATCATCATCGTCGCGGCGGCGAGCGAGCGGCCCGACATCAGCAGCAGCTCGAGGGTGTTGTCGAAGGCGCCGGAATCGGACACATCGTCGTCGATCACCGGGAAAACCGCCCGCAAGCGCTCGCCGAAGACAGCGCTGGCCATGGTGCCCTCGCGGGCGACCATGGCGTTGACATTGCCGCGCAGGGTGTTGATTTCGCCGTTGTGGCTCATGAAGCGGTTGGGCTGGGCGCGGTCCCAAGACGGAAAGGTGTTGGTGCTGAAGCGCGAATGCACCATCGCCATATGGGTGGCGAAGCCGGGGTTGGTCAGATCCTGGTAGAAGGGGAAAAGCTGGCCCGGGGTCAGCATGCCCTTGTAGACGATGACTTTGCTGGAGAGGCTGCAGGCGTACAGCAGCTTGCGCTCGCTCAGGGAATCGTCGTTGCGCAGGGCATGGGTGAAGCGCTTGCGGATGATGTAGAGCGCGCGCTCGAAGGCGTCCGCCTCAAGCCCTGCGGCGGCGGCGATGAACAACTGCTCGATCTGGGGCTGGGCCGCCTGGGCCGCCGGGCCGACATTGGCGCCTTCCGCATCGACCGGCACCGGGCGCCAGCCGACAAGCCGCTGGCCTTCCTCGGCGATGATCCCATTGATGAAGCTGCGGCAGCGCTCGCGTTCGTCGCCAATGCGCGGCAGGAAGAGGTTGCCGACGGCGAATTGGCCCTCCGCCGGCAGGTCGGCGCCGAGTTCGTCTTGGGCGATCCGGCGGAAGAAGTCGCGCGGCAGGCCCACGAGGATGCCGGCGCCATCGCCGGTGTTGGCCTCGAAACCGCAGCCGCCGCGGTGGTCCATGCGCGAGTTGACATGGAAGGCGTCGAGCATGATCTGGTGGCTGGGCCGGCCCTTGATATCGGCGACGAGGCCAACGCCGCAGGAGTCCCTCTCCTGGGCGGGGTCGTAGAGGCCCGTTTTTTCGGGCAAACCGATAAGCGCCGGTCTGTTGCTCATAGAATCTCAGTCCGATGGGGAACTGTCTTCCCACCCCCGGCGTGGCTCAGCGCCTGGGCGCATGCATGGAACGGAGCTTGTTCTATCGAGACCGGCAACACGGGAAAGGCGGAAAACCCGTCCTGCGGCTTCCCGTTCCGTGCGTCCGAGAGGGCTGCCAACCATAACACCACCCCAGCTTTTGTCAAGCGGACCCCGGACGAGTGGCTTCGAGCCGTCGCCGTCCGGTGGGCTGTGTTCAGCGGACGCCGTGAATCCGTCCATGGAGGCTTCGGGCTCGACATCGTGTCTCGCACGCCCGCTGAACACAGCCCACCGGACGGCGACTCACGCTGCGCAGAGCCGGAGGGAACCACCTCTCCCGTGAAGGGCGCTCTATCATTCAGATGGCCAGCGTCGATCGAGTTGCGGCCTAGGAGCCTGCGCCGCCGCGCCGGGATTCACGCTTTCGCTCGGCGATCTTTTGCCGCTCGGCCTCGCGTAGAAAACCGAAAAAACTGGGGATGGATGGCATCAGCGTTTTGTCGCCCCGGATCCTCCAGACATAGTCGGTTTCAACCATTTTTCCGTATATTCTTTCCATCTCGGTTTCCTGCCTGCCCTGGATTTTCAGTTCCTCGGTGATCATTTCTTCCATTCTGGGCTCGGCCACCATGCCGCTTTTGCTCAACCTGCCGGTGATTTTCTGCAGCAGCAATCTGTCCTGCCCCATCCAGGAATTGAAGCGCTCGGCATAGGCAGCCTCTCTTTCCTTTCGAACATTGGGCATCACAACCGAAATGTCCGATGCATCAATGTGGTTCTTTTGTTTCAATTTTGCCAATTTCCATATCTCGCTTCCCCACAGCTGAAGATAATGCGGATACCCTTGGGCGTCATCTACCAGCCTCTGCAAAGCCTCCCCATCGATTTCCATCCGCTCGCGCCGCAGTGGAATTGAGATCGCTTGCGCCGAGCTTTCCCCGTCAAGCAAACCCACGCTAATGGTTTCCCCGCGCTCAATGAAAGAAACGTCAGACCGGTTGCCGACGCCCACGAGCTGCGGCTTGCCAGCAAGCACCACCACCATGGGGCCTCCAATTCCGCGTATTGTCTGCGCTTCGTTGAACAACTTGCGGCAGACCTCCGAATCCAGGGTGTGCGCTTCATCAACCAGGATAATCAGCGGATTCCGCTGGCACTTGGCGCTGAGCCCCTTCCGAACGCTGGAGAGGGAAAGATCCCCCTTGTTCCATTTGGCTTCCAACCCCTGCCAGTTCAGCCCGAAGCTTTCCGGCTTCATCGCCTCCCAGAGCGGCCTGCCGACCTCGCGAACCAGCAGTTTTCCGACATCTTCGCTTGCTTCCAGATCGATCGCCGGAATCAGCAAAATGGTGGCGTTTTTGTGCTCTGTTTCGATTCTGTGGGAAATATCCCGCAGCAGTGCCGTTTTTCCAGTTCCCCGCGGGCCGTATATGATTATGTCTTTCGCAACACAGCGGCGGGAAGCGGTTGCGCCAACAAGCTCATAGATCCGCCGCCTTTCCTCGTCACGACCCGCCAGATAGGGTGGCGGGATGCGGTAGCCGGGCGTGAAAGGATTGTCGAACAAGCTGTCGCTGACCATTCCTGGTTCCAGAAGTTGCCGCCTGCGGCCCCAAGGATAACAGCGCCGGGCCGCCGCGCTCCAGCGCCAGTGAGTGACTCCGAACCCGTCGCCATCCGGTGGGCTGTGTTCAGCGGACGCCGTGAATACATCCCTGTAGGCTTCGGGCTCGGCATCGTGCCTCGCACGCCCGCTGAACACAGCCCACCGGATGGCGACTCACGCTGTGCAGACCCGGAGGGAACTCATGTTTCGACATGCGGAAAAAAGTACAGGACACCCACTGTGTGGCAACATGGGGGGTGGGAAGTCTTGGCGTGGGTGGTGCGGGAATGAATGAGCTGGGGAGAGAGCGCTCGCTGGAGCGGCGGTTGCGGGATGCGGAGGCGGCGAAGGAGGGGAGCTATGACAAGCGCACCGAGCATCTTGACGATGCGGGGCGCGGGGTGTTTGTCAACCGGTTGATTCTGGAAGACTCGCCGTATCTGTTGCAGCACGCCCACAATCCGGTGGACTGGTACCCCTGGGGCGGGGAGGCCTTCGCGGCGGCGAAGGCGGAGAACAAGCCGGTTTTCCTCTCGATTGGCTATTCCACCTGCCACTGGTGCCATGTGATGGAGGTCGAGAGCTTCGACAATGTCGAAGTGGCGAAGGTGCTGAATCGGCACTTCATCGCGGTGAAGATGGACCGCGAGCAGTACCCCGACATCGACGAGGTTTACATGACCGGCGTGCAGTGCATGACCGGCCATGGCGGTTGGCCGATGTCGAATTTCCTCCTGCCCGACGGGCGGCCTTTTTTCGGGGCGACGTATTTTCCGCCGGCGCAGTTCATCGCCATGCTCAAGCAGATTCACGAGGTTTATGGCAATCGCTACGACGAAGTCGAGCGCAGCGCGGCAAGCCTGCATGAGTCCATCGAGCGCATTCTCGCCCAGCGCGGCAGCCCTTCGCCCTTGGCGCCGGATTTGCCGGCGCGGACCTTGGCGGCGCTGGTTCAACGCGAGGACAAAGCCCGCGGCGGCCTCGCCGGGGCGCCGAAGTTTCCCCAGGAACCCCTGCTGCTGCTCGCCCTCGACCAGGCCGACCGCCACGGCGACCAAGGCGCTTTCGCCTTCGCCGAGCGCGGCCTGCGGCACATGGCGATGGGCGGGATCTACGACCACGCCGCCGGCGGATTCCACCGCTACAGCGTCGATGCGCAGTGGCTCGTGCCGCATTTCGAGAAGATGCTCTACAACCAATCCCAGCTCGCGCTGGCCTATTTGCATGCCTGGCGGCTTGGCGGCGGCGCCTTTTTCCGGCGCGCGCTCGAGCAG
Source organism: Gammaproteobacteria bacterium (assembly GCA_026709135.1). Lineage (GTDB taxonomy): Bacteria > Pseudomonadota > Gammaproteobacteria > Pseudomonadales > Pseudohongiellaceae > UBA9145. The sequence goes on along the minus strand of JAPOTO010000153.1, from coordinate 4,618 downwards.
ACGCTGGATTATGTGCTGCGCGAGCTGCAATTGCCCCAAGGCGGCTTTTGTTCGGCCACCGACGCCGACAGCGAGGGCAGGGAAGGGGCGTATTTTGTCTGGACGATGGCCGAATTGGAGGAACTGTTCGATGAAAAAGAGCTTGAACTGCTGATCGCGCATTACCACATCAGCGAGGCGGGCAACTTCGAGGGCGCCAACATCCTCCATCTTTCGCGTCCTTTCCCCGATGGCGCGGTGGGAGAGGAACTCGATTCGATTCTGCTGCGCCTGCGCAAGGTCCGCGAAAAGCGCGAGCCGCCATTGCGCGACGATAAGCTGATCGCGGGCTGGACCGGCGCCATGATTTCGGCGCTCGTCCGGGCCGCCTGGGCGCTGGACCGCGGCGATTGGCTGGCCGCCGCCGAGCGCGCCGCCGGGCACGTCTGGCGGGAGAATGTCACCGCCGATGGCGAACTGCGCCGCATTTGGCTCAATGGCTCGGCTTCGATCGACGGGCAGCTTGAGGACTACGCGAATTTCGCCTTGGCGCTGCTCGAGCTTGCCGATGTCAGCGGCAAATCCGAATACCTGCATCGGGCGGCGAGCCTGATGCGCAAGGCGCTCGAGCGGTTTCTCGATGAATCATCGAACAGTTTCCATCTCGCCCCGCGGACGACTCCCGGCCCGCAACTGACCCGCTCGCGCAACGCCAGCGACGGCGCGCAAATCTCGCCGGTCGCCACGGCGCTGGAATGCCTGATCGGCCTGCACCGCCGGGCCGCGCTGCTGCCGGAGGCCGAGGCCGCGGCGTTCTCCGCCGAGCGCATCTCCGCCTGCATCGGCGGCCTGTCAGCGGCAATCAATGAAAATCCAGTGGGGCATCCATCGCTGCTGCGGGTGGTCAGCGCTTGGGAGTCCGGTGATTGTGGGCCGGTGCAAACCATCGGCGAAGGCCGCGCGATCGTGCTCGCCCGCCGGGAAAGCGCGGGCGCAGCGCATCAACTCCATCTGCGGATGCGCATTGCCCCGGGCTGGCACGTGACCGCGCCGGGGCAGTCCGGCGGCGCCTGGCAGGCGCTCGCTGTCTCACTCGATGAAAACGAGAAAGGCTGGCGGCTCGGCGAAATGCGCTGTGCGGGCGAATCGGGGCGGCTCGCCACCCCCGATGGGGAGGCGGTCGAAATCCTCAAGGGCGAGGTGGAAATCGAAGTCGAACTGCTCCCGCTCGCGGCTTCTGGAAGCGGTGAAAGCAACGGGTTCGCCGCCTCCACCGCCCTGCGCCTGACCGCCCAACTCTGCGACGAGACCACCTGCCAGCTCCCGGAAACGCTGCATTTCCGATTGTAAGTTACTGTTTTTGCCGATAACTCGGCAATTTTGCACCGGTTTGGAAAATTGCCTCGGCAGATTTTGAAACCGGTGCAAATTTGCCGTACCATCGCGCCATGACACCAATTCACCGCTATCTCGTCAAGCAGGTCGTCAGCGATCTCGCGCGCAAAATGGTCTTCGTCGCCGGCCCGCGGCAGGTTGGCAAAACCACCATGGCGAAGAATTTGCCGGGCACCGGGGGCGCCTACCTCAACTGGGACATCGACGAGCATCGCGACCAGATTCTCCAGCGCAAGCTGCCGGATGCGGATATCTGGTTGTTTGATGAAATCCACAAGTACCGGCACTGGCGCAATTTTCTGAAAGGGCTGTGCGATGCCCGCCAACCCGGTCAGAAAATCCTGGTGACCGGCAGTGGCAGGCTCGATCTATACCGCTTTGGCGGCGATTCCCTGCAGGGGCGCTATCAACTCCTGCGCTTGCATCCGTTTTCCTTCGCCGAGCTTGGCCTGAAGACCAGCGGTGATTTGCGCGACCTGCTTACCCTGGGCGGATTCCCCGAACCCTGGCTTGGCGGGAGCGAGCGGGAAGCCCGGCGCTGGTCGATGCAATACCGCAGCCGGGTTGTTCAGGAGGAGGCGGCCTCGCTTGAAGGCATTCGGAACCTCGGCCAGGCGGAAGCGACGCTGATCGCGCTGCCCGAACGGGTGGGCTCGCCCTTGTCGATCAACTCCCTGCGCGAGTTGCTGCGCGTGAGCCACCACACGATGAGCGCCTGGCTCGATGCGTTTGAACGGCTGTACACAATCTTCCGCCTGCCACCGCTGGCGAGCCGCAGTGCCCGGGCCGTGCAAAAAGAAACCAAACACTATCACTTCGATTGGTCGATCATTCCAGAGGCGGGGGCGAGATTCGAGAACTTGATTGCCTGCCATTTGTTGAAATGGACGCACTGGCGCAGGGATGCTTTCGGCGAGGATCTCGCGCTGCATTACTACCGCGACCGGGATGGGCGCGAGGTGGATTTTGTGATTACCGACGCTCGCGAGCCGCGCTTGCTGGTGGAGTGCAAAAGCTCGGACGGCGACCCATCCAAAGGGTTGAAGTACCTGAGCGGAAAATTCCCCGGCGCGCAGGCGTGGCAAGTATCCGCCGAGGGGCGCAAACAGTACCGGACGACCGATGGGATACGTTTGGCGCCGGCGGAAGTTTTCCTGTCCACGCTGGTGTGAAGCGCCTGTTCCGCCTTTTCGCTATCCGTGGCTTTTATCGCGTGAAAATCGATTCGGGAAAGTTCGCGAAGAACGCCGGTACGATCTCGCTTGCCGGGCCATACCTGCCGCGATCGAAATTGCCTCCAGTTTGCTCAAGATTCAGCTCTACGGTTTCGGCGCCAGCCGCTTTCGCCGTGCGATGGAAGTCGGCGGCGGGGTAGACATTGCCCGAGGTGCCGATGGAAACAAACAAATCGCAGGCCGCCAGGGCGGTGAGGATCTCATCCATATGGAACGGCATCTCGCCAAACCAGACCACATGGGGGCGCAGTCCGCCCGCGCAATGGCAGCAGGGGCAGATGCTCGCGGGCGAGATGTCCGCCTCGCGGTTTTCGACTACCGCCCCGCAGAGTTCGCAACGGATTTTCAGCATCTCGCCATGCATGTGCAGCAGTTTGCGGCTGCCGGCGCGCTCGTGCAAATCGTCGATGTTCTGGGTGACCAGCAGGAACTCCCCGCGGAACTTCCGCTCGAACTCCGCGAGCGCGAGATGTCCTTTGTTGGGCCGCACATCGCTTTGCCGCAGCCTGCGCCGGCGCTCGTTGTAGAAATCGTGCACCAGGGCCGGATTGCGGGCGAACCCCTCCGGCGAGGCCACATCCTCGATGCGGTGTTCTTCCCACAGGCCATCCGCGGCGCGGAAAGTCGGAATACCCGACTCGGCGGAAACGCCGGCGCCTGTCAGCACGACGATTGATCGGGGAATGGACGACATGGGCGCGAATTATAGCTGCTTGCCGCTATAATCCCCTCCGGCCAAGCCGCACACTTACCGAACCGAATGAGGATTGCTATGACTACTTTGCAAAAAGGCGACACCGCCCCCGCTTTCAGCTTGCCGGATCAACAGGGAAACACCGTGAATCTCGCGGATTTCGCCGGCAAATCGCGGGTCGTGCTCTATTTCTACCCCAAGGCGATGACGTCGGGCTGCACGGTGCAGGCCCAGGGGATGCGGGATTCGAGCGGAGAACTCGCGGCGCGCAACGCCGTCGCCATCGGTGTCAGCCCCGACCCGGTGAAGCAACTGAAGAAGTTCGAGGAAAAGGAGGAGCTGAACTTCACCCTGCTCGGAGACGAGGATCATGCTGTCGCCGAGGCCTACGGTATCTGGGGCCTGAAAAAATTCATGGGCCGCGAGTACATGGGCGTAATCCGGACCAGCTTCGTGATCGACACCGACGGCAAGATCGCCCATGTCATGGACAAGGTCAAAACCAAATCCCACCACGAAGACGTGCTCGCGGTGCTCGACTCGCTGGAGTGAGGCGTCGCGCGGAGTTTCCACCGCCGGGCAGGCTCCTAGGGCTTGACCGGGTGGCGGCTGGATTCGGCGGACAAACCTGAGCGTGGCAAATGACCCGGCTGAGCGTCAATGTCAACAAGATCGCCCTGCTGCGCAATTCCCGGGGCCGCGACTGCCCGAGCGTGGGCGGATTCGCCCGCCGGGTGATCGGGCTCGGCGCGCGGGGGATCACCGTGCATCCGCGCCCGGACGGGCGCCATATCCGCCGGGGCGATGTTCACGAGCTGAAGGCAATGCTCGTGGACTTCCCCGAGGTCGAGCTCAATATCGAAGGCTATCCTTCCGCGGAGTTCCTCGCCCTCGTCGAGCAGGTCAAACCCGACCAGTGCACCCTCGTTCCCGACGCCCCCGACCAGATCACCTCGGACCACGGCTGGGACATCCCCGCCAATCTCGCCCTGCTGCGGGAGGCGACTTCGCGATTGCGGGCGGCGGGAGTCCGCGGCAGCCTGTTCCTCGACCCTTCGCCCGCCATGGCCGAACACGCCCCCGCCGCCGGCTGCGACCGCATCGAACTCTACACCGAAGAATACGCCGAAGCCTTCGGCGGCCCCGATGAGGCCAAAGTGCTCGAGCGCTACCGCGCCACCGCCGCCAAGGCCGTCGAACTCGGCATCGGCGTCAACGCCGGCCACGACCTCAACCTCGAAAACCTCCCCAGCTTCCTCGCAATCGAAAACATCCTCGAAGTCTCAATAGGCCACGCCCTAATCGCCGAATGCCT
>JAPOTO010000207.1:12147-13575 GCA_026709135.1 Gammaproteobacteria bacterium | reverse complement strand
CAGGCATTCGGGCGCGTCGCCCAGTTTGCGCGCCACCAAGATCGTCGCCACGCTCGGGCCCGCGAGCGACGGCAAGATCGAAGAGCTGATTCGCGCCGGGGTCGATGTGTTCCGGCTCAATTTTTCCTATGGCAGCCATGGCGAACACGCCGCGAGAATCGCCGATATTCGCGCCGCGGCGGAGCGTACCGGCCGCCATGTGGCGATTCTCGCCGATCTTCAAGGGCCCAAGATCCGCATCTCCGGTTTCGCCGGCGGCAAGACCTTCGCCCTCGCGCCGGGGGATGGATTCGCCATCGACCCCCTGCTGCCGGAGGATGGCGGCAACCAGCGGGAAGTCTCCACCCGCTTCGCGGCGCTCGCCGGGCAGGTCAAAACCGGCGACTGCCTCTTGCTCGGCGACGAATCGCTCGAGCTTGAAGTGACCGGCGTCGAAGGCGCGCGGGTCGAATGCGTGGTTGTCACCGGCGGCGAGGTACGCGCCGGCAAGGGCATCAACCTGCGCGGCGGCGGGCTGTCGGCGGAAACCCCCACCGAGCAGGACATCCGCGACCTCAAATTCGCCTGCGCCCAGGGCGTGGACTATCTCGCCATCTCTTTCACCAGTTCCGCCGATGATCTGGAAAAGGCGAGGACTCTGGCGCGGCAAAGCGGCGCGTCCTGCGCCATCGTCACCAAGATCGAAAAAGCCGAGGCGGTCGCCTCGGACGCCAACCTCGACGCGATTATCCGCGCCAGCGACGCGGTGATGGTGGCCCGTGGCGATCTTGCGATCGAGATTGGCGAAGCGGCGCTGATGGGAATGCAGAAGCATATCATCAGGCGCTCCCGGGAACTCAACCGCTGCGTGATCACCGCGACCCAGATGATGGAATCGATGGTGCGGCACGCCCACCCCACCCGGGCCGAAATCATGGATGTTTCCAACGCCGTGCTCGACGGCACCGACGCGGTGATGCTGTCGGCGGAAACCGCCACCGGCAAGTATCCGGTGGAAACCGCCCAAGCGATGGCGCGGGTGATCGAAGGCGCCGAATCGACCCCCTTCGCCGCGCCCGAGACCAGCCTCGATTACGACTGCGAGTCCATTGACGAGTCCATCGCGCTGGCGGCGATGAATATCGCCGAGCATCTCGCGGACGTGCGCGCCGTGGCCTGCCTCACCTCGACCGGCAACACCCCGAGGCTGATGTCGCGAAGCCGCTCGCGGCTGCCGATCTACGCCCTTGGCAACAACCCGCGGACACTGTCGCGGATGGCGCTTTACCGCGGCGTGCATCCCCGCCTGCTCGAAACCGCGAGCATGGACTACGCCCTCATCAACGAGGCGGTGGTGGATTTTCTGGTCGAAACCGGCGCCGCCGCCAGCGAGGACGTGATTATCCTCTCCAAAGGCGACCTGCAGGATGTGCAGGGCGGCACGAACAC
>JAPOTO010000207.1:0-11966 GCA_026709135.1 Gammaproteobacteria bacterium | reverse complement strand
CAGCGTCATGTCGATCAGGTGCAACCCCCAGGTCGCGACTGGCTGGCCATCGAGGCCGAGCACGTCGCCGCGGATTTCATCGGTGCGCGGGTCGGCCGGGTCGGCGTTGATGCGGATTGCCAGATAGTGGAATCGCCCGTCGTTCACGCAGCGCGCGCTGAGCAGGCCCGGCACTTTGACGAAGGGCGTGGTGATTTCCTCCGCCGCGGCGCTCCACAGCGGCATCGGCGCAACGCCTTGGAAAATCTCGCCGATGTTCGACAGATAGGCGTCGAGCTCGGCTTCCGCGCCGGGCTCGGCGGGATTGGCGGGATTGAAACAGGCTACCTCGGAGGCATCATCCGGCGCCCGGCCGAACAGGAACGCGCCCTCCCCGTCGCTGGGCGGCTGGGTGTCGCGGTAAGTGGCGAAACTGATTACGCAGCCAATGTCCGCGGCGGATTCACACAGCGGCACTTGCTGGAAACTGCCGCCGACGATTTCCCCTTTCGGCACCGCCACCGAAAATCCGGCAAGCACCGCCGACACCAGTCTTTCGCGCAATTCCGCCTCGCCGTCGATTTCGTTGCGGATCAGTTCGGTGAGCAGGCTGGTGCCTTGCGAATGGCCGACGAGGACGAAGCCGCGGCCATCGTTGTGGTTTTCCAGATAGTGGTTGAAGGCGTTGGCCACGTCGCGGTAGTTGCGCTGGTCGTTGTTGGCGAGATTGCCGGCGTTCATCAGCAAGCCGGGAACCGAAATCTGCCGGTAAACCGGCGCGAACAGCCGGCACACCGATTGGAAGCGGGCCAACTGGGTGAAAACGGTGATGATCTCCTCGTGGCGGCCCGGATGCAGGTCGGCATAGGTGTCCTCGTCCATCGAAGTCGTGGGATAGACATAGAAGCAGTCGACCGCCGGCTCGGGGCCGCGCCGCCAAGCCTCAAGCTCCACCGAACCATCGGCTTGGACGATGCTCGCGCTGAGGTCGTGGTCGCAAACATCGATTTCGTTGTCGGGATGGCACAGCCAGTTGTCGATATCGCTGTAGTCGACCGGGGCAAAGCCCGCATCGCCACCCGCATCCGCCTGCGCCCAAGCCGCCGCCACAGGCAAAACCGCAAGCGCCGCCAAGCCAAAAATCATTCTCCCAATACAATCCCGCATGTTGCTTGCTCCCGTGTTGTCCTGTTCAAGTTTTCCAGTCGCCCACCGCGACCGGATTCAGCCAGCCGATGGCAAACCTAACCCAAGCGCGAGCATACACCGAATCAGGCCGCTTGGGATATGGTTTAGCGGGCGGCAATTCTCACGATTTTTGGTGTGTGTTTCCGGCTTCGAGCCGTCGCCGTCTGGCGTGGTGCAGACCCGACAAGCCATCGTCTTTTCGCTCCCGCGCATTGACTGCGCTGTAGCGGATTCAGGATTGGTCTGTCTTCGGGTGGCGGCCGAGGTAGCCGATGATTACTTTGCCGCTCTGGTCATCCCAAGCGAAGCCGATTCGTATGGTGGCCTTGGCGTCGCGGCTTGTTCCCCGCTTGACATGTTCGTGCAAGTCGAGCTTACGGCCGTCAACGCTGGTCTGGTACCAATCGCGATACTTTCCGGTAGCTGTACGCGACTGTCTTGGCGTGTACGACCAGTTGGGGCAGGCTTCCTTGAGCTTCTTCTCAAGCAATTCCTTGCGGTTGCCGCCCATTTCGGGATTGCGCCTGCCTTCCCGGTAATCCTTGGCCAGCCAAGCAAAAACATGGAAGACTTCCGCCGGCTTCTCGAAGACCGAGTCCAACTCCGATTTTGCGTTCAACCGGAACACCAACTCCTCGGGAAAACTTCGCTCCGCCTGATTTCTCGCATCCCGAACACTATCGACCCGCTGTGCGGAATAGCTGACTATGTACTCTTCCCGATTCTCGCGGATGGCGGACGACTCCGCTTGACCGGCGGAATTGGAGTGCGCTTCGAGGGCGGCGCGCAGCGACGCGACTTCTTCTTCGAGCCTTTGCCTGTCTTTATCAAGTTTGCCCTTGTACCGTTGCCATTTCCGCAGTTCTTTCCCGCGGTCGTCGTAGCGGGTCTGCAACTCGTCCAGTTTTGATTTCTTGTCGCGCAAACTTTCCCGCAGGGAGGCAAGCTGCTTTTCCAGCGGTTCCGCTGCGTCGGGGCAAACAGCTTCGGTTTCGGCCTCGTCTTCATCTGCCGCCTCTGGCGAATCCCCGGCCTCGTCACGCCGTCGGCGGATATCCTTCTCTTGTTCCGCAAGCTCGCTCCGCCACTGCTCGAAGCGCGTGACCACCTCTCGCTCAAGCGTGTCGCGCTCTTCGTGGCGCATTTTTTCTTCGCGCAAGGTGCCCGCCAGGGGCCGGATCTCTTGGTAGCGCTCAAGCAGCTTGATCAATTCGCCGGCATGATCTTTCTCAGCGGCGAGCAATACCGCGAGGTCTTGTGTCAGCTCGCGTATCGGCGCGAGGTCGCATTCAAAAAAATCAAGCTCCTGGCCGAATTCGCTGGAGATAAAATCGATCTTGTCCCGCCGCATTGTGACTACGACATCGATGATTTCCCGACCCTTTTGTTCGTTGATTTCTTCAAGCGCCTCGATCGCCTGATCAAGCTCCCTCCAGACTCCATTCGTGTACGGCGCCGACCACAAGTCATCGAACAGGTCGAGCAGAATTGGAGATTCAAGGCCCGCCGCCTTGATTTCACCCGGCGAGGCCGGCACCGCCCCGGACACGAGCCCGAGCATCAGTTGGGTTGTCCAATCCCGGGGGTCGGAGGCGGCATCCTCATCATCTCGCGAATCATCCGCCGACTCGCCGTTCGATGCGAGCAGCGACTCAATCTGCGCATCCCAGTCCCGCGGGTCCCAAAGGCCACTCAATTCGGCTTTCTTGAAGTCCACGGCATTGGCTTCGACTTCGATCCCGGCAAGGTGGTTTTCAACCGACTTGCGCAATGGCTGCCGGTCGGCCATCCACATCCGCAGCACCGCGCCCAACAAGCGCTCATTGCAGCCTATGGTGCACTCGTCAAAGACTTGCTCCACCAGTTGCGGAAACTGCGGCGACGTGTTGGCCTTGCTCGCTTCGGAAAATCCCTTGATCTGGATTCTGGGACTGGCATTGATGGCGGCGTTCAGGCTTTGCCGGGCGCTTTTGCTCCTGGCCCTGCCGCTGGCCGCAAGCGCATCCTTTACGATCTCTTGGATCTGCTCTTCCGAGAGAAAATCCAGCACCCGCAGCAGCGGACTGCGCTTGAGCACGATCCGCTCGGATGCCCCGGTCTCAAGCGTTTCCCCGCCGGCATCCGCCGGCGATTCATCGCTTGGCTTGTCTGTCGGAGATTTCTCCTTGGGCATGGCGGGGCCATTCGCGGTTCAAGTGTCGGGATCAGTTGAAAATACTAGCACGAAGCCGGGCGGAATCACCCCGTCATCGCCGCATGCACAGCGCAACAACGCCAGCCGGGAAGGACCCAATCCAGACCGGAAAGAGCCATCCGCACTGCCTCCGTTGGATGCATCCAGCACTCTACAATCATGCGGGGACTGGCGCTGTGTTGTATATTGCGTTGCATCTTGTCGCGGGCCGCGGGCCGGCGGATTGGGATTTGAGGAAACACCATGACTGACAAGGACTTGCGCAAATATTCGCGCATCGTTACCGATGGCGTCGAACAGGCGCCGAGCCGGGCGATGCTGCGGGCGGCGGGGTTCAGCGACGCCGACTTCGCCAAGCCCCAGATCGGCATCGCCTCGACCTGGAGCATGGTCACACCCTGCAACATGCACATCGACAAGCTCGCGGAGGCGGTCAATAAATCGGCCGACGCCGCTGGCGGCAAAGGCGTGATCTACAACGTGATCACCGTATCAGACGGCATCTCCATGGGCACCGAGGGGATGAAATATTCGCTGGTCTCCCGGGAAGTGATCGCCGACAGCGTGGAAACCGTTTCCGGCTGCATGGGCCACGACGGCATCGTCGCCATCGGCGGCTGCGACAAGAACATGCCCGGGCTGGTGATGGGCCTGGCGCGGCTGAACCGGCCGTCGATTTTCATCTACGGCGGCACAATCCAACCCGGCCCCGGCCGCACCGATGTGGTTTCGGTGTTCGAGGCGGTGGGCGGCCACGCCGCGGGCAAAGTCTCCGATATCGAACTGAAGCAAATCGAGGACACCGCCATCCCCGGCCCCGGCTCCTGCGGCGGCATGTACACCGCCAACACCATGGCCTCGGCCATCGAAGCACTCGGCATGAGCCTGCCCAACAGTTCCGCCCAGGACGCGATCTCCCAAGCCAAGCTAGGCGACTGCGAACGCGCCGGCGCGGCGGTTGCGAACCTCATCGCCAAGGACATCAAACCCTCGGACATCATGACCCGGCCGGCTTTCGAGAACGCCATCAAAGTCGTCATCGCCCTCGGCGGCTCGACCAACGCGGTGCTGCATCTGCTCGCCATGGCCCACACCATCGGCGTCGAGCTCGCGCTCGCGGATTTCAGCCGCATCGGCCAGTCCGCGCCGGTGCTCGCCGATTTGCGGCCAAGCGGCAATCACCTGATGTCGGAATTGATCGCCATCGGCGGCATCCAACCGCTGATGAAGCGAATGCTCGACGCCGGAATGCTCGACGGTTCCTGCCTCACCGTCACCGGCAAAACCCTGGCCGAAAACCTCGCCGAAGTGGACGATTATCCCGCCGGGCAGCCGATCATCCGCGAGTTGAACAATCCTATCAAACAGGATTCTCATCTCGTTATTTTGCATGGAAATCTCGCCCCCGAAGGTGCCGTCGCCAAGCTCACCGGCAAGGAGGGCGCGCGCTTCTCCGGCCGGGCCCGGGTGTACGACTCCGAAGAAGCCGGCCTGCAAGGCATTCTCGCCGGGGAAGTCGTCAAGGGCGATGTCGTCGTCATCCGCTACGAAGGCCCCCGCGGCGCGCCCGGCATGCGCGAGATGCTCTCGCCAACCTCGGCCATCATGGGCAGGGGGCTCGGCGCCGACATCGCCCTGATCACCGACGGCAGGTTCTCCGGCGGCTCCCACGGTTTCGTCGTCGGCCACATCACCCCGGAGGCGATCAACGGCGGGCTCATCGCCATCGTCGAAGACGGCGACCCGATCAGCATCGACTCCGGCAGCCGCGCGGTAAACCTCGATCTCGACGAAGCCGAAATCGCGGAGCGAATGGCCAAGTGGCGCAAACCCGCCCCCCGCTACACCCGCGGCGTACTGGCGAAATACGCCGCAACCGTATCCTCAGCCTCCGAGGGCGCGGTAACGGACGGGTAGCTGGAACCGTCAGGCCGACCGGGCTTGGCCGAAGTCGATACCACGTATGCCCTGAAAAACTCCAGTCCGGCCACCGAGCATAGCTCGGTGGCGCTCGGCCTGCGCCCGAAGCTTCGCTTCGCAAACGCTTGCCCTTGCCCTTGCCCACAGAGTTTTCATTGCCGCCTGCCTCGTGGTGGCTGATCATGGGCGGCGGAATTTTTTTCCCGGAAACCATGCGTTTCAGCCAGAGCTGGCCTAGGCTTTTGGGGTCGGGGATGGAGCGAGGCGGCCCTGTTCGGCACCGAAGCCAATTTCGTTGGAATTCTGGAGTTCCCATGCACGCGCAAGATATACTTACCGCCACACACAAGCTGGAAGACGCCGGTATGAGCCGTTCCGAGTCGGAAGCCGTGGCAAGCATCATCGCCACCGCCGTGGCGCCCCTGGCCACGAAGGCAGACCTGGAGGCGCACAAGCGCGCCACCAAGGCGGACTTTGAGGAGTTTAAACAGGAGGTTCGGGCCGACATGGGTGCGTTCAAGCAGGAAGTCAGGGGCATGTTCCGCGACTTCAAGGTTGAGAATGCGGCGACCCTGCAAGCCCTCAAGGATGACCTCAAGAATGACCTGAAGAATGATCTGAAGAATGATCTGAGGGATGGCTTCCGATCCGAACTCCGCAGCGAAATAAACCGGGTGGAGACGCGGCTTGAGGATTTTATGAAGCAGGCGGCGACCAAGAAGGATATCGTGTCGATGAAGCTGTGGTTCGTGATGGGCTGGCTGTCGATGATGTCGGTAGCCTGGTATTTTTGATGTTTCGGCTGGTGGCCTGACGCTTGCCGCGTGAAAAGCCTACCCCGCGGCCACGGGCCACAAAAAATCACAAAAAATTCACCGGATAAGTGGGCGGAAACCGCTCCGGCAGCCGTAATGACGGGATAATCAGGCGTTTTGGGAATTCCGCTGGTTCCGGTGCGCGCATACCGCGCCCGCTTTGCCACATCTGAAACGCCGGACTTGCCGGATTTGCTGCAAACGAGCCACTGCGATGCCGCGATTCAAACGGAAAAACTTCTTCAAGGCGGTTCTCTGCGTTTTCGCCAGCTTGGGCGCTGGCGCGGCGCTCAGCCAGGATGCGCCGGTCACCGATGAAGATTCGACGGTGACCTACCCCGCCGAATTTTTCTCCCAGTTCGAGCCGTTTTCAGTCAACGACATGCTCGACCGCATTCCCGGCATCAATGTCGCCCGCGGCGGCGGGGGTGGTGGCGGCGGGCCCGGCTCCTCCGGCGGCGGCAACCGCCGGGGGCTTGGCATGGGTGGCGATCAGGTGCTGATCAATGGCCGCCGCATCGCCGGCAAGGAGAACGAGGGCAGCAGCCAGTTGAGCCGGATTCCCGCCAGCCAGGTTGACTATATCGAGATCATCCGCGGCACCTCCGGCGACCTCGATGTGCGCGGCGGCGACCAGGTGATCAATATCGTGCTGCTCGCGACCGAGGCGCGGTCCTCGATCGCCTACGAAGTCAACACCGACCGTTACCACGACGAAGCGCTCAAGCCCGGCGGCAAGATCGCGCTTTCCGGGGCCCGCGGCGGCTTTGAGTATCTGCTGAGCGCCGAATCCGAGCCGCGCTACGAGCACCGCATCGGCCACGAGACAAGCGTGCTGGCCGACGGCAGCCCGAACGACCGCATCAAGCGCGTCAGCACGCGGGAAGCGCAGCCCCTGGAGGTCAGCTCGAATCTGGCCTGGCGGCCGAGCGATGCGGACCTGTTCCATCTCAACCTGCTGTATGAGAGCAACGACGCCCCGGAAGAGGCCCGGCGGGATATCCTCGACACCCGATTCGATCCGCCGCTGGTGGACCTCGAACTCGACGTTTACGACTGGACCGAGGATTCCTGGGAGGTCGGCGGCGACTACGAGCGCATATTCAGCGGCGGCCAGCGCTGGAAAACGCTGTTCATCGTCAACCGCGCCGACGACCGCAGTTTGCGGGACCGCTACCAGCTCGAAGTTAACAGCGACGAGCGCACGCAAGACCTCCACCTCGATTTCGCCAACACCTATCAGGAGCGGATTCTGCGCTCCGGGTACACCTTCGACATCCCCGGCACCGATGGGCAAAGCCTCGAGCTTGGCGTCGAGCGCGCCCAGACGATCCTCGACTCGAACCTGCGGCTCGACCTGCTGGGCGAAGATGGGCTTGGCCTAGCGCCAGCCTCATTTTCCGACGCTTCCGTTGAAGAAATACGCTATGAATCCTTCGCCGTGCACAACTGGCAGATCAACGACCGCATGTCGCTGGAAAGCACGCTGATATTCGAGCAATCGGAGATTTCCCAAAGCGGCGATGTCAGCAAATCCCGGGATTTCGAGTTTCTGCGGCCGAAGGTCGATTACCGCTTCGATATCACGCCGGCGCTGCAGTTCCGGGCGACGGTCGAAAAAGACGTGGCGCAGCTCAGCTTTTCCGACTTCACCGCCAGCACCAGCGAAGGCGACGACGACCAGGACGCCCTCGCCGGCAATCCCGACCTGCGCCAGGAGCAGTCCTGGCGCTACGACTTCAATCTTGAGTATCGCTTCAACGGTGACAACGGCGTGCTCAACACCAATGTGTTTTACCACGAGTTGATCGACGTGATCGACCGGGTGGATGTGTCGACGCCGACGCGGATTCAATCCGCCAACGGCAATATTGGCGATGGCGAGCGCTATGGCCTCGCTCTCGATGGCAGCTACCGCTTCGCCACTTTCGCCGATTCGCAAGTTCTGCTCACTTCCCGGCTGGAAGTCGAAGATTCAAGCGTGATCGATCCATTCCTCGGCATCGACCGGCGTTTCAGCCGCCAAGGCCGCGGCGCGGCGCGGCTTGGCTTCCGCCAGGATTTTCCGGCGCGCAATTTCAATTACGGCTTCAACTGGTTCCATGGCTTCCAAGACAACCGCGTCGCCTGGGACATAGACAAAACCGAGTCCTACAACTCGGGCGATTTCGTCAGGTTGTTCGCCGAAACCCAGGGCTGGGGCGACTTGATCTACCGGCTGGAGGTATTCAATCCTTTTGAGAACAAGCGTTGCCGCGTCCGCTCAAGATACCTCGGCGGCACCATCGCCACCGGCTACCTGAGCGAGATTGAAGACTCGTGCAGCCACACCGGGGCCACCGTCGCAATCAAGATTCGCGGCACGATTTGAATTCGCGCGATTTTGACGCGAAAGCTTGGTGGGTCTGGGTGGATTTGAACCACCGACCTCACCCTTATCAGGGGTGCGCTCTGACCAACTGAGCTACAGACCCGGTCATGGAGTTTCTAGCCATCCCTGGCGCGGCGCTTCGAGCTTCGATCAGCCTCAGTCTCGACATCCGTGTCGAGCCGTCCCTACCGGCAGGCGGGGGATTATATGCGAATGGAGAGGATTGGCAAGTTCTGGGTTAACTGAATGCGCTTCCCATTGTGACGGTGGATACGTATCCTGTCTCAAGTCGAATTGGCTTCGAACCGTCGCCGTCTGGCGGGCTGCGCGCGGCGGACGCCGTGAATACATCCCTGTAGGCTTCGGGCTCGGCTTCCTGCCTCGCACGCCCGCCGCGCGCAGCCCGCCAGACGGCAACTCACGCTGTGCAGACCCCGAGGCCCACCGCGATGGCTAGTCGTCTAACAGCAAATCCTTGGCGGCGTTGATTTTTTTGGAGAAGTAGTCGGAGCCGCCGCGGTCCGGGTGGAATTTTTGCATGAGTTTGCGGTGGGCCTTGATGATGTCGTCGCGGCTCGCGCCTTCCGCGAGGCCGAGGATTTCGAGCGCGAGCTGGCGGTTCATGTTGATTTCGCCAGCGGAATCCGCGCCGCCGCCATCTTGGCTCCCACCGTGTTCCCCGCTGGCGCGCCAATCGGCGTGGACGCGGTCGAGATAGGCTTCGAGCACTTGGCGCGAATCGGCGTCGCCGCGGCATTCGGCGTGCAGGCGCAGCAATTCCTCCCGGTTCAGGCTGCCGAGCCTGCGTCCGGCGAACTCGCCCCGCAGGATGTTGCCGTCGAGTTCGCCGGAGCCGTGGACGAGCTCCATTTCGAGGTATTCGGTGCGCAGGGTTGAGCTTTGTTGCTGGCTCGCGCTCGCCGAGGCGGTGGAAATCCGGCTGCCGAGCATTTGCCAGATCGGCAGGAAGCGCAGGGCGGCGGGAAGCAGCCGCAGCGCGAACGCGCCGATAGCGCCGAGCGGGGCGAGAATCCACTGCGCCGGCAACCGGCCAAGCACGATCAAAACCGCAACCAGCAGCAGCGCCGCGGTGGCGATGAACAGGTAGCGGTTCTGCTTGGCGCTGAGGGAATAGCGCTGGCTGATCGATTTGACCAGATACCAGGCCAACACCGGGGCGATAAGCAGAAACAGCAGGCGAACAATCATGGCAAGCCCGGACGCGGCTCAGCGCAGTTGCCGCTCAAGCAGCTTGACGCCCTGCCCCGAGCGCTTGCTGAGGTCGGCAAGGGCGGGCAGCCCGCCGGCGGCGAACACCGCCACCGCCTTGAGCAGTTCGCGCAATTGATCCGCGCTGCCGGAATCGAAGCTGCAGCAGGCGCCGCCGGACAGCCGCGCGAGTTCCTCGAAGGCGCGCCGGGCCAGATTGTCGTGGCCTTCGTGGAACATGAACAGGGGCACCCGCAACACCCCGAGCTCGCCGGCGAGATGGGCGATGCGGTCGAGATGCTCTTCCATGGCGTCGCCGACGTAAACCACGGCCTTAACCGGCCGGATGCCATTCTCCTTGCGCACATGCTTGAGCAGGCGGCCGATTTGGGTCAGTCCGGCGCGGCAGCGGATTCCGGTCATCAGGTCGAGCAATGGGCCGCTGTCACGGTGCCAGTGGCTGGCATGGAATTCGCCGAAGCCGCGGAAGTGGCACAGTTGCACATTGAGTCCGCCCAAATCCCGCGTGGCTCGGAACATTTCCGATTGCTGCCGCGAGGCCAGCTCCCAAGTGTGTTCCCGGCTCGCGGTGGCGTCGAGGGCGAAGATCAGCCTAGCGTCGCCGGCGCCCTTGGGGGTGGCGGCGAGTTTGGAGAGGAACGCCTGCACGTCCCGCTTGCCGGCGGGGGCGGGGGCGGGCGCGGGCTTGCCGGCGCCGGTTTGGACCGGCTGGCGCTTGCCGCCTGGGCGAAACAGTTTCTTCATGGCCGGAAGTATAGCCGCAACCGCCGCCCTTTACATGAAATTAACGGGCGCGGCGCGGCTGTCTTGATTTGGTGCGGACGGAGAGATTTGAACTCTCACATCTTTCGATACCAGAACCTAAATCTGGCGCGTCTACCTGATTCCGCCACGTCCGCTTGAATTTCGGCCGGCAACCAACGTCATTCGACACGCGGGATGGCCGTTATGTGGCTTCGATCTGTCTCCGTCTGGCCGGAGGGTGTTCAGCGGACGCTGTGAATACATCCCTGGGGGCGGACATGTTGTTCATGCCATCCATGGCGCGACGCTTCTGGCTTCGACTGGTCCCAGTCTCGACATCCTGTCGAGCCGTTCGGCCCTCGAAAAGCGTTGCTTTTCGTCTGCTTCGCAGACCGGGCCTCACCCATGCCTCGCACGCCCGCTGAACACCCTCCGGCCAGACGGCAACTAACGCTGTGCCTGCCGCATGATCCACTGCTTCCGTTATTTTGCGGGAAGCGCGGCGCAGCATTTCCCCGGAGCTTGGTTCCCGGCGCTTACCGTGCCTTCGGGTCTTGCATTATACTCTCGCACTTTGGCAGCAGCGGGAGTTTACCATGTCGGACCTGATCGCGAATGTGGATGGCGGCGTCGCCACGCTCACCATGAACCGCCCGAAGGCGCGCAACGCCTTGAGCACCGAGATGCGCGCCGACCTTTGCGACGCCCTGCACGATGCCGAGCGGGACCCGGCGGTGCGCTGCGTGGTTTTGACCGGTGCCGGCGAGCATTTCATGGCCGGGGGCGATGTCAAGGGCATGGCCGAGAGCATGGTCGGGCGCTCGCCGGAGCAGATCCACAAATCCTTTCTCTACCGCATCCACGATCTGCACCCGATCATGTTCGCCATGCGGCGGATGCCCAAGCCGGTGATTGCGAGTTGCCGCGGCGCGGCGGCGGGGGCCGGGGTCAGCATGGCACTCGCCTGCGACCTCGTCATCGCCGCGGAGGACGCTTTCTTCACCCTCGCCTACTGCCACATCGGCACGAGCCCTGACGGCTCGTCGACGTTTCACCTGCCCCGGGCGGTGGGAATCAAGAAAGCGATGGAAATCGCCCTGCTCGGCGACCGCTTCGGCGCGCAAACCGCCAAGGACATCGGCATGGTCAATTTCGTTGTCAAAACCGAAGAGCTCGAAGCCGAAACCGCCAAGCTCGCCCAGCGGCTCGCCAATGGCCCGACGCATGTCTACGGCAACACCAAGGCCCTGCTCTACCGCTCGCTCGAGAGCGAATTCGAGTCGCAGCTGCAGGCCGAAGCCGAATACTTCGCCGACTGCGCCAGCCAACCGAACTTCCGCGAAGGCGTAACCGCCTTCGCCGAAAAGCGCAGCCCCAACTTCAAGGCGATTTGATGGGTGAAGGCAAGCGTTTGCGAAGCGCAGCTTCGCGCGCAGCCGGAACGGCGCGGAGCTATGCTCCGCGACTGGATGAAGGCAAGCGTTTGCGAAGCGCAGCTTCGCGCGCAGCCGGAACGGCGCGGAGC
>JAPOTO010000020.1:3285-13719 GCA_026709135.1 Gammaproteobacteria bacterium | reverse complement strand
CAGACGAAAAGCAGCGCTTTTCGAGGGCCGAACGGCTTGCCATGGATGGCAAGACCGGGGCTAGTCGAGGTTGGGAGCGTCGCGCCATGGACGGCGTGAACAAGGCTTCAGGAAACCTACGGACGTATTCACGGCGTCCGCCGCGCGCAGCCCGCCAGCCGGAGACGATTCGAAGCCACTTGCCCGGCGGGAATCTCTTCGACGAGTGGATAGCATCAATCATGGCGAACAAACGCGATTATTACGAAGTCCTCGGCGTCAGCCGGGACGCGGACACCGCCGCGCTGAAAAAAGCGTACCGGCGCACCGCCATGAAGCACCACCCGGACCGCAACCCGGGCGACAAGGAGTCCGAAACCAAATTCAAGGAAGCCAGCGAAGCCTTTGAAATCCTTTCCGATCAACAAAAGCGCTCGCGCTACGACCAGTTCGGACACGCCGGCGTTGAAGGGCAGGCCGGCGGTGCCGGAGCGGCGGATTTCGCCGACATCTTCGGCGATATCTTCGGCGACATCTTCGGCGCGCGCCATGGCGGCCGCGCCAGCGGACGCCGTCAAGGCGCCGACCTGCAATACCATCTCGAGCTGAGCCTCGAAGAAGCCGTCCAGGGCGTATCGCGCACGGTCCGCGTCCCCACCCGGGTGACGTGCGCCAGCTGCGGCGGCAGCGGCGCGCGCCCGGGCACCGAACCAGTGACCTGCACCGCCTGCGGCGGCGTTGGCCAGGTGCGGATGCAGCAGGGCTTTTTCTCGGTGCAGCAGACCTGCCCCCGCTGCCGCGGCGAAGGCAAGCTGATCAAGGACCCCTGCTCAAGCTGCCGCGGCGCCGGCACCGTGGAGGAATCCCGCACGCTGGCGGTGACAGTGCCCGCCGGCGTCGATACCGGCGACCGCATCCGGCTTAGCGGCGAAGGCCAGGCTGGATCCCGGGGCGGCCCGCCCGGCGATATGTATGTGCGCATTGAAATCCGGCCGCATCCGGTGTTCGAACGCGATGGCGCCAATCTGCACTGCGATATTCCGATCAGTATCGTCGATGCCACCCTCGGCAACGACCTCGAAGTGCCCACGCTCACCGGGCGGGTTAAACTCAAGATTCCCGCCGAAACCCAGACCGGCAAGCTCTTCCGCCTGCGCGGCAAGGGCATCACCCCGATCCGCGGCGGCCCGCCGGGGGACTTGCTGTACCGGCTGGTGGTTGAAACACCGGTGAAACTCACCCCGCGCCAGCGCGAATTGCTCGAAGAGTTCCGCGGCATCCAGGAAGAACAAGGCAGCCGCCAGTCGCCGAAGCGATCAACCTGGTTCGACGGGGTGAAACGTTTTGTCGACAGCCTTCGCGGCTGACCCGCCACCTGTCCCGCCTGCCCGCAGCGCGCCGGGGCTGAAAGTCGCCGCGGCCAACACCGAGCGCCGCAGCCGCGCGGCGTTGATCACCACGCCGGTTATCGACATCGCCGTCATCATCAAGCCGAAAACAAACCAGATGATTTTGCTGGCGATTCCACCGAAATAGCCGAAATGCAGCGGATCGGCGGCTTCGGCGATGCGGGTGTGGAAGTCGAGATCCCCGCCCCGGTAGCTGCCGGCGATATCCCCCGAAGCCGGATCGAAGTAGACCCCATTGGCCCGCGGCCGCACCAGAACCGCGGACAACTCCCCCTGAACCGTCAGCGGCGCGGCCCGGTTGCCCGGGAAAAGAATCCGGCTGATTCGCAGGCCCGGCTGTGCTTCCACGGCGGCTTGCGCGGCCGCCGCGAGGTCGGCGCCGGCGAAATCCGCCGGCAACGCCGCGTTTCTGCCGGATAGTTCCAGCTCCGGCCGCGGAAAAGGCGGCGCCTGGCCACCGAACCGCTCGACGAAGTACCAGATGCTCGTAACCGCGATGAGCGCGATGAACCAACTTCCCCACAGCCCCATCAGCCGGTGCAGGTCGCCGTTCCAGATGCGCGGCTTGCGGTCGAACCGCGGCCGGCGCAGCAGCCCCCGCCAGAACTTCTTGTAAACGACGAATCCGGCAACCAGCGATACCAGCAATGGAAACGCCAGGAAAGTCACAATGGGAATACCGATGTTCAGCGGCAGCATGAGATGCCGGTGGAGCTCGCGGAAAAACCGCTGCACGTTGAAGAATGGCGTCTCTCCGAGCAGCTCGCCGTCGGCCGGGTTCAGCCAGACGCGGACGACTTCCCCGCCGGGTTTGGCCGCGAGCATCTGCAGGGCGAACCAGTTGTCCTGAAAACGCGACAGATTCAGCGAACGGTATTCGGGAAACTCCCCGCGCATGGTGTCGAAGGCGGCGCCCCAGTTGATGTCATCCGGGGCGACGCGTTCAAGCGCGCGCATTTCCGGGTTGAGCAGCCAGTCGATCTCGTAACTGAACACGGCGATGGTGCCGGTCGCCAGGATGAAAGTCATCAGCAGCGACAGCTTTAGGCCAATCCACGAGTGAACGCTGAACCAGGCCCGAGCCCTGCCCTGTTTGCCGGACAGTCGCCGTTCCCCGCCGCTTTCGCTCACCGGAGCCGCTCGATCAGCCCGAATGCCGAAAGCCTGCGAATGGCCTCCGCCCGCTTTCCGGTTTCCAATTCGGAAAAGTCCTCCGCCGAGAAAGCGGCGCCGGACAGGAAGATTTCCAAGCCGGAAATCGCCCCCAACTCGAAATGGACATCGCCGCCGGGGCCGGTGATAACCGCCTTCGAGCCGCTGCGGCGCAGGGTGGCTTGCAAATACGGCCGCCGGATGTACCGGGCCGAATGGCTTGGCGGCTTGGCGGCGTCGAGCAGGGCGCCGCGCAAAGCGGGCCGGCGCCGCGTGAGGAAACTGTCCTGGAAGTAGGCAAGCACCGGTTCGAAATGGGCTTGCTCGGCGAATTCCCCCACCAATTCCCGGAATTGCGTCTCGAGCGCGGCGGCACCCTCGCCGGGCCCGGCGAAACCGGGCGGCAGCGAGCGGCGGAATTTCGGGTTCCTGAGCGCCACTTCGGCAACCGCTTCGAGCATCAGATCCGCCCATTTTTTGACGAGCAAGCCAGTGGTGATATGCAGCGACGGCGCGTCGCCATGGCTTGAGGCGTCGTGCATCAGGCCCCGGGGGATGTACAGGCATTCTCCCTCGCGCAGCAGGAACTCCTCGTCAAGTTTGCCCGCGCTGTGCTCGCTGGAATCGAACCCCTCGCCACGGTAGGGATTTTCCACGGGTTTTTCGTACAGCCGCCAGCGCTTGGCGCCGGAGACCTGAATGATGAAAACGTCGTGGTCGTCGAAATGGGTGTTGAAGCCCTGACTGCCCGGCGGCGTCAGGTAGGCATTGGTCTGCACCCGGCAACTGAAGACTTCTTCGAGCGCGCGGCAGAATTCGGCGAGACTCTCGTCGGCGCGCTGCAATTGATTGAGGATCAGGGTGGCGCCGCGCTGGAAATGCCGGATAACCGCGCCGCGGTTGATGTTGCCGCTCTTGAAGGTGTAATCGGCGCGCTCCAGCGGCGGCTTGCTGCGCGCCATGGTCAGCGACGGCCCCGGCAATTCGGCGCTGGCGATGATCTCGTCAAGCCGGTTCAGGCTCAATAAAGCGGCAAAGCGAAGCGGATCGTCGCGCCCGCAATGCAGGGCGCGACGCTCGTAGTGATTGTCAAAGAATTCCTTTTCGGCAACCGGCGCAATCAGCCAGGAAAGCGGGTCTTCCAGTTCGCGCTTGCCGGCCATAGCGATGCAGGCTGTCTACAGCGCGGATCGGCGAATGCGGGGCTGGACACCACGGCAATGGTGCCGCAGCCTCGCTGTTGCCACCGCTCGCCAACGCCTCAGGCGTTGGGGTCTTCCATTTCCTCTTCTTCCATCATTTCGTCATCCATGCCCTCTTCGTCCATCATTTCGTCGTCCATGTCCTCGTCCATGGCTTCTTCGTCCATCATTTCCTCGTCCATCATTTCCTCGTCGGACTGATCGCTGGAGTCTGTTCCTTCCTGCTGCCCAAAAGCTTGAGCGGAAGAAACCAGGCCCAGATAGGACGCGGTCGTTACGGCAGCCGCCCCAGTCACGATTCCCAGGAAAGATCTCCGGGTAATTTCTTCATTATCATTCCGTTCCATGATTCACCTCGCATTGATGCTGTTTTTGGAGTGGCCCGAGCCGCCCGGCACCGAACCGACACCCAAATCCTAGCACAACAAAAATCAGTTGCAAGTGGTAACAATTCGCATTTGTCAGGCAGAACAACGGCTCCGCCAAGGATGCGCCGATATTGGCGCCGGAACGGATGGAACGGCTCAGGTCCAGAGCAGGCTCACCGGCATCGCGTAGAGCCGGTCCCCGGTTCGCTGGATGCGCTCGCCATCATGCAGGACGATGCCGCAGGCAAACTCGCTTCCGGTGGCGTTTTGCAATCGCTTGAGTCCGCGAAAATCTCCGGGTTTCACGGTCATGCCGGCTTTGACTTCAATTCCAACGACTTTTCCGTCCCGCTCGATGACAAAATCCACCTCGACTTGGTCCTTGTCGCGGTAGTGGCGAATGGCCCCAGCCGCTTGCTGCCTGCCCAGGATTTTTGCCAGTTCGGCGAAGACGAATCCTTCGAGCAAGGCGCCAAATCCGGCTCGGTCCCGCCGCGGCGATTTGGCGCCAACTCCGCGCATCGCGGCGAGCAGCCCTGAATCGAGGAAATGCAGCTTCGGCGCCTTGATCAACCGCTTGCGCTTGTTTCTGTGCCAAGCGTTGATTCTGCGAACCACGAACATATGCTCAAGCAGCGTCAACCAGCGATCCACAGTTTTGGCATCAACGCCAAGCGGCGCGGCCATGCCGGTAAGATTGAGTAGTTGTCCGGCATTCGCCGCAGCGTGTTCCAGCAAGGTCCAAAGCCCGTCTTTCCTTGATATTCTGGTCAATTCGACCGCATCGTGTTCGGCCAGCGAGCGGGCATAGGCCCGCAACCAGGCCGCACGTCTCGATTCGCTCTTGCGCTTGATCGCTTCGGCGAAACTTCCCCTCAGCACCCGCTCGATCAGATCCGGGGTGCGGCCGGCTTCCAGCAGCGCCGGAAAATCGCCGGCAACGGCCCGGTGCAGAAATTCCGGGGAATCGCACTGTTCGATTTCAGCTTGGGAGAATGGCAGCAGTTCGATCTTTTCCACCCGGCCCGCGAGGGAATCCGGTGAAATGGCGCCGCGAAAGAGATCCACCGAGCCCGTGATCAGAAATCGACCCGGCCTTGGATCCTCGTCCGCGGCGAGCTTGAGCGCCAATATCAATCCGGGGGCGCGTTGGATCTCGTCAATAGCCGCCCTTTCCAAACCCCGTATGAAGCCAGTTGGGTCATTGTTCGCGAACTGGCGATATTGGTCATCGTCCAAGGTAACGAAGTCCATGGCCTCATCAGCGGCGATTTTGCGGGCGAGCGTAGTCTTGCCGGATTGTCGCGGGCCCACCAGGGCAACGATCCTGGTATCGTCCAAGGCCGCGCGGACGGAAGCTTCCGCGTGGCGTTCCACCATTTGACTTGGGTGTAAGGGCATATTGACCGTCCAATTCGGAATTAACTGCCGTCTAATCCGGTATTTTTTATCGTCCAATTCGGAATCTAATACCGTCCAATTCGGAATTTAACATCGTCCAATCCGGAATGGAAGCCCGCTCAAGTCTTAAGATGAGGTCAAGCTGAAGGGTGATGGGAATTGCCGCTTATCGGGCGGAAATGCGTCGGTAGTCCCCGGCTTCGAGCCTCGGGCCGAAGCGGGAGACGACCTTGGCGGCGGTGCGGGTGGCGAGTTGGGCGGCCGCGGGGAAGGGTTGGCCAGTGGTTAGGGCGTGGAGGAAGCCGCCGGCGAAGGCGTCGCCGGCGCCGGTGGTGTCGATGGCATTCACCTTGACCGCTTCGATTTCGGTGAACTCCCCGCCATCGAACAGGATCGCGCCCCGGGCGCCTCTGGTTACCACGAAACGCTTGGCGATGGCGCGCAGCTCGGCGCAGGCGGCGGTCAGGCACCGCGCGCCGGTCCAGAGCAGCACCTCCTGTTCGTTGCAGAACAGCAGGTCAACGCCATCGCCGAGCATTTCCCGCATTTGCCGCGGGAAGATTTCAAGCAGCGACGGGTCGGAAAAGGTCAGCGCGGTCTTCACGCCGGCGGCCTCGGCGCAGCGGCGCAATTCGATTGCCGCGGCGCGGCCGTGGTCGGAACTTACCAGGTAGCCCTCGATGTAAATGTACTTCGCGCGCCGCGCGGCATCGAAATCGAGATCGGCCGGGGACAGGAATTCTGCCGCGCCAAGGAAGGTGTGCATCGTGCGCTCGGCATCCGGGCTGATCATGATCAGGCAGCGGCCGGTTTGGACTTGGTGGAAGCCGCCGCGGGTCTCGATATTGTGCTTGCGCAGTTCGCGCAGGTAGAAGTTGCCGGCTTCGTCATCGGCAACCTTGCAGGACAAAAACGCGCTGCCGCCAAAATTGCTGACGGCATACAGCGAATTGGCAACCGAGCCGCCGCCCATCATCTTGCGTGCATCGCCGCGCTCGAGCAGGGCGGAGATGAGTTCCTCCTGCCGTTCATGGCTGACCAGGGTCATCACCCCGCGGCGGACGCCATGGGCGGGGAAGAAGTCCTCATCGACCTCGTATTCGATATCGACCAAGGCATTGCCCAGGCCGTAAACGTCGATTGGCGCCACCTTATCGCCCAAGGCGCCGCTCAGGGCCGAATCGCCGCGAAGGACTTTTCGGCGGCGGCGAGGGTCAGCTCGATCTCGCGCTCGCCATGGGCGGCGGAGAGGAAACCCGCCTCGAAAGCGGAAGGCGCCAGATAGACGCCATGGTCGAGCATGCCGTGGAAGAACTTGCGGAAATGATCGATGTCGCAGGCCATGACTTGATCGAAAGTCCGCACCTGCGCCTCCCCGCTGAAGAACATCCCGAACATCGCACCAACTTGGTTCGTGGTGAATGGCACGGATGCGGCTTGGGCCAGCTCGCGCAGGCCGGCGAGCAGGCTTTCGGCGCGTTGCTTGAGCGAATCGAAAAAGCCCGGCGCCGCGATGGCCGCCAGGGTGGCCAGCCCCGCGGCAACCGCGAGCGGATTGCCGGCGAGCGTGCCGGCTTGGTACACCGGGCCTTCCGGCGCGATGCGCGACATGATCTCGCGGCGTCCGCCGAAAGCGCCGACTGGCAGGCCGCCGCCAATCACCTTGCCAAGCGCGGTGAGGTCGGGTTGCACACCGTAAATCGACTGCGCGCCGCCGAGCGCGACCCGGAAGCCGCTCATCACCTCGTCGAAAATCAGCAATACGCCGTATTCGTCGCAAAGTGATCGAAGTCGGGAAAGTGTCTCGGCTTGAGCGGGGACACAGTTCATATTTCCCGCCACGGGTTCGATGATCACGCAGGCGGTGTTGCCGCCATTGGCGGCGAAGTACGCATCGAGCGCGTCTGGATCGTTGTATGGCAAAACATGGGTCAGGGACGAGTAGCCTTCGGGCACTCCCGGCGAGTCAGGCGCGCCCAGGGTCAGCGCGCCCGAGCCGGCCTTGACGAGCAGGCCATCGGCATGGCCGTGATAGCAGCCCTCGAACTTGACCATGGCATCGCGGCCGGTGAAACCCCGGGCAAGGCGAATCGCGCTCATGGTTGCCTCGGTGCCGGAGGTGACGAGGCGCAATTGTTCGATCGAGGGAACGAGCCGGCAGACCAACTCGGCAAGCTCCACTTCAGCCTCGGTTGAAGCGCCGTAGCCGGTGCCCTTTTCCAACTGCCGCCGCAGGGCTTCATTCACGGCCGGATGCCGGTGGCCGAGGATCAATGGCCCCCAGGCGCCGACATAGTCGATATAGCGGTTGCCATCGACATCGGTGAGCCAGGCGCCCTCGCCGGACTCGAAGAACAGCGGCTCGCCCCCAACCCCGCGAAACGCCCGCACCGGCGAATTCACCCCGCCGGGAATCGGCCCAAGCGCCCGCGCGTACAATTCCGCCGATCTGTCCCGTACCATTCCAGCTCCTCTCTATTCCACAGGGAGCGCAGATAGTAGACAATCCCGCCGCCCAGCGAAACCGGCGCATGAGCCCCAAAGCACCGCTCGGCGACGCAACTCGGCGATTGACAACACCACAGCCTGGTAATACATTTTGTATTACATGACGAAGAAGGGCGAAAGCCATGAGCACGCGAACCGTTCGTCTCGATGACCATGCGGAATCCATCCTGGCCAGATTGCGGCAACGCACCGGCCTGTCGATTTCGAGCCTGTTGAAGCATGGGCTGGAAGCCTACGCGGAAAAGATCGAGGAAAAGCCCGCGCGCAGGCCAATCGACATCTTCCGGGAGATTGACTTCGGCCCCGGCGATCCCTCATTGGCACCCGCCAGGAATGCCAAACGCGAAGTATTGTTGAAAATCAAACAGAAACACGGAAGATGATCCTTTGAAAAGTTTCCTGCCGCTCGCTTCCCTGCTACCCGCCTTGTTGATCGCTTTGGCGCCGCCCGCTCTCGGCCAGCAGCCGGCGACCCTGCCAGAAGGCATCGGCAAGGAACTCGTGCGGCAGCATTGCTCGTCCTGCCACGCCATCGCAACCATCACCCGCGCCGCGGGCTACAGCACAACGGACGAATGGCGCCGGGTCATGGCCACCATGATCGATTTGCCCGCCACCCAGGCGCAAACGATGGCGGTGTACTTGGCCGAGCATTTCCCGGAAGATGTCTCGCGCCGCCCCAATTTGATCGCCGGCGACACCGAAATCGAAATCATCGAATGGATGGTTCCCACTCTCGGCCAGCGCTCCCGGGACCCGGCCGAAGCCCCCGACGGTTCGATCTGGTGGACCGGCATGTGGGCGTCACTCGCCGGCAGGCTCGACCCGCAAACCGGCGAGATGGAAGAGTTCCGCCTGCCGCCGACAGCAAGGCCCCACACCATCGTCCCCGATGCCGACGGCAACATCTGGTACACCGGCAACAGCAACGCCACCATCGGCAGGCTCGATCCGCAAACCGGGCTCGTCACCGAATATCCAACGGAGGCGGGCGATCCGCATTCGGCGGCCTGGCATCCCAACGGCAAACTGTATTTCACCGCCCAGCGCGCCGCCGTGCTCGGCCGGCTCGACCCGGAAACCGGCGAAGTCACCGAAATCCCCACCGAGCCGAGGCCTTACGGCATCCAGGTTGACTCCAGAGGCACGGTCTGGGTCGCCTACAACGGCACCAACAAACTCGGCGCGCTCGACCCGGACAGCATGGAAGTGCGCTATTACGAAGTCCCCGACGACCGCACCCGCATCCGCCGCCTCGGCATCGACAGCCAGGACATCGTCTGGTTCGTAAATTCCACCATGGGCAAAATCGGCCGGCTCGACCCGCAAACCGGCGAAATCACCCAATGGGATTCGCCAAGCGGCCCGGATTCCCACCCCTACGCGCTCGCGGTCATCGACGACATCATCTGGTACAACGAATCCGCCAAACGCCCCGACGCCCTCGTGCGCTTCAACCCCCAAACCGAGAGCTTCCAAAGCTGGGCCATCCCCTCGGGAGTCGGCATCATCCGCCACGTCTGGGTCACCGAGGACAAAAACCTGCTGATCCACCAAAGCAGCTCCAACCAAATCGGCTTGGTGAAGATCAACTGAGTTCAAACGGGAGCAACGGAACCTCTTAAGCTTGAGTACCGACTGCTTGCGGCTTCGAGCCGTCTCCGTCTGGCCGGGTTTCAACTCTGTCCGTTTCAAGGCGAAAACCGCTCCGCAACCGCCTCCGCGTGGGCATGGATGGAACTCCCGGCATGGCGCGACCACGAGGCGAGCAATTGCCGGTACGAGCAGGCAACAAAGCGCACCTCGTCACCCGCAACGGCTGCCGCGAATTGTTCAATTTCTTGGCGGTGGCGGGATTTGCTTCCGGCATCAACGGGCTCTCCGGTCTTTGGCCAAATCCCGGGTTCGGCGAAAAGGTAATAGAGGATTGGGGTCAACCCGAGATATTCACGCCGACGATGCACCGCGGTTCTGAGGGCGAAGGCGTGCTTGAATAGTTGCGCGGCATCGAGCCGGCTGTAACAGGCGGGATCATCCCGCAGCGCATCCCGGATACCCTCAAACCCCTTCATGCGTTCACCCCAAACCGGTCGCCAGTAAGCGTCGCTTAGGCTCGGAGGGCTTTTTGACCTGAACGGCTCGAAGCGCTTGGACTCAATCCCGATCAAAGCGGAAGGCGTCGCCACCACGCAATCCAGCACAGGATGCCGGCCACCGCTCCACGGAAAACGAATTGTTGCCTCCAGATCGACAGCCATGGCGGGCCATACTTCATCCTCGCAACCCGGCAAGGGAGGCAGTCGGAAGGGCTCCTCCAAAAAGAACCCAAACGAATTCGCCGCAAGAGCAGCCGAAGACTCAGGACTATCAAACTTCCCCGAACCAATCTCATTACCAGCCGCCGAATTGAAAATC
>JAPOTO010000020.1:0-2349 GCA_026709135.1 Gammaproteobacteria bacterium | reverse complement strand
TAAATTGACTCTTGTCTGCGAAGGCGGTTTATCAGATATCCATCATTTGGTCTATGTCTTTTGGCAGTTTGGGGGATGGGGCGGCTAAGGATATGGCGAAGAATAGGGTTAGGGAGGTGATGAAGGCGGCTAGGCCGCCGGGGATGCCCCAGGGGAGGGTGATGCCGGCTAGCTGGGTGGTGAAGTTGACTGCCAAGGCGCTGGTGATGGCGGCAACGGCGCCGGCGGTGGTGGCGCGTTTCCAGTTCAGGCCGATGGCGAGCACGGGAAACAGCGAAGCGGCGAAAGTGCTCCAGCCAAATGCGCCGAGCAGGGCCACCAGGGTGGCGTCGCGGTAGTGGGAAAACAGCGCGAAGCCCGCGGCCACAACCGCGAGCACCACGGTGACGACCCGCGCCCAGAACAGTTCATTTTCCACCGGGCGTGCGCGCAATGCCCGGGGAATGTCGTGGATGATCGCCGCGGTGCCGATGTTCAGAAAAGCGTCTGAGGTGGACATGATCGCCGCGAACAACGCGGCGAAGACGATGCCGGCGAGCAATGGGCTGGCGAACATCGCCAGGAAAGTCGACGCGGCGTCATCGGGCTGCGCCAGCGGCTCCGCCCCGCCGCCGACAACAACGGCGCGCATCACCAAGCCGATCGAAATCCACAGCAGCGCGGCGACGATATAGCCGAGCAGCGACAGCGGCAGGATGCTGCGGTTGTCGGCCAGATTCTTGTTCATCATCATCTTGGTGACGATGTGGGGCTGGCCCGCCAAGCCGATGCCGAACACAAAGAACCAGCCCAGGGAAGTCATCACCCCCGCCGCGCCGAAAGGCATCATCGACTCGCCATCGTCGGCGAGCACAATCTCGCTTGCCCCGCGCAGGCCGCCGTCGAATACCTGCGTAGCCGTGAGCAGGATGAGGAAACCGGCGACCATCATCACCAGCCCCTGCAAAACATCGGTGTACACCGATGCGATGACGCCGCCGGTGACGCAATAGAACACGAGCACCGTCGAGGAAAGCGCCACGCAAGTCAGCAGGCTGATGTCGGCGAAGCGCTCGGTTTCGGCGAGAATCGCCTGCATCACCACCGACATCGCCAGAATCTGGGTGGCGAGATAGCCGAGCACCCCGAGCACGATGGTCAGCGCGACGAGCCCCCGGGCCAGCTCGCTGCCATAGCGCGCCGCGACCACATCGGGAATCGACAGGCAGCCGCGCAACTCGGCCACCATGCGGATGCGCTTGGCAACGAGGAAAAAGCCCATCCCAAAGGCGGTGGCCGAAATCACCACCATCCAGAAGGAACTCACCCCAACCGAGTACACCAGCCCCGGCCCGCCGACGAAGCCAAAACCGCTCAGGGTGCTTGCGAACAGCGCCAGCGACACAACGATGGGGCCGAGGCTGCGACCGGCGATGAAAAAATCCCCGGCATCGCGGGTGCGGCCCATGCTCCACAGGCCGATCAGCACGCACAGCGCCATATAGAGAACGATTATGCCGAGGATGATTTCCTGCCGGAATGCTTCCATGTTCTGATCAACCGCTCAACTGTCCGGCTGCCGTTTGCTGCTCATGGCGCGAAAAAAGCGCAACTCAGGCGGGATTTTCCGGCGCCTTATCGTTTTCCATTTCCCGAACGAGTTGCTCGAAACGGCGCTCGTCGTCTTCGCTGAGAATGTAATGGCGGAATCCGGCGCTGTAGACGGCGACCAGCACCACGCCAGCAAACCAGACACCGTAAACCTGCCACGCCGTCGCCGTCGGAAAGCCGAGAAACCAGCCAGTCTCGCCGGTCGCGAGAAAGGCTTGATGCCCGAGCCACATTTGCCACCAAACGATCAGATTGGCGGCATAAACCAGAATCATCCAACCCAGAAAAACCGGCGTGCGCTTGGCGGGGCTCACGCCGAGCACGCAAAGCAGCACCGTGAACAGCAGAAGCAGGCAGTTGAAAGCGAAGGCGCCCGCGCCGATTTCCGCCAGCCGCCCGGCGCCATCGCCACCGGCCCGCATGCCGCTGATCGCCCCATGCGCCAAACCCGCAGCGTTGTGGGGCGCTTCGGTCAAGCCAAGAACCGCAAGAATCGCCCCCATGGCCAGCACAACGGCGAAAAGGAGCCAAGCTAGGAACCGGTCCATCCCACAACCCGCCCATTCCAAAATGCGCAGCTTACCCGTCAGGCGCAATCGAAGCCAGACGGACAGTTGCCCAATGCCAGGAGCCTGCGCCCGCTCGGATAGACCCGGACGCCGAAGCCGGGCAGCTCGCGGTCCCGGAACACGATGTCCCCGCCGTCGACCGGGAGGCGGTCCAC
Organism: Gammaproteobacteria bacterium; assembly: GCA_026709135.1. GTDB lineage: Bacteria > Pseudomonadota > Gammaproteobacteria > Pseudomonadales > Pseudohongiellaceae > UBA9145. Next base: position 35 of record JAPOTO010000020.1, on the reverse strand, counting down.
GACGCGCTTGGAAAGCCGCAGATGCCGCGGTTTGG
>JAPOTO010000159.1:4932-13855 GCA_026709135.1 Gammaproteobacteria bacterium | reverse complement strand
CATGCGTACCGCATCGGCGCCGACGGCGTCCGCCACCAGGCGCGGCTGGTGGAAACCGCCAAGGTGAAAGCCGAACGCGAAGCGGGACGCGCCCTGTATCCGGGCCTGATGGCCGCGCCGCCGGGGCCGGCCGTGGTGACCGGCCCGGACGACATCAACCTGGCGAACACCAGCGTGCTGTTCCACCACGGCCGGCTGCTCGCCCTGTGGGAGGCCGGCAGCCCCTATGAGATCGACCCGGATTCGCTGCGCACCGCGGGCCCCTACCAATTCGCCGAACCCGGCGGCGGCTCGAGCATGGCCGGCGTGCCGTTCTCCGCCCATCCGCGGGTCGATGTCGATGGCGGCGTGTGGAACTTTGGCTACGCCTCGAGCGCGGGCCTGCTCGTGTTCTGGCATGTCGGCGCCGACGGCGGCCTGCGCAAGGCCGGCAGAATCGCCGTCGAGCCAATGACCATGCCGCATGATTTTGTCGTCACCGAAAGGCATCTCGTGCTGCTGCTGCCGCCTCTGCATTACCAGCCCTCATCAGCGGCGCCGGGGTTCCTGGGCCGGCACGAATGGCGCCCGCAAGACCCATGCCGGGTGCTCGTGGTTGACAAGAACGACCTGTCGAGCCACTTCTTTCTCGAACTCCCGGCGCAATGGGTGTTCCACTTCGGCAACGCTTGGGAGGACGGCGCCGGCGTCATCCGCTTCGACGCCGCCCGGGCGCCCCATCCGGGCATCATGACGCGCTCGTTCAGCGAGATCATGCGCGGCAACGCGATCGATGAACGCCCGGCGAACCACTATGGCTACCGGCTGGACACCAAGGCCCGCGCGATCACCGAGGAAGCCCTGCTCGGCACCGATGTCCACACCGAGTTCCCCTGCATCGACCCGCGGGTGGGTTGCCGCCGCTACCGCAAACTCGTGCTGCTGTCGCAAAGCGGCGCCAAAGCACCGGTTCACGGCACGCTGGACGAGGTCAGCCTGTTCGATATCGAAACCGGCCGGCGCGACTTCTTCCGCTATCCCGAATCGCAGATCCCGGAAGAGCACCTCTACGTTGCCCGCCCCGGCAGCGAGCCGGAAACCGGCGGCTGGATTCTCGGCACCGCCCACGACTGGCGGCGCGACCGGCAGGTGCTGAATCTGTTCGACGCCGACCGGGTGGCCGACGGCCCGGTGGCCGCGGCCGAACTCCCCTACGCCATCCCCCTGGGCCTGCATGGAAAGTTTGCTCAGGCGGCGGTTTGAAGCGAGCGGCCAAGGTACTGTGCTGGCCACCGTCTGGCTGGGCGGGGTTCAGCGGACGCTGTGAATACGTCCCTGTACGCTTCGGGCTCGGCTTCCATGCCTCGCACGCCCGCTGAACCCCGCCCAGCCAGACGGTGGCGAATCCAAAACGAGGACGACCAGGAGCGGCAAACATGATTCGGTTTATCGTCAGATTCTCGCAGGTGGGGCTGTTCTCCACCGCGGTCGCGGTGCTGGTGTGGTGGCTGACCGACCTCGGCGACTTTCCGCCGGTTTTGGCCGTCTCGCTCAGCATTGGCTGGTCGGTGCATCTGGCGTTCGCGCTGACGCACGGCTGGCTGTCGGCCAGGCTCGGCCCCTGGCTGGCGCCGGTTCCAGTCGTCGCCCTCGGCTTGGCCGCCGGACTCCTCATCGGCGGCGCGCTCGTGGGCAACCATCCGCTGTTCTTCTTCACCCAGGGTTTCGCCACGCTTGGTTTGGCGCTGTTCTTTGGCATCACCGGTTCGCTGATTTTCACCACCCGCGAGCGGCTGCACCGCGCCAGCCGGCAACTCGCGGAAGCCGAACTGCGCGAGTCGCAACAGCAAAAACTCCTCGCGGAAACCGAACTCAAGCTGCTCCAAGCCCAGATCGAGCCGCACTTTCTGTTCAACACGCTTTCCAACATCACCCAGCTCATCCGCCGCGACCCGGAACTCGCGGTCGGCACGCTGGAGAATCTCACCACCCTGCTGCGGGCCTCGCTGGCGCGAACCCGCGCCGGCGAAAGCACCCTCGGCCAGGAAATCGACTTCGCCGCCGCCTACCTCGCCATCCAGGCGACCCGCATGCAAGGCCGTCTGCGCTACGAACTCGACCTGCCGGAGGATCTGCGCGACGTCCCGCTGCCGCCGCTGCTGGTGCAGCCATTGCTCGAAAACGCGGTTATCCACGGCGCCGAAGCCGCGCCCGAAGGCGCCACGGTAAGCTTCACCGCGAGGCAGATCGAAGATGAACTGATCCTGACCGTGAGCGACAACGGCCCCGGCATCAGCGACACCGGCACCGCAACCAGCAAAACCGGCGCCACCGGCCTGCGCAACGTGCGCGACCGCCTGCGTTTGCGCCACGGCCCCAAAGCCTCCCTGGAACTGACCCCGGCAACCCCCCGCGGCGTCAACGCCGTCATCAGTATTCCCTTGGATAAACCAGTTTCCGCGGGAGAACGGTAAACTCGACGATCACTTCGTCAATGGATCCCTGCACCGCAGTTCGGGGAACTGGGAAAAATCCCGGTCGCGCGTTAGCAAGGCATCCACTCCATGCGCCACGCATACGGCTGCGATCCGCGCATCGTGAACCATTCCACCCACCACGCGGGGACGCAATAAAAAATCTTCCAGCACTTCGTGGAAATTCGTGGTTTCGCCAATCATGACATTGGTCGGCGAGTCATGCCACGCCAGAAACTGACGCCAAGCGATATCGGCGGGCGTTGCCAATTCTTTCCAAATCCTGCGATTGGTCACCACGCTCAGGAATTCGAAACAACAAGGCCAAGGGATGGCCCAGGTCGCGGCACCCTGCGCGAGTTCGGCCACAACCGCAAAGGCGGACTCCCCCCGCGCGCCCTCGCGGCGGTGGGCGTAAACCAGAATGTTGGCGTCGACGGCGATCAATTCGAGTCGGTTCCGCCATAGATTTCAGCGCGCAATTCGGGCCAGGAATAGGCATCTAGCGGGTTTGCGGCGTCAGCGTCCCCGAATCTCACATCCGGCATAACATAGGTTCGATTCGGTTTGGGATCCTGCAAAACCCGTCGGAGACCTTCCTCGACGACGGCTCGCAGCGGCCGCCCGGTGATCCGCGCGTGATGCTTTGCGCGCGACAACAGTTCGTCATGCAGGTCAAGCGTAGTCTTCATCGGCCCATAATAGCAATATAGCCTTATATGGGAAAGCAATATAAATCCCAATCAGCCGGCAAATCAGCCGGCAAACTCTGTTCAGTCGGGCATAAAGCTGGCAAAGTAGTTGCCGACAGGGCCCGACCGGTATGACCACCGCGCTGATTGTTGAAGACGAACCGCTGCTTGCGGAGCAGTTGCGCGGCAAGCTGGCCTCGCTGTGGCCGGAGTTGGATATCGTCGGCATGGTGGGCGAAGGCCGCGAGGCGCTGCGCTTGGCCCGGGAGGCGGCGCCCGATATCGCCTTCCTCGATATCCGCCTGCCCGGCATGTCGGGGCTTGAAGTGGCAGCCGCCCTGCCCGCCCGCACCCGAATCGTCTTTGTTACCGCTTTCGACGAGTTCGCCGTTGAAGCGTTCCGCGCCGCGGCGGTGGACTATCTGCTCAAACCGGTCAGCGATGAACGGCTGCGGGCGACCATCGCGCGGCTGCGGCGGGCGGAAAGCCAGAATCGCGAAGAGCTGCTCGCCTTGCTCAAGCGGGCCGGCGTCGGCGCGGCGCCGGACCACCTGCAATGGCTTCGCGCCGGGCTTGGCGACACCACGGTGCTCGTGCCAGTCGATGAGGTGGTCTACTTCCGCGCCGAATCCAAATACACCAGCGCCGTCACCCGGGACCGCGAACACCTGCTGCGCCGCGCCATCAGCGAGTTGGCGGCGCAACTCGACCCCGGCCAGTTCTGGCGCATCCACCGCGGCATCATCGTCCGCGTCGATCAGATCGCCTCCGCCAGCCGCGACCTGCGCGGCCGCTACACGCTCACCCTCCGGGACCGCCGGGAAAAACTCCGCTCCAGCCAAGCTTACGGCCATCTTTTCAAGCACATGTGAAGCGGGGGGAGATTCCGCGACCATGCTTCGCTTGGCGCAGAACAACGCATGGCGGGCATGCTGTGTATATAATCGGCGAAACCCAAATTGACCGAACCTAAAGGTCTGGAGCTGGTGAGGATGATGAAAAACTTTGTTTCCATTTTGTTGCTGGCTTGGATGCTGTGCCCGGTCGCGGTGGCGCAAACCCCCGCGAGGGCGACGCCGTTCTATCCGCCCGAGATCGATTTCGACCCGGACATTCCGCTCCCGGAGTCGGTCATCGGCCACCCCCTTGGCGAGCGCATCGCCCGCAATGACCTGCTCGTGCGGTATCTGCGCACCCTGGCGGAAGTGTCTCCCAGAGTCGCGGTGGAGGATATCGCCCATACCCACGAGGGCCGCCCGATTCTCGGTTTGATCATCACCAGCCCGGAAAACCACCAGCGCCTCAATGCCATCAAAGCCGCCCATGTCGCCCTGAGCGACCCCGGCAGCGACCAGGAAGTGAGCCCGGACATGCCGGTGGTGACCTGGCTCAATTACGGCGTCCACGGCGCCGAGGTGAGCGCCACCGATTCGCCGATGGCGGTGGCCTATCATCTGGCCGCGGCCCGGGGCGCCGAAATCGAAGCCACGCTGGAACAGAGCGTCATCATCCTCATCGCCATATTCAATCCCGATGGCAGCAGCCGGATGTCGGCCTGGAATCATATGTACGGCGCAAACGTGCCGGTCTCGGACCCCCGGCACCAATTGCACAACACCTTCTGGCCCGGTGGCCGCACCAACCATTACTGGTTCGACCTCAACCGGCAGTGGCTGATTCTCCAGCATCCCGAGCCCCGGGGCTGGGTGGCGAAGTTTCATGAATGGCGGCCGAACATCAACGCCGATTACCACGAAATGGGGGAAAACAGCACCTACTACTTCCACCCCGGCGTGCCCGACCGCACCTTTCCCTACGTGCCGCGGCGAGGGATGGAACTGCTCGATGAGGTGGCCGACCGGCCCCGCTCGTGGCTCGACAGCGAGCAGCGCCTCTACTACAACGAGGAGACTTTCGACAACTTCTACATCGGCAAGGGATCGACCTATCCCAACATGCACGCCAGCATGGGCGTGCTGTTCGAACAGGCCGGCAGCGAAGGGCTGCTCGAAACGCCGCACGGCATCCTGTCGTTCCGGGACAATGTCCGCACGCAATACCGCACCTCGATGGAAATGATCCGCGCCGGCGTCGAAATGCGCGGCGAGCTGCTGCAATTCCAGCGCGATTTCTCCCGCGAAACCCCGGCACTCGCGGCCAGCGATGAAGTGAAAGCCTATGTTTTTTCCTCGCCGGGCGACCCCGCCCGGGCCTACCACGCACTCGACCTGCTGAACCGGCACCAGATCAGCGTGCAAAGCCTGAACCGGGACATCGAAGCCGGCGGGATGCGCTTCTCCGCCGCGGATTCCTATCTGGTGCGGACCGATCAGGCCCAGTACCGCATGGTCAAGGCGCTGTTCGAGTTGATCACCGAGTTTGAAGACGAAACCTTCTACGATGTGTCCGCCTGGACGTTGCCGCTGGCTTTCGATTTCGATTACGCCCCCCTCGACGCGGGGGATATTCGCGGCGATGTCATCGGCGAGGAAGTCCGCGCCGAATTTCCAATCGCGCCAGAACCCGCCGAGGCCCGCTTCGGCTACCTTTTCTCCTGGTCGAACTACTATGCGCCCCGGGCGCTGTACCGGCTGCTCGACGCCGGCCTGCGGCCCAAGGTGGCGACCAAGCCGTTCACCGCCACCAGCAGCGGCGGGGAAGCCGTCAACCTTGAGCAGGGCGCGATTCTCGTTCCGCTGGGCTGGGAGGGCGGCGATCTCGACGATGCCGAAATCCACGAGCTGATGCGCCGGATCGCCGCGGAAGACGGCATCACCGTCCACGCCGTGGACAGCGCCCACACCCCGGTCGCCGGCATGGACCTCGGCAGCCCCAGCTTCGCCAGCATCCCCCAGCCGAAAGTGCTTCTGCTGGTGGGCGAAGGCATCGAGGCCTACGACGCCGGCGAAGTCTGGCACCAGCTCGACGCGCGCATGAACATGCCGGTTCACATGATCGAGAAACGGCATCTTGGCGGCGCCGATTTGGGTGACTACAGCCATATGGTGCTCGTCGGCGGCAGTCACGGCGATTTGTCCGGGGATTTGGACGAAATCGACCGCTGGGTCCGGCGGGGAGGCACAATCGTCGGAATTCGCCAAGGCGCGCGCTGGGCGGTTGACAACATCCTCAATCGGCAAGCCATGGCGGATGCATCCGATTCAATGGCCGAGGTCGAGGTTGAGATCGAAGCCGGGATGGGAGCGGATACTGCTGCCACCGCGACCGAACGCTTCGACTACGCCGACAAGGACGACATCGAGGCCCAGGCCATCATCGGCGGCGCCATCATGCTCGGCGACCTCGACAACACCCACCCCATCGGTTTCGGCATCCACAACCGCGAAATCGCCAGCCACCGCAACACGCGGATCGCCTTCGAGCCGCCGGAAAACCCCTGGGCCAGCCTGATCCGAATCCCGGAAAACCCCCTGCTGGCGGGTTTCGCCTCGGCCGAAAGCCAGGCCGCGCTCGCCGGCAAGGCCATGGCCATCGCCGAGCGCCACGGCGCCGGCAGCGTCATCGCCTTCGCCGACAACCCCAATTTCCGCGCCTATTTTTTCGGCACCAACAAGCTGTTCATGAACAGCCTGTTCTTCTCCCAGGCATTTAATCGACCGAGGTGACACACCGGAGAGATTCCGCGCCCAAATCATGCCCCGCCCCCGGCTCCCAATCGGCATCCAGGATTTCCAGACTCTGCGGGAATCGGGTTGCTATTATGTGGACAAGACGCCCCTGATCCACCAACTCGTGCGCCAGGGGCGGCATTATTTCCTCTCGCGCCCCCGCCGTTTCGGCAAAAGCCTGCTGCTCGACACGCTGCGCGAATTGTTCGCCGGCAATGAGCCGCTGTTCCGGGGGCTCGCCATCCACGGCAAGTGGGACTGGACCAACAAGCATCCCATCGTCCATCTCAGCTTCGGCGGCAAAAACATCGAATCGGACGACTTGGAAACCGATGTTCTCGCCCAACTCGGGATCATCGAGCGCAATGCCGGTCTGGCGCCGCCGGACAAAGCCATGTCGGGGCCCGCGAGACTCCGGGACCTGCTCGACCGGCTGCATGGCAAAACCGGCAGGCGGGTCGTGGTGCTTGTCGACGAATACGACAAGCCGATTCTCGACGCGCTCGACAAACCGGAGATCGCCGAAGCCAACCGCGAATACCTGCGGGGCTTCTACGGCGTCATCAAGGACTGCGCCCGCCTGGTCCGCTTCGTCTTCGTCACCGGGATCAGCATGTTCACCCGGGTGAGCCTGTTCTCGGGCCTGAACAATCTGGAAAACATCAGCCTGGACCCCGCCTTCGCCACGATCTGCGGCTATACCGACCGGGACCTTGACGCCGTGTTCGCAGCCGAACTCGATGGCCTCGACCGGGACGAGATTCGCCACTGGTACAACGGCTACCATTGGCGCGGCGAAGAAAAGCTCTACAACCCCTACGACATCCTGCTGCTGTTCCGCAGCCGCGAGTTCGAACCGCACTGGTTCGAGACCGGCACGCCGAAGATGCTGTACCGCCAAATCGTGCGGGAGCGGCGAAATCCAATGGAGCTTGAGCGGCTCGCGGCGGACTCGAAGCTGCTTTCCAGTTTCGATGTGTCCGACATCGACCTGCGGGCGCTGATGTTCCAAGCTGGCTATCTGACCATCGCCCGGGAGGAGCGGATCGGCGCGGCGCGGCTGTTCGCGCTGGCCTTCCCCAATCTGGAAGTGCGGCTGAGTTTCAGCAAGGGCCTGCTCGCCCACGCCGGCCAGGATCAGGTGGAGGTGATCCGCTCCGGCAACGCCTTGCTCGAACTGCTGGCGGCAAACGATTTTGCAGGTTTCGGTGAAAGGCTGAAATCGTATCTGGCCGGCGTCCCGCACCAGTGGTGCGACAGCAGCCCCATCGACCGCTTCGAGGCGCATTACGCGAGCATGCTTTACCTGTGCTTCCGCGCCGTCGGCGCCGACCTCGCGGTCGAGGACGCGTCAAGCCATGGCAGGGCCGACATGGTGGTGTTCCAGGATGGCCAGGTCTTCGTGCTCGAATTCAAGATGGTCGAGAACGGCGCAACGACCGAATCCACCCTCAACCGGGCGATCAGCCAGATGCGCGAACGCGGCTACGCCGAAAAATACCGCAGCCGCGGCGAACCCATCCACCTCGTCGCCGCAGCCTTCGGCGCAAATGAACGCAACCTGCTCGCGGTTCGACACGCGCAATCAGAGATAGGCAATGGGTACGGCGGCAACGCTTGCTGAAAGCGGGATGTCCCTATCCACAAAGCACAGGACCGCGCCGTGGCCGACTGGCTTGCCGAGCTTTTCCAGCAGGCGGAAATGCCTGGAAGCCGTTTTCGATGGAGTGGCCGTTTTCTTGAATTCAACGGGATAAAAGGCCTCGCCAGTTTCGATAACGAGATCGACTTCCCGCTGGTCGGCATCCCGATAGTAGTAAAAATGCGGCTCCTCGCCATTGTGCCAATAGCTCTTGAGGATTTCGCCAAACAAGTGGGTTTCGAGCATCGCCCCCGACATGGCGCCGGCTTCGAGGGCGGCGGGGGTCGGCCATTTGCATAGATGGGCGGCGAGGCCGGTGTCCAGAAAATACAGCTTGGGAGCTTTGACAAGGCGTTTCGTGACATTGCGGAAAAAGGGCTTGAGCAGGTAAATGAGCCCTGAAGTCTCCAGCACGGAGAGCCATGATTTGGCGGTTTTGCTGTCGATGCCGACATCCCCGGCGAGTTTCGCGTAGTTGAGCAACTGGCCGGTCCTGGCCGCCGCGGC
>JAPOTO010000159.1:0-4695 GCA_026709135.1 Gammaproteobacteria bacterium | reverse complement strand
GGATGCGCCGCCACGCCCTTCAAGCTCCGCTTGCGAGAGACCCAAAAGATCGATTATGGCGACACGGCCGGCAAGACTTTCGGTGATGCCGCGCATCAGATGGAATTTTTGCGAACCGGTCAGCCAAAACAAACCGTTCTTTTTCTCGCGGTCGGCCACGATCTTCAGGTAGCTGAACAGTTCGGGCGCGTACTGCACCTCGTCTATCATGACCGGCGGCTGGTAGGTCTGGATGAACAGCCCCGGGTCGTTGCGAGCGAGGGAGCGCGCATCAAGGTCGTCAAGCGTGACATGGCGCCTGCCGGCCTCGGCGCACATCTCAAGCAGGGTGGTCTTCCCCACCTGCCGCGGACCGGTTACCAGCAGGACGGGAAAACCGCCACTCGCACGCCTGACCGCGCCCTCAAGCGTTCGTCTGTATTTCGCGCCCATGGCGAATTTCTCGTATAGATTGGATTCACATTCCAATCTATACGACTTTTTGCGTGACCGCAAGAAAACCCTGCACAGCAATTCTCATTTCGATGTACGGTGCCCGCTCCCTCGCCGGGCAGATGGCTTCGAGTCGTCGCCGTCTGGCGGGCACTTTGGTCAGCTCAAGTTGATCACCCGGCTCCACGCCCATATCGTCCAGCACTTTGGCGGGAAACGTAACCTGGCGCTTGGATGTGATTTTGATCAGCACGGCAGCACATTCCGCAAAAATGTTCCCGTGTGCGACTCCGGGACCTCCGCCACCTGCTCCGGGGTGCCGGTGGTTACTATGGTGCCGCCGCCGCTTCCGCCTTCGGGGCCTAGGTCGATGAGCCAGTCGGCGGTTTTGATTACGTCTAGGTTGTGCTCGACGACGATGACGGTGTTGCCGTGGTCGCGCAGGCGGTGGAGCACCTTGAGCAACTGGCGGATGTCGTGGAAGTGCAGGCCGGTGGTGGGTTCGTCGAGGATGTAGAGCGTGCTGCCGGTGTCGCGCTTGGAGAGCTCGCGCGACAGCTTCACCCGCTGGGCCTCGCCGCCGGACAGGGTCGTCGCCGCCTGGCCGAGGCGGATGTAGGAAAGGCCGACATCGACGAGGGTTTGCAGCTTGTTGGCGATAACCGGAATGGCGTCGAAGAACACCCGCGCCTCCTCAACCGTCATGTCGAGCACCTCGTGGATGTCCTTGCCCTTGTATTTAACCTCGAGGGTTTCGCGGTTGTAGCGCTTGCCTTGGCAGACGTCGCAGGTGACGTAGACATCGGGGAGGAAGTGCATTTCCACCTTGATCACGCCGTCGCCCTGGCAGGCCTCGCAGCGGCCTCCCTTGACATTGAAGCTGAAGCGCCCCGGCTTGTAGCCCCGGCTGCGCGCCTCCTGGGTGGCAGCGAACAGGTCGCGCACCGGAGTGAAGACGCCGGTGTAGGTTGCTGGATTCGAGCGCGGCGTGCGGCCGATGGGGCTTTGGTCGATATCCACCACCTTGTCGAGCCATTGCAGGCCTTCCACCGCCTCGTGCGCCGCCGCTGAATGCGACTGGGCCTTGTTGAGCCTGGTGGCGGCGAGCGGATACAGCGTGTGGTTGACCAGGGTCGATTTGCCGGAGCCGGAAACCCCGGTGACGCAGGTGAACAGGCCGATGGGAAAGGCCGCGTCGATCTTGCGCAGATTGTTGCCCCGGGCGCCCTTGATGACGAGCTGCCGCTTCGGGTCGCGCCGCGTCCTGCCCGCCGGAACGGCGATTTCCTCCTTGCCGGCCAGGTACTTGCCGGTGATCGACGCCGGGCAGCGTTCAATCGCCCGCGCTTTGCCCTGGGCCACGATTTCGCCGCCGTGAACCCCGGCGCCGGGGCCGATGTCGATGATGTGGTCGGCGCTGCGGATCGCCTCCTCGTCGTGCTCAACCACGAGCACGGTGTTGCCGAGGTCGCGCAGGCGCAGAAGGGTGTTGAGCAGGCGGCCGTTGTCGCGCTGGTGCAGGCCGATTGAGGGCTCGTCGAGGATGTACATGACGCCGACGAGGCCGGCGCCGATCTGGCTGGCGAGACGGATGCGCTGGGCCTCGCCGCCGGACAGCGTCTCGGCGCTGCGGTTCAAGGTCAGATAGTTCAATCCCACATCGACAAGGAACTTGAGCCGCTGCTGCAACTCCTTGAGCACTTTCTCGGCGATGCGCGCCTGCTTGCCCTCGAGGTCGAGCTCGTCGAAATAGCGCGCCGCGCGGGCCACGGTCATGTCGGTGATTTCCGGCAGGTTGCGGCCTTCGATGAAGACGTTGCGGGCGTCCTGCTTCAGGCGCGTGCCATCGCAGTCGGGGCAGACCCGAAAACTCAGATAACGCGCGAGCTCGCTGCGCACACGCTCGGAATCGGTTTCGTTGTAGCGGCGCTTGATGTGGGGCATGACACCCTCGAAGGGCTGCCTGCGGTTGATGCTCATGCCGCGGCTGCCGACATAGCGGAAGCTGATCGCCTCGCCGCCGCTGCCATGCAGGATGACTTTGCGGCAGTCGCGGTCGAGTTGCTTGAAGGGGGTGTTGAGACTGAATCCGTAGTGCTTGGCGAGGGCTTCGAGCTTCGAGTAGTACCAGAGGTTGCGCGGTTCCCAGCCGCGGATCGCGCCCTCGGCGAGGCTGCGGTCGGGGTCGGTGACGACCCGTGTTTCATCGAAAAACTCGCGCACGCCGAGGCCATCGCAGGCCGGGCAGGCGCCGGCGGGGTTGTTGAAGGAAAACAGCCGCGGTTCGAGCTCGCCGATGCTGTGGCCGCAGTGGGGGCAGGCGAACAGGGCGGAAAACAGCAGGTCCTCTTGCTCTTGTTGTTGCTCTTCCGCATCGAGATTGGCGACCATCGCCAGGCCGCCGGAGAGCGCCAGCGCGGTTTCAAAACTCTCCGCGAGCCGCTGGGCCTGCTCACCCCGCACCCGCAGCCGGTCGACGACGACTTCGATGGTGTGCTTCTTGTTCTTGTCGAGTTCCGGCGGATAGTCGATCTCGCAGACGAGGCCATCGACCCTTGCGCGGATGAAGCCGCCGGTGCGCAATTCATTGAACACGTGAACGTGCTCGCCCTTGCGCTCGCGCACCACCGGCGCGAGCACCATCACCCGGCTGCCTTCCGGCAGGGCGAGCACCTGATCGACCATTTGGCTGACGGTCTGGGCTTCGAGCTTGACCCGGTGCTCGGGGCAAAAGGGTTCGCCGGCCCGGGCGAACAACAGCCGCAGATAGTCGTAAATCTCGGTGATCGTGCCCACGGTCGAGCGCGGGTTGTGGGAAGTCGATTTCTGCTCGATGGAGATTGCCGGCGAAAGCCCGTCGATGTGATCGACATCGGGCTTTTCCATCATCGACAGGAATTGCCGCGCATAGGTCGAAAGCGATTCGACATAGCGCCGCTGCCCCTCGGCGTACAAGGTGTCGAAAGCCAGCGAGGATTTGCCCGAACCGGACAGGCCGGTGATGACCACGAGCTTGTCCCGGGGAATCGTCAGGTCGATATTCTTCAGATTGTGGGTGCGGGCACCCTTGACGACGATGGAATCCATGCTCTGGACCGCGGAAAATCAAACAGTCGATTATCCGCCAAGCCCCCGCATCGGGGCAAACGCCTGCTCCGCACCGGAAAAGTGTTCGTTTTGATCCACTTCCCGCCGTTGGCGGAGCGGCGGTTGCGGCGGGCGCCTTCAGGCCGGGGTTTCCCGCAGCAGTTGGGTGAAGAGCTGTGGGTCGATATTGCCGCCGGAGGCGATGAGGGCGATGGTTTTGCCGCGGATTGGGAGTTTTTCGCCCAGGGCCGCGGCGAGGGCGACGGCGCCGCCGGGTTCGAGCACGAGTTTGAGGCTGTGGAAGGCGACGCGGATGGCCTCGGCGGTTTCCTCCTCGCCCGCGGTGAGGAATCCGGCCGCCCTGGACTGGTTGATGGGCCAGGTGATTTCTCCCGGAGTCGATGCGGCGAGGGCGTCGCAGCGGGTGGGCGGCGGGTTGTCGAGTCGCACGCGGCGACCGGCTCGCAGGGAGCGGCGGTGGTCGTCGTAATGTTCGGGTTCGACGCCATAAATCGCGGTTTGCGGGCACAGCGCGCCCATGGCGGTGGCGACGCCGGCGAGGAGTCCGCCGCCGCCGCAGGGTGCGAGCAGATAGTCGGCGCGGAGGCCGTGCTCCTTCAGTTGTTCGGCGATTTCCAGCCCCACGGTGCCTTGGCCAGCGATGATCGCCGGGTCGTCGAATGGGCGCGCCAGGCTTGCGCCGGTTTCGCGGGCGATGTCTTCGGCGATCTGTTTGCGGGATTCGCTGGCCCGGTCATAGGGACAGATCTTCGCGCCCCAGCGCCGGGCGCCATCGCGTTTGACGGCGGGGGCGTCGACCGGCATGACGATGGTGGCGGCGAAGCCGAGCAAATGGGCGGCATAGGCCACGCCCTGGGCGTGATTGCCGGAGGAATAGGCGACCACGCCGCGTTCGCGCTGGGCGGGGGACAATTGGCTGAGGAAGTTGTAGGCGCCGCGGAACTTGAAAGCGCCGATGTGCTGCAGGCATTCGGCCTTGACGAGGATGGTGGCGCCGAGCATCTGGTCGAGTGCCGGGCTGCGCAGCAACGGGGTGCGCGCGGCGACGCCGCGGAGGCGCCGGGCGGCGGCGGCGATGTCGTCCGGCGTAACCAGGCTGTCGGATGTGCGGTCGTGGGTGGGCGAATTCATGGTGGCTGTCTGATTGCGGATGCT
>JAPOTO010000201.1:2039-13938 GCA_026709135.1 Gammaproteobacteria bacterium | reverse complement strand
ACCAGTTCACCCGCGAGTGGTCGCTGCGCTTCATCACCCAGTACGAGGAGACCCGGGGCGGGCCGCTGACCCGCCTCGAAGACGAGAAGAACCTCAACTTCGACGTGCTGTTGCGCTACGTGATCAACCCCTGGTCGGCGTTCTACGCCGGCTACAACTCCAACAGCAGCAACTTCGAGATCGTCGAATACGAGGGCGAGCGCGAACTCGTCAGCGCCACCGACCTGCGGCGCGACGGCGACCAGTTCTTCGTCAAGTTCTCCTATCTGTTCCAGCGCTGACGCGCATATACTTGTGAGCTCAAGAGCATGGCGATACATGAGCATGGGGAATCCATCATGACTGGCAAGCGAAAATTCTGGTCGAAAGCCGCGAACATTCCCGTCCGCGCCGGCGCCTTGGCTGGCGCCCTGGTCGCCGCCCTTGGCTGCGCCGGCGCCGCGCATGCCCAAACCGCCCAAGTGGATGATGTGGCGCGCAACGCGCATCCCGAGCTCGCCGGTCTGCTCGACGCTTTCACCATCACCCAGGCCGGCGCTTTCGACGCCATCGCCGAAATCAATTCCAGCCCGGAAACCATGGCGGCCCGGATGGAACTCGCCATGCACCTGGAAATGCTGGCCAACATGACCATGCGCGAAATGATGGCCATGGGCGGCCACAGCCCCGCTGAAATGAACATGGATATGGACAATCCCTTTGGCGAGCGCGAAGCCGCCGCCCGGGCCACCCTGCGGGAGCAGTTGCGGCGGCAACACGACCCGGAAACCGCGGCGGCGGCGTTCCGCGGCAGCGCTTCGCTGGACCGCCGCACCGCGGCGATCATCGAGCGCGGCCGGCGCTTCGAGCGGCTGCTCCTCGACATTTACCTCGACGATTCAATCGGCGACAAACAGGCGGCGGTCGCGGACGCCATCGCCAACTACATGGCCGACGACATCCACTCGGTGGCGAGCTCGCCCAAGAATGTCGGCCTGCTGCTGACCCACGACCAGGCGGGCGCCTTCCAGACCGGATTCCCGCTGCTGCGGGGCTTGCTCTGGTCGAATCAGTGGCTTGAACTCGCCGCGCTCGAAGCCGTGGTGCTCGAGCATGTGGACAGCAATGTCGGCGGCGGTGTCGATACCGCCCTTGAGCGCTTCTGGAACAAGATGGGCTCGGCCGGCGGCATGACCATGTTCCCCGCCCCAGTGGAATTGCCCATGGCGCCGGCCATCGCGCCCAATCTCTACAGCCAGTCGATGGAGGCCGCGATCATCATCGACAACCTGAACGTGCTCGAAACCATCGTCGCCGACATCATGGCCTACCCCAACCTCGACAACCGGGCCGAATTGATCGAATCCTTCACCGCCGAGTTCACCAACAAAACCGACAACCTCAACGACAGCATGAGCTACCTGCTCTTCGCCCTGCGCGGCGGCATCTACAACCAGGGCGGCCCCGCGGTGGGCGAGTTGATGCAGTCCGAGCGCAACCGCAGCCGCTCGGCCATGGACATGGAACACGCCATGGTCATGTCCCAGCCGATGTGAGGGGAGATTTGGCGGGGCTTTTTGACGGCTTTACGGATTTCCGTCCAGAACCCGCCGGAACACTTCCGCATCGACATTGCCGCCGGTGAGAACGGCAGCCACCTTGCGGCCGTGGTTGCGGTCGCGCTCGCGCATCAGCGCGGCGAACGCGGCCGCGCCGGCGCCTTCGGCGACATTGTGGGTGTTGCGGTACAGCATCCGCATCGACTCGGCGATTTCCGCCTCGCCAACTTCCACGACTCGCGCCGCGCCCTTGGCGACGATGGCGAGTGGCTCCTCCATCGGCACCCGGCAGGCCATGCCGTCGGCGAAGGTGTTGGCGGTCTCGGTGGCCACGACTTTGCCAGCCTCGACGCTGCGCGCCATGGCGGCGGCATTTTCGGCAACCACGCCGACGATTTCGGTCTTGAGGCCGAGCAAATCCCGGGTATGGATCATTCCGCAAATACCCGAGCCCATGCCGATGGGCACATAAACCGCATCGAGATCGGATACCGCGTCGAACAGCTCGATCGCGTAGGTTGCCACGCCGCAAACGATGGCGTGGTTAAAGGGAGGCACGGCCATCGCCCCCTCGTCTTCAGCGACGCGGACCGCTTCAAGCCGGGATTCTTCGAAATCGTCGCCAAACTCTATAAGCTCGGCGCCCCAGCCGATCATCGCCGCGTTCTTTTCGACGCTGTTGCCCCGGGGAACATAGACGGTTACCGGCACGCCAAGCCGGCAGGCGGCGAAGGGGATGCTCTGGCCGTGGTTGCCCCGCGTGGCGGTGACGAGCTTGCGCGGCAGGCCGGGACCGTTTTGCAATTCATCCATCAGCACGAGGCCGCCGCGGACCTTGAAGGCGCCAATCGGCGTGTGGTTTTCGTGCTTCAGCCAGACTTCGCAGCCCGCCAGCGAACAAAGCCCGGGCCAGCGGTACTGTGGCGTTGGCGGCATATGCCTCGCCACCACGCCCCGCGCCTGCTCAAGCCCTTCCAGATCAAACATCGCCGCCCCCTTGTTTTCGCGCCGCGCATTCTACCTCACAATAAGATACCCATGTCAGTGCCGCAGCGACTTCGTTCGGGCGCGGCTCGCGGGGACGGGAATGCGAGAAAGAAAGGTGATCGGCGCGAGCCTAATCGAAATGCAGCCTTGAGCGGTTGAGGCGTTTGACTGAGTCGCAGCCCATCAGGATCATGTCGCGCTCGATTTCTTCGCGCAGTTTGCCCAGGGCGCGGTCCACCGCGGGTTCGCCGCCAGCGGCGAGCGCGTAGAGGTAGCCGCGGCCGATCATGCAGGCTTTGGCGCCCATGGCGAGGGCTTTGAGCACGTGGGTGCCGCGGCGCACGCCGCCGTCGAGAATTACCTCGACTCGGTCGCCCACGGCATCGACGATGGCGCCGAGTTGATCGAAGGGCGCGGTGGAGCCGTCGAGTTGGCGGCCGCCGTGGTTGGAAATCATGATCGCGCTGGCGCCGACATCGGCGGCCCGCCGGGCGTCGTCCACCGACATCACCCCCTTGATCGCGAAGGGCCCGCCCCAGCGCTCGATCGCCTCCCCGGCGTCCTTCCAAGTGATCGAGCGGTCGAACTGGCTGTTGATGTAGTCGATAACCGAAATCAGCTTGCTGGTGCCCGCCTCGACACGCCCGGCCACATTGGCGAGTTCGAACTTCCGCGACACGAGGTAGTTGAGGCTCCAGTGCGGATGCAGGCAGAAGCTGAGCAGGCTATTGAGGTTGAAGCGTGGCGGGGTCACCATGCCCGTGCGCAGGTCGCGTTCCCGGTTGCCCGCCACCAAGGTGTCGACGGTGAGGCAGATCGAAGTGAAATTCGCCGCCTTGCAGCGCTCGATGAAATCCCAGCTCATCTCCCGGTCCTTGTGGATGTAAAGTTGGAAGCACTTCGGCCCCGGCGTCAGGGCGCCGATTTCCTCGATGCTCGTGGTGGCGATGGTGGACAGGCTGTACGCGGTGCCGTGCTTGTGGGCCATGCGGCAGACGGCGTTCTCGCCGTGGTGGTGGAACAGCCGCGACATCGCCGTGGGCGAGCAGAACACCGGCCAGTCGAGATCGGCGCCGAGCACGTTGACCGAGAGATCGAGGTTCGACAAGTCCGCCAAGGCGTCGGGAATCAGCCTGACCCGGTCGAAGGCGCTGGTGTTGCGGCGCAGGGTGATCTCGTCGTCGGCGCCGCCGTCGATGTAATGGAACAGCGGCGCCGGCAGCCGCTTCTTGGCCAGTTCACGAAAATCGGCGGGATTGTGGCAGTCCTGGATTCCCATGGCGGCAGTCTATCTGTCGGCCCCGTGAACGTCATGCAGGCTGTCGCCGGAGGTTTCGCCGAGCGCCCGCACGCACAGCAGGGCGATCACCGAGGCGAGCGCGATGTATGCCGAAACCCAGATGATCGAAAGCTCGGTCCACAGGAAGGTGGCGATCATCGGGGCGAAGGCGCCGCCGAGAATCGCGCCGATCTGGTAGCCCAGCGAGGCCCCGGAGTAGCGCACTTCGGTGCTGAACAGCTCGGTGTAGAACGCCGCCTGGGGGCCGTACATCATGCCGAGGAAACACAGCCCGCCAGCCACGCCAAGCACCACGAGCCAGAAGCTGCCGGTGTCAACGAGCGGAAACAGGGCGAATCCCCACAGCCCCGTGAGCAAGGCCCCAAGCATGAATATGCCACGGCGGCCGTGGCGGTCCGAATAGCCCGAAGCCCAGAACTGGAAGGGAATTTGCACCGCCGAGGCGATCAATACCGCGCTGAGCATCTGGTCGCGGCTCATGCCGGCGACGCCCTGGCTGCCATAGGCCAGAATCCAGGCGATGAGGATGTAGAACGAGACTTGAATCGAGAGAAAGGCCCCCGCCGCCAGCGAAATCGTTTTCGGATACTTGGCCAGAGCCTCAAGCACCGGCGAGCGGCGAGCGGGCGGCGCCCCGGCGTCGTCGTCCTTGTGGGCGTCGCGCACCATTTCGAGTTCGCGGAAGGCCACGGTGTCCTCGAGTTTCAATTGGACGAACATGCTGATGCCGATCAACGCCACGCTGGCGATGAAGGGAATGCGCCAACCCCAGGTCTGGAAAAACTCCTCCGACACCAGGGCGCTGGTGCCGATCAGCGCCAAGTTGGCGAGAATCACCCCCACCGGCGCGCCGGCCTGGGCGTAGGCGCCGTACCAGCCGCGCTCGTTGGCGGGGGCGCTTTCGGTCACGAGCAGCATGGCGCCGCCCCATTGGCCGCCGATGGCGAGGCCCTGGCAGAAACGCAGCAGGGTCAGGATGATCGGCGCCGCGATGCCGATGGTGGCGTAGGTCGGCAGCAGGCCGATCAGGGTCGAGGCGACGCCCATCAGCATCAAGGCGATGACCAGGGTGCGCTTGCGGCCGATGCGGTCGCCGAAATGGCCGAACAGGATGCCGCCGAGCGGGCGGGCGATAAAGCCGAAAGCGAAGGTGCCGAAGGAGAGGATCAGGCCGACGGTGGGCGAGCTGTCCGGGAAGAAGGCCGCCGGGAACACCAGCGCGGCGGCGGCGGCGTAGAGGAAAAAGTCATACCATTCGATGCTCGTTCCCGCCAGCGCCGTCAAGGCGACGGTGCGCATGTTCTGCTCGCGGTGCGATTCCGCTTCCTGAATCGTCGTGCCTTGATTGGCGGCCATGGGCCCTCCCGTTGATCTTGTCGCTTGCGTCGGAATGATCCCCGCGCCGGTGGCTGTCAAGTTGTCAGGTTGTGTTCGCGCGCAGGGGCGCGTTGGGCGGCGCGAGACCCGCCGCCGCGTTGACGATCATGTCGGCGGTTACCGGCACCCGGTTGAACGGGTGGCCGCCGAGGGCGTCGGCGATGGCGCAAAGCAGCGCCGCCGAAGCGCAGCCCTGGATCGGCTCGCCGATGCCCCGGGCACCGACTGGATTCTGCGGGTCCGCCTTGCCCACGGCGTCATAGTCCATTGGCGAGGGCACATCGAGATATGTGGGTATCTTGGCCTGCCACAGGCTCGTGGCGGCGGGCAGGCCGTTCTGCGGGTCGTAGGCGTGGCGCTCGAAGCCCGCCATGCCAAAGCCCATCACCGCGGCGCTCTTGGTTTGGATTTCCAGGCCCCGCGGGTGCAGCACGGTGCCGCAGTCGGCAACGCCGAGATAGTCGAGAATCTCGTACTTGCCAGTTTCGGTGTCGAGTTCGATCTCGATGAAGCCGACGGCAAGGCCCGGTGGCGTGCCTTCCCGTTCGAGATTGTCCCTGGCCACACCAATCAGGCCGGTTCCCGCAAGCGCGGCGACGGAGCGGCTGGTGATGGGATTGATGTCTTCCGGGGCGATTTGCCCGCTGTAGCGGCCGCCGAGTTCGATCGCCCTGGCCGCGGCGTCGGCATAGGTGATGAAGCGCGACGGGTCTTCCCGCAGGAACACCCTTTCGCCGCCGATATCGTAGTCTTCGGTGGCGCCGCCGAGTTCGATGGCGGCGATTTCGAGCAGTTTTTCCAGCGCGTCAACGGCGGCGACGTAGTTCGTCCGGGTCATCGTGAAGGAGGTGTTGCTGCCGAACTGGCCGTTGTTCCAGGGCAGGTGCTTGCGGGTGTCGCCGCGCTGAATGATGGTGTTTTCCCAACTGTGCTTGAGCACTTCCGCGGCGACCCGGGAGGTTGACGAATGCGAATAGGTGCCAAGATTGCCAACACCGGTGTGGATGTGCAGTTTGCCGTCGGGGGTGATCCGCACGAGGCCGTCGAAGCCGCTGCTGCCGGCTGAATGATAGGCCTGGCCGACACCAACGCCGATCACCTTGCCGCCATCGCGCCGGCCGCTGCGGGCGCGGCGGCCAGCCCAGTCGAAGCGCTCGGCGCCGCGGGCGAGAGCTTCCCCGATGAAGGCCGAGGTCATCGCGCCGCGGTTCGGGCCGTAGCGCGAATCGGCGCCGGGGGCGTTGATCTGGCGGATGGCGAGCGGGTCGAGGCCGAGTTCCCGCGCGGCCCGGTCGAACATCGGCTCCACCACCGCGTGGATCTGGTTCTGGCCCGGCCCGCGCTGGGCGCCCTTGGCCACGGTGTTGGTCAGCACGGGAACGCCGCGGAAGCGCATGGCCCCGGGCTGGTAGATCAG
This sequence comes from Gammaproteobacteria bacterium, assembly GCA_026709135.1. GTDB lineage: Bacteria > Pseudomonadota > Gammaproteobacteria > Pseudomonadales > Pseudohongiellaceae > UBA9145. The sequence continues at coordinate 7,319 of JAPOTO010000201.1, read as the reverse complement.
CGAAAAGGAATCCGCGGCGGCGAGCCAGTCGACAAAACCGCCGTAGGCGCCATTGTCCTGAATCACATATAGGTCCGCCGCGAGCAGGCGGCCGTCGTTGCGGAAGCCCATTTTGACCCGGCCCTGGAAGCCGTGGCGGGCCGAGCCGAGGAAATACTCCTCCTCGCGGGAGATGCGCAGCATGACCGGACGGTTGAGCTTGCGCGAAAAATGCGCGGGCAACGCCATGGCGGGATAGGCGGCGCCCTTGGAGCCGAAGCCACCGCCGCAAAATTCAGCGATGAAAACGATGTCTTCCGGCCCGATGCCGATCAGCCCGGCGAGCATCGGCAGCGGGAAGGTGCCGCTCTGGCACGAGGCATACACGAAGCACTTGCCGTTTTCCCAATACGACAGCGCCGAACGCGGCTCCATCGAATGATGGGAATGGCTGGCGTTGACGAAACTCTCATCGACAATGTGATCGGCGGCGGCGAAGCCCGCTTCGACATCGCCGAAGGCCCATTCCCGCGCGGGTTCGCCCTGGGGAAGCCGGCCCTGGTCGAGATCGCGGAAAGTCTCTTCGCTCCAGCGCAGGTCGAGCCTTTCTTCGCGCATGACCAAATTGCCCACATTGCCGCCGTCGCGGGCACTGGGGCCGCCGGGGCGCAGGCTGTCGAGCGGGTCGGTGACGAAAGGCAGCCGCTCGATGTCGAAGTCGATGCGGGCGATGGCGTCCTCGGCGGTGCGTTCATCGACGGCGGCCACCGCGAGAATCGGATCGCCCACGAACAGCGGCTCGTTGGTGAGCAGGGATGATTGCGGGAATGGGGCTTGCGGCACATCGTCGGCGGTCATCACGCCGACGACACCGGGCAGTTCGAGCGCCCTGGAAACGTCGAGATTCCTGATCCTGGCATGAGGCGCGGGGCTGGTCAGCAAGCGGGCGTAGACCATGCCTTCAACCGTGAAATCCTCGGCGTACTTGGCGCCGCCGGTGACCTTGGCGCGCACGTCCGGGGGCGTGAAGTCCTTGCCAATCAATGAATACGCCATGTCGGAACCGTGATATTGCGAGTACCCCGATGTTACTCCATTCATCAACACAGGACACCCATCATCAACACAGGACACCCATCGATTCCCGGTGGATTCGATCCGTCGCCGCTGGGCTTTGTTCAGGGCGGATCGGGCGGGGCGGGGGTCTGCGACATCAATGCGGGACACCCATCTCGATCAGCATGGGTGTCCCATGGTTTCCATGGTTTGCTGCATGGGTGTCCTATGGTTTGCGGGGCGGGTCACAAATGCGCCCGGGGCGTTTTTCATTTATCTTTACGCCTGCGGTTCGACCAGCACGGGACATCCACCCGCCATTCCAGTTCAGAGACAGGTAACTCAGCCATTGGAAACCTTCATCCTCGCTATCGACCAGGGCACCTCTTCAAGCCGCGCGCTCGTGTTCGATGCAAGCGGCGCGTTGCGGGGTCTGGCGCAGCGGGAGTTCACGCAGTACTTCCCCAAGGATGGCTGGGTCGAACACGATGCCGGGGAAATCTGGCAAACCACGCTTTCGAGCTGCCGCGGGGCGCTTCGCGACGCGGGCATCGGCGCCGGGCGGCTCGCCTGCATCGGCATCACCAATCAGCGCGAGACCACGGTGGTCTGGGACCGGGCCAGCGGCGAACCCGTCCACCGGGCCATCGTCTGGCAGGACCGCCGCACCGCCGAGCACTGCCGCAAGTTGAAAGAACGGGGAGTTGACGAGGCCGGATTGCAGCGCAAAACCGGCCTGCTGCTCGACCCCTACTTCTCGGCGACCAAGCTGCAATGGCTGCTGAACGAGGTTCCGGGCCTGCGGGAGCGCGCCGAAAAAGACGAACTCGCCGCTGGCACCATCGACAGCTTCCTGCTGTGGCGGCTCACCGGCGGCCGCGCCCACCGCACCGACGCGAGCAACGCCTCGCGCACGATGCTGTTCAACATCGAAACCCAGGACTGGGACCCGGACCTGCTCGAGCTGTTCGATATTCCCCGGCGGATACTGCCCGAAGTGTGCGACAGCGCCGCCGATTTCGGCACAGCCGGGGCGGAACACCTCGGCGCCGCGGTGCCCATCACCGGCGTGCTCGGCGACCAGCAGGCCGCCGCCTTCGGCCAGTGCTGCTTCGAGGCCGGCGCGGCGAAAAGCACCTATGGCACCGGCTGCTTCCTGTTGATGCACACCGGCGACCAGCCCCTGTATTCGCGCAACCGCCTGCTCACCACCATCGCCTACCGGCTCGAAGGCAAAACCAGCTACGCCGTCGAAGGCAGCATCTTCATGGCCGGCGCCACCATGCAGTGGCTGCGGGACAAGCTGGGCTTGATCCGCGAATCCGCCGAATCCGAAGCATTGGCAAAGCAATGTGCCGAGGATTCCGCGGTGTATCTGGTGCCCGCCTTCACCGGCCTCGGCGCGCCACACTGGGACCCGGACGCCAGGGGCGCGATCTTCGGCATGACCCGGGACACCGGCATCCCGGAAATCGCCAGCGCCGCCCTGCTTTCGGTCTGCCACCAGACCCGGGACCTCACCGACGCCATCGCCGCTGATGGCGTCGGGCTGAATCGGCTGCGGGTCGATGGCGGCATGGTTGCCAATGACTTTCTGCTGCAAAATCTCGCCGATATCCTCGACTGCGAGGTGCATCGGCCCGTTGTCACCGAAACCACCGCCCTCGGCGCGGCCTGCGTGGCTGGCCTGCGGGCCGGCGTGTTTTCCTCGCTCGACGCGCTCGCCGGGCTGTGGCGGCTCGACCGGGGCTTCCATCCCCAGCGCGGCCAGGCCTGGCGGGAGCGGAAAACCGCGGGCTGGAGCGACGCGGTGCGCCGCACGCTGGCTGGCACCCCGGATTAAGACCAGTGCTCAAGACGAGTTGTTGAGGCGAATTCATGGAACTGCATCTGATCCGCCACGGCGAAACCCAGTGGAACCGGGACCGGCGCGTTCAGGGCCAGGCCGAGGTCGGCCTCAATGAAACCGGCAACCGGCAGGCCGCGGAACTCGGCAAGCGCCTGGCAGACACGCGCTACGACGCCATCTATTGCAGCAGTTCGCTGCGCACCAAGGAAACCGCCTGGCTCGCCTTCCCCGACCGCCACCAAGAACTGGTCTTTGTCGACGCGCTGCGGGAGATCGCCCTCGGCCACTGGGAGGGCCGCCTGCACGCCGAAATCGCCGCGGAGGACCCGGAATCCCAGCATCATTTCTGGCATATGCCGCACCTGTTTGAAGTCGAAGGCGCGGAGACTTTCTATCAGATGCAGGAGCGGGCGATGCGCGCTATCCGCGACATCCTGCGGCGGCATTCCGGCCAGCGCGTCGCCGTGGTCAGCCACGGCGCCCTGATCAAGTCGGTTTTGTGCTTCGTCGAAGGCCTGCCCATGCGCGACCTCTGGGCCTGGCATCCCCTGCCCAACTGCGCGCTGAGCATCGTGCGGCTGCGGGGCGACGGCAGCGGCGAAATCCTGCAATACGCCGACCAGCCCTTCGAGCAAGTCAAAGGGGCGCAAGTTGTCTGAAGCCACCGGGGCAAGGTCCGCGAACTTCCTGATTTTCGGCTTGGTCGCGTTGCTGGTGCTGGCCTGCTCCCAGTTCGCTGGCTGGTGGATCAATCAGCACATCCCGCTCCACACCACGCTCGAACTCAATGGCTTCATCCATCTGACCCATATCCGCAATTACGGCGGCATCTTCGGCCTGCTGCAGGGCCAGGGCTGGCTGTTCGGCGCGCTCAGCCTCGGCCTACTCGCCGGCATCGGCGCCTGGCTGTGGTTCGGCTCCGGCGTCTCCCGCTTCGAATACGGCTGTTTCGGCTTCATCGCCGGCGGCGGGCTCAGCAACGTGCTCGACCGCGTCATTCACGGCGCCGTGATCGACTATATCAACCTTCAGCACATTCCCGGGTGGAACTACATCTTCAACCTTGCCGATGTGATGATCCACGCCGGCATCTGGCCGATGATTCTCTGCAGCGTGCTGGCGCGCAAAAACACAGGAAACCCAAAACCATGAGCCTTGCCCGACTGGACGGGGCGCTGGCCCCCGTCGCCACGCCCTTTGATGAAGACTGGAAACCCGACGCGAAACGCTTCACCGATTTCTGCCACTGGCTGCTCGGCCAAGGCGTGAAACTCGCCGTGTTCGGCACCACGAGCGAGGCGAACTCGCTGTCGCTGGCGGAGAAATCGCAGCTGCTCGAGCATTTGCTCGACTCCGGCGCCGACCCGGACCACCTCATGCCCGGCACCGGGCTGTGCTCCCTGAGCGAAACCGCGGAACTCACCGCGCGGGCGGTGGCTTGCGGCTGCCCCCGGGTGCTCATGCTGCCGCCCTTCTACTACAAGAACCTCAGCGAAGACGGGCTGTTCGGCCACACCGCCGAAGTCATCGAGCGCGTGGGCGAGGCAAACCTGCAGATCTACCTCTACCACTTCCCCGCCATGTCGCAAACGCCCTGGCCGCCCGCTGTCATCGACCGCCTCGTTGCGGCCTATCCCGGAACCATCGCCGGCATCAAGGACAGCTCGGGCGAATGGGAACAAACCGCCGCTTTCATCAATGGCGGCTGGCCCGATTTCCGCGTGTTTTGCGGCTCCGAGCGCTTCCTGCTGCAAACCATGCGCGCCGGCGGCGCCGGCTGCATCTCCGCCACCGCCAACATCAACCCCGCCGCCATCGCCTCGCTCTGCGCCAACTGGAAAGAGCCCGGCGCCGAAGACCGCCAGGCGGAGTTGACCCGCATCCGCGAGTGCTTCGAATCCACCCCCATGGTCGCCACGGTAAAAGCCGCCATCGCCACCGCCACCGGCGACCCGACCTGGGCAGCCCCCCGCCCTCCCCTTGTCCCACTTACCGCCTTGCAAACCCAATCCCTGCGCAAGAACCTGGATAAAGCCGGTTTCAGAATGTCGTACAGCGGTGGATGAAAATAACCATGCCATCGTCTGGCACTGAGGGAGCGCGGCGGGGCTCCGTAAGCTGCCGCCGGTTCTCGGTGTCTGGTGGCTTCTGAGACAGGGATGTCGAAGCAGAGCCTCCAAGGGTGCAGGCAAGCGTTTGCGAAGCACTGCTTCGCGCGCAGCCGAAACGCCACCAAGCTATGCTTGGTGGCCGGTCCGGATTCACGGCGTCCACCAGACACCGGGAACCGGTGGCAGCGATGCGCAGCTACTCAAAACAAATTGTTTCACCGAACGAGATAGTCACATTTTGTATCTCGACTTAACCGAAATGTTGGGTTAGCCTGCCCCTCTATT
>JAPOTO010000201.1:0-1874 GCA_026709135.1 Gammaproteobacteria bacterium | reverse complement strand
CAAGAAACAGTGGAGTGGTTCACCCTGGGCAACGACTTCGCCCAGACCCGCTACTCCGAATCGACCCAGATCACCGCCGACAACTTCGACCAGCTCGAAGTCGCCTGGGTCTGGGACGGCGCCAGCATGGGCGCGGTGAGCGGGCGCGCCACACCGAGCTATATCGACGGCAAACTGTTCACCCTCGCCGGCTACCGGCGCCACATCGTCGCCATCGACCCGGCCAGCGGCGAAACCCTGTGGAGCTACCGCCTGCCCAACACCCGCCGATGGGAATACTCGATGCGCGCCGACTACGGCAAAGGCGTCGCCTACGATGAAGTCGACGGCCGCGGCGTGATCTATGTCGCCACCCCGGGCTTCTTCCTCGTCGCGCTCGACGCTGAAACCGGCGCGCCGCTGCCGGGCTTTGGCGGCCAGGTGCCGGTGGACGGCTTTCCGGAGACCGGCGTGGTGGACATGCTCGCCGACCTCGGCCACCCCTACGACCCCTATGAAGGCATTCCACTCGAAACCGGCTACATCACCTCATCCTCGCCGCCCATCGTCGTCAACGACACCGTGGTGGTGGGCAATTCCGCCGAGCAGGGCTACAACCAAGCCCGCATAGAGAACATCCCCGGCGACATCCTCGGCTACGACAAGACCACCGGCGATTTCAAGTGGAAGTTCAACGTCATCCCCCGCCCCGGCGAATACGGCCACGAAACCTGGGAAAACGACGCCTGGCAGTGGACCGGCGACGTGTCCTCCTGGGCACCAATCTCCGCCGATGTGGAGGCGAACATCGTCTACATCCCCACCAATGGCGCCACCATCGACTACTACGGCGGCTTCCGCCCCGGCGACAATCTCTTCGGCACCAGCCTGATCGCCCTCAACGCCGGCACCGGCGAGCGGGAATGGCATTTCCAGACCGTCAAGCACGACATCTGGAACTACGACAATCCCCAGGCGCCGGTGCTGCTCGACCTGAATGTCGACGGCCAGCCGGTTCCGGCGGTGATGCAGGTCACCAAGCAGAGTTTCGTCTACGCCTTCAACCGCCTCACCGGCGAGCCGATCTGGCCGATGGAAGAGCGCGAAGTGCCCGCCTCAATCATCCCCGGCGAAGCGCTGTCGCCAACCCAGCCCTTCCCGACCCGGCCGGCGCCGTTCGAAATGCAGGGCGTCGCCATCGACGATCTCGTTGATTTCACCCCGGAACTGCGCCAGCAGGCCATCGCGGCCATGGCCGACTATGAGATGGGGCCGCTGTTCAATCCGCCCATCCACCGCGACAATCCACTCGGCAAGCGCGCCTCGCTGATCTGCCCGGGTGGCGGCGGCGGCGCCAACATCACCGCGCCCTCGGTGGCGGACCCGGCAACCGGCTACCTCTACGTCTCCTCGCAAAAGGACTGCACCCCCGTGCAGCTCGTCCCCGGCGAAGAGGCCGACCTGCAATACGAAGAGCCCACCGGCACAACCTTCGCCCGATACGCCGACGGCCCCGGCGCCGGCGCCCCGCGGCATCCGGCCAACATCCCGCTGTACAAGCCGCCCTACAGCCGCATCACCGCCATCGACATGAACACCGGCGAACACGCCTGGATGATCCCCGCCGGCGAAACCCCGGGCCGCGTCGCCAACAACCCGGCCCTCGAAGGCATCGACACCGGCAACACCGGCTCCGGCAACCTCGTGCCGATGACAATCACACCCAACATGCTGATCTACACCGACGTCAACAGCGCAAACCAAGTCATGCTCTACGCCATCGACAAAGCCACCGGCCAAAAACTCGCCGAAGCCGAAGCCCCCGAACGCAGCCGCTACGGCATGAGCACCTGGACCCACGAGGGCAGACAATACATCATCCTCCAAACCGGCCC
>JAPOTO010000217.1 GCA_026709135.1 Gammaproteobacteria bacterium | reverse complement strand
GGTACTACACTTCCACCCGCAGCCCTTTTGGCTTTGTGGCTTCGACAAGAACGGCTGACGTGGCCAGCCTTGCGATGTTCCCAGATTGCTCGGCACTCTTGAGGTAAGGGCTGATCGGAAAACCGATTAAGGAATGACGTGGTTGTGGCGTGGCACGGCGCGGATTCATTGAATCGCCACCGCGAGCACCTATAATTGTGCGCCTCTGATTCGCGCCTTGGGCAAGCGGCGGGGGTATTCCATGACCAGTGAAATCTGGCACCGGCTGCGGGCGGAAGCCGAGGCGGTCGTGCGCAAGGAGCCGCTGCTTGCGAGCTATGTCTACACCTGCGTGCTGAAACACCGCGGCCTCGCCTCCTCGCTGTCGTTCATCCTCGCCAACAAGCTTTCCGACGATGTGATGCCGGTGGTGACGGTGCGGGAATTGTTCGAGGAGGCCTATGCCGAATCGAGTGAAATCATCGACTGCGCCGCCAGCGACATCCTCGCGGTCTACGAGCGCGACCCGGCGGTCACGACCTGCCTGCCGGTGATTCTCAACTTGAAAGGCTTCCATTCGATCCAGGTCCACCGCCTCGCCCATTTCCTTTGGCGGCGCGGCCGCACCGACCTCGCCCTGTTCATCCAGAGCCGCAATTCCGAAGTCTTCGGCGTTGACATCCACCCGGCCTGCGTCATCGGCCGGGGCATCCTGTTCGACCACGCCACTGGCATCGTCGTCGGCGAGACGACGGTGATCGAGGACAATGTTTCCATCCTCCAGCAGGTCACCCTCGGCGGCACCGGCAACGAAAAGGGCGACCGCCACCCCAAGATCCGCTCCGGCGTCCTCGTCTCCGCCGGCGCCAAGGTGCTCGGCAACATCACCGTCGGCGAAGGCGCCAAGATCGGCGCCGGCAGCGTCGTCCTCGAGGATGTCCCGCCCCACACCACCGTAGTCGGCGTCCCCGCCCGCGCCATAGGCACCACCAGCGGCCCCGCCCCCGCCCAAACCATGAACCAAAGCCTGTTCGAGGATTGATGGGGCGAGACAGTGCCAGATCTGGCTCAACTCATCCGCCGGACATTGTGACTTTCAGGTAGTCTTCGGTGGCCTCGAATTCTGGCGTTGTTCCATTTTGTTGTTTCAGCAGGGGAATGATTTTGTTGCGGACTCCCATTCCCCTGGCATCGACGTAGCCGTAATCGCGGAGAGCTTCGACTATGAGCGTGTTGCGGGGGGAGCGCTGGCCGGCGATCATCTTTTCCACTGTCATGGAATTTTGCAGCGCGCCGGGGCTGAGCACTTCGAGGCGGTCGGCGTAGCGGACGATTTCGATTTCTTCGGTCCGGGTCCAGTCGCGGTGCGCCAGCGCGTTGATGAGCGCCTCCCTGACCGCATCGAGTGGGTACGACCACTTGCGCTGACGTTGGAATGAATCGTTCAACTCGTCCAATTCCTCGGAAATGAACGGTCGCATCGCCGCGACAAGCCGTTCGATCAACCCGCTTTCGGTAATCTTTCCGCCGGCTGGATCGAGCTGCGGAATCAATGGTCCGTCAATCAGCCGATCATCAAGGGCTTTGTAACTTTTCTCTCTTCCCTCGAATGCCATCCAGCGAATACCCGCCTGTTGGAGCAATCGCCGCGGAGATTGGCCAAAAAGCACCAAGCCGGCGACAGTGCAAACCGGACGCCCAGCTTCGCGTTCGGTCATAAAACCCAAATTGCAAAGCCGGCTTTCCCACTGCTCATCAAGCAGCGGCAACTCGGCGTCAACCATGATTTTCGACAGATGGTGCTTCAATCTGTCCAAGCTCAGGTCAGACAATCCACTTCCTGAAACCGGCAGCTTCTCCGAGTGCAACATGCCGCCAAGGGAATACAGCCGCGCCTGCTGCTCCCGGGTTGCCAGGCGGGAAGTGCTGCCGATACGGATATAGACATCTTCCCTGCCGCGGTCGCGCACGACATAGGGCTTGGCTACGCCCTGGCTCACTGAAACGACGGCAATCCTGTGTTGCGCATTGAGCCGCACTTCCTCGTAAAACGGAATGATTGCCGGGTGGACATAGCGGCCAAACACCGTGTCCATCACCCAGTGTTCAAGATCGTCGCGCTGAATCCCGCTGACTGTGCCATCGTCCTCCACGCCGAGCAGAATTCGCCCCCCGCGGAAATTCGCCAGCGCCACGACTTCCTTGGCAAGTTGTTCCGGGCGCAAATCATCGCGCTTGAACTCCACACCGGAGTTCTCACCATTCCCGATCAGCTCCGCCAAAGATTCCGCTGTCGTCATCGGTTGCAACTTCCCAAGGCCCAGAATCAATTCGCTTCGCTGCGCGCAGAATCACATCCTTGCTATGTATTATGCAGCGCTCTTAGAGGGAAACGATCAGGATGGCGAATGGTTTCCACACCGAGATCCACATCGAGATCTGGCCAGTGAAAATGGCCGGGGGTGGGTTCTTGCACGTTGAGAATGTTCCCCACGGCAACATCTTTGAACCATGGGAAATGCTCATAGGAAAGAAACATCTCCTCCTCGCCAGCGAGCATCCAGACACCGTGTGCTGAAATGCTCGAAAAGATTCGCAAGTGCATGATCGTGAACAAATTATTGCGCTTTGGCCGATGGTATCACGAAACGGGGCGATGCGGACGGCGGCGGGCTCACGGCTACCCCGCCAAGCGGATGAGGATGCCGGCGGCTATGGCTGAGCCGATTACGCCGGCGACGTTGGGGCCCATGGCGTGCATGAGGAGGAAGTTTTCCGGGTCGGCCTGTTTGCCGAGGCGGTGGACGGTGCGCGCCGCCATGGGGACCGCGGACACGCCGGCGGCGCCGATCAGGGGGTTGATGGGGTTTCGCGACAGGCGGTTCATCAGTTTGGCCATGAGCACGCCGGCGGCGGTGCCGGCGGCGAAGGCGAACAGGCCGAGCAGCAGGATGCCGAGGGTCGCGGGAACGAGGAACTGGTCCGCCGCCAGGCGCGAGCCGACAGCGAGGCCGAGCAGGATGGTGACGATGTTGACGAGGGAATTCTGCGCGGTGTCGGTCAGCCGTTTGACGACCCCGGATTCGCGCATCAGATTGCCGAAGCAGAACATGCCGAGCAGTGGCGCCGCCGCGGGCACGAGCAGGGCGGTGAGCATGAGCAGCAGCAGGGGGAAGAGGATTTTCTCGATGCGCCGCACCTCGCGCTGGCCGCTCATGCGGATGCGCCTTTCCTTCGCCGTGGTCAGCGCCAAGGCGACCGGCGGCTGAATCAACGGCACGAGGGCCATGTAGGAGTAGGCGGCGATGGCGATGGCGCCGAGCAACTCCGGGGCGAGCACACTGGCGAGATACAGCGAGGTCGGCCCGTCGGCGCCGCCGATGATGGCGATGGCCGCGGCCTGTTGCAGACTGAAGTCGAACAGGCCGAGGTCGGAAAGCAGCAGCGCGCCGAGCAGGGTGGCGAAAATGCCGACTTGCGCCGCCGCGCCAAGCAGCATCGTGCGGGGATTGGCGAGCAGGGGGCCGAAATCGGTCAGCGCCCCGACGCCCATGAAGATCAACAGCGGAAAGATGGAAGTCGCCAGGCCGATTTCGTAAAGCTGCCGCAGAATGCCGTCGCCGGTGGCGATTTCAACACCGGGGATGTTGGCAAGCAGCCCACCAAAGGCGATTGGCAGCAGCAGCAGGGGCTCGAACTTGCGGTGGATCGCCAGATAGAGAAGGCCAAGGCAGATCAGCAGCATCACCGCCTGCTGCCATTCGAACTGAACGAGTCCAGTACCCTGCCACAAGGCGTGCCATTGCTCCATCACCCGCACCTGTTTCCGACGGCTGTCACGCCCAACTTGAATTGTGGCATACCTTCAGCGCTCGAAATGCGAATTGCCGATTTACTCCCGCAGCAGCAGCAGGACCTGGCCGAGCTGGACGCTGTCGCCGCCGCGGGCGCGGACCGCCGCCACCGTTCCCGCGGCGGGGGCGTGGACTTCGGCTTCCATCTTCATCGCCTCGAGAATGACAAGCACATCGCCGGTTTCCACGCGCTCGCCGACACCCACCATGACGCGCACCACGGTTCCCGCGAGCGGCGCGGCCACCTGCCGCTCTTTTCCGCCAGCGCCATGGACCGGCGCTGGCGCCGCAGCCGCTGCGGGCATGACCGCGCCAATCCGCTCGCCCTCGGCAACCTTGACGACAAATTGCTGCCCCGCGACCTCCACCGTGTACACACCGTCGGTCTCGGTGGCTGGAGGGCTGGCGGAGACGGCTTTCGGCGGCGGCTCGAAAATCGCCGGATTGTGGCGATTCTTCAGGAAGCGCAGCCCAGCCTGGGGGAACAGGGCGAAGGTGAGGGTGTCGTCAACCTCGTGCGAAAGGACAAAACCGTCGCGTTTGGCGATGCCGCGCAGCTCGTCGCGCTGCTTGTCGAATTCTGGCTTGAGCAAGTCCGCCGGACGGCAGCGGATCGGCTCGTCGCCATCGAGCACCCGGGCCTGCAGGTCGAGGTTGACCGGAACCGGCGTGGCGCCGTATTCGCCCCGCAGCACCCCGGCGGTTTCCTTGGCGATATTGCTGTAGCGCTCGCCGCTGAGCACATTGAACACCGCCTGGGTCACGACGATCTGGGAGACCGGCGTAACCAGCGGGGGGAAGCCGAGATCGGCGCGCACCTGGGGGATTTCCTCGAGCACTTCGTCGAGGCGGTCGAGGGCGTTCTGCTCGCGCAACTGGTTTTCGAGGTTGGAAAGCATGCCGCCCGGCACCTGGGAGACGAGAATGCGCGAATCGACGCCTTTCAGCGAGCCCTCGAAGGCTTCGTATTTCTTGCGCGCCTCGCGGAAGTAGGCGGCGATCTCCTCGAGCAGCTTGAGGTCGAGGCCGGGAAAGCGGGGCGTGCCTTCGAGCATCGACACCATGGTCTCGGTGGGCGAATGGCCATAGGTGAGGCTCATCGACGAGATCGCGGTGTCGATGTTGTCGATTCCCGCCTCGATGACCTTGAGGTACGTCGCGGTCGACAGCCCGGTAGTCGCATGGCACTGGATGTGGATGGGGATGCCGACGGTTTGCTTCAGCCGGGTGACGAGTTCGAAGGCGGTGTAGGGCTCGAGCAGCCCGGCCATGTCCTTGATGCAGAGCGAGTCCGCGCCCATGGCCTCGACGCTGCGGGCCATTTCGAGCCAGGTTTCCAAGGTGTGGACTGGGCTGGTGGTGTAGGCCATGGCGCCCTGGGCGTGCCTGCCCTGCTCGCGCACCGCGCTGATGGCGGTTTCGAGATTGCGCATGTCGTTGAGGGCGTCGAACACGCGGAACACGTCAACGCCGTTGACCGCGGCGCGCTCGACGAACTTGCGCACGACGTCGTCGGCGTAGTGGCGGTAGCCGAGGATCGTCTGGCTGCGGAACAGCATCTGCTGGCGGGTGTTGGGCATCGCGGCCTTGAAGCGGCGGATGCGCTCCCAGGGGTCCTCGCCGAGATAGCGGATGCAGGCGTCGAAGGTGGCGCCGCCCCAGGATTCGACGGCCCAGAAGCCAACTTGGTCGAGCTTGTCGGCGATGGGCAGCATGTCCTCGATGCGCATGCGGGTGGCGATGAGGGATTGGTGGGCGTCCCTGAGCACGACTTCGGTGATGCCCAGGGCCTGGTTGGCTTCGGTCATGATGGATTCCGTTAGGCGGTGCTCAAGCCGCTGCCCCGCGGCGGGCGCGGTGCAGGGTTATGGCGGCGATGATGGCGGCCATCTGCGCCGGCGGCAAATGGCTTGGGCTGGTTTCCGCGGGGGCGGTGCCGGCTGCCGGGGCGAACCGCGCCGCCAGCGCCGACATGGCCCGGGTGGCGAGGATCAGCAGGCAGAGAAAAATAAAAACCACGCCGATGCCGAACAGCGCGAGCGGCAATCCCTGACTAAATAGGTTTTCCATTTCTTCCGGCGGCTTCCGATTGCGGACGGGGCGATTTTACTGCACTACTAGAGTCAAGGCGAACCGCTACCGCGGCGGGAATTCGACAACACAGCATTCCCATCGAGATTCCACGACTTCGCGCGGAATGACATCGCTACAGGTCTGCACAAAGCAAGTCGCCGTCTGGCGGGCTGTGTGCGGCGGGCGTGCGAGGCAGGAAGCCGAGCCCGGAGCCTACATGGATGTATTCACGGCGTCCGCCGCACACAGCCCGCCAGACGGCGACGATTCGAAGCCGCAGCATCTCCTCGGAAAACCCTTGCCTTTGCTATACTCACTGAGCCTATCCAACCCAGCCGCTGGAAATGGGCAACAGCGCATTACCGGCGGACAACCTAGGAGAAAAACGTGAGCAATTATCTGAAAATCGCGGGGGCTTCCCTGCTTTCGCTGGTGGTCGGACTCGGCGCGGGCCTGTTCATCACCACTTCCGCCCAGGATCAGAAGGTGTATGAGCTGCGCATCTACAAGTCCACCGAGGGCAATCTGGACAACCTCAACGCGCGCTTCCGCGACCACACCTTGCGCCTGTTCGAGAAGCATGGCATGGAGAACATCGGCTACTGGACGCCCACCAGCGAGGAAGAGCGCGACGACACCCTGATCTACATCATCGCCCACGACAGCGAGGAAGCCGCCGCCGCTTCCTGGCCGGCGTTCGCCCAAGACCCGGAATGGTTGGAAGTCGCCGAAGCCTCCAACGCCAACGGCCCAATCCTCGCCGGCATCGAAAACTGGTACATGGTGGCAACCGACTACTCGCCGATGCAGTAGGCAGTACTGACTGCGGCCGCTAAAAGGTCGGCGCCCCGGGGGTTGCGTCGATAACGAAAACCGCGTCCCCGAAGGGTTCGCCAATCTGGAAATCGGTCCAGATTGCCTCGTTCGACTTTACGCCGTTGTAGAACAGGCGGACGCGGCCCGCTTGGCGCCAGTTGATGCCGGGTTTGGAGAAATAGCCGGAATAGCGCCGCTCGTGCCAGCCGCGGGGGGTGTTGAAGCCGACATAGAGAATGTCGAACGTGGCCTGGTCGATGCCGAACAGGGTCCTGCCGCCGCTTGGGTCGGTGAGTTCGATCAAGTATGCGGGCTTGCCGTCGATGGCGCGGTCGGCCCGGCGCTCTTGCGTCCAGCCCGCATCGAGGGCGTTGCGGATTGCGCCGAAGCCGAAGCTGTTGCTCCACATCGCGTTGGCGGATTGATCCGCCATGCGGCCGGACTGGTCATAGGTCGCCCGGCCGTCGAAGCTCAGCAACATCGCGAGTTCGCCGCCGCTCCAGGCTTCGATCCGCACCTTGCCGTTGGCGGCGTGGGCGTCGGCTTTTTCATCGGCGAACACCCGCCACATGGCGTAGCGGTCCCAGATCCGGCTGCCGCCGCCCTCGTCGTAAATGATGTTGCGGCCCGAGAGAAACAGCGTGCCGGGCCGCGTGAAGGTCTCGCCACCGGCGGCCTCATGGGCCAGCTCGATGATCGCCGCGCCATCCAGTTCAGCCGCAACGGGCGAGGGCGAGCCATTCCCATTCGATTCAGACGCGCCCCGCGGTTGCTGCGATTGGCGGCGCTGAAACTCGGCAACCACTTCCTCGGCCACCTGCTGCAGGAAGCGGGCGTCGTCGCGGTTGATGGCGCCGAAATAATCGTAGTCGCTGCCCACGGGCGACAGGCCCCACACGCTTGCCGCGATGACGCAGGCGGCGAGATAGGTGCCAAGCAGGTCGGGATGGCTGCCGTCGAATGATTTGTGCAGCGCCATTTCCGGCCGGCGCCGGTAGGCTTCCTCGAAGGCAAGCCCCACCGGAATTGCGAGGGCGCCGATCTCATTGGCGGTTTCGACGTACAGCGATTCGATGGATTCGATCATGCCCGGATCGAAACTGGGATGCGGCGGCTGATAAGCATGGGTCATGTAGAGCGCGGTTTCGGCGCCGGCGGCGCTGATCCCGCGGCTGAACCCGGCGGCGGTTCGCGCAAACTCCGCGCGCCGCCGCTCGCTGAGCGGCTCCGCGCTGCCACCTTGCAGGATGACGAGTTCGAATGGCTCGTCGATGCCGAGCCTCCCCGGCGCGAGATGGCTGTCGAGGGGATGATGGTTCAGCGCCGCGCCGCCGATGGTCGCCGACTTGAATTCGATGCGCTCGCCGAGTTCGGGGTCGAGCGAAGCCAGCAGGCGCGAAACATGGTTGTGCAGGCTGTCGTTGTAATAGAAGTAGCTGTTGCCGATGAAGAGCACGCGCTCGGGGGCCGGATTGTCGAGTGTGGTCTTTAGCGGTTGCGCGCCCGCATTCACGGCATTCAGGCTCAGGCAGGCGGCGGCCGCAAGCATGATCGGTTTGATTTTGATTCGCATCGGATTCGCCCCCCGGTCAGTCGATTCCCAATGCCGCGGCGCCGGGGCGGCGGGGGTCGGCGGCGCCGTGGAGCAGGCCGTCGCGCAGCAGGATCGACTGGGTGCTGCCCATGGTGGGCTGGATTTCGATTTCGTGGCCCATGGCTTCGAGCAGGCGCAGGCTGTCGGCGGCGGCGCCGCGTTCGACGCCGAGTTCGGGTTCCCGCCAGGCTTGGTAGATGCGCGGGGCGTTGGTGGCTTCGGCGATGTTCATGCCGTGGTCCACGGTGTTGACGATGACTTGCAGAATGACGTTGTGGATGCGGCTGCCGCCGGGGGTTCCGGTGACTAGGAATATCTCGTCGTCTTCGTCGAAAACCATCGTCGGCGTCATCGTCGATATGACGCGCTTGCCGGGCTCGATGCGGTTGGCGTGGGTGTCCGGGCTGCGGATCGAGAAGTTGCGCATCTGATTGTCGAGGATGATGCCGGTGCCGGGGACGACAAAGGCGGAACCAAAGGAATAGCCGAGGGTGTAGGTCAGCGAAACAGCATTTCCTGCGCCGTCGACCACCGACAGATGTGTTGTGTCGGGGCCTTCCTCGACCCAATTCGCAGATGGGGCGGCCGCGATGCCGGCGATCCCATCCGAACTTGCCGCGGCCGCACCCCGAGCCGGGAATGCTGTGTTGCCGGCGGCCGCGCGGGGGGTGGCCCGGATCGCGTCGAAACCGGCTGCGTTGGCGTTGCCGCCGGGCGGGCCGGCGGATTGGTAGCCGAAAGCGTCCAGCGGCACGATTTCAGCCACCGGTCTTGCGCGTTCTGGATCGATCCGCTGCGCCATTTCCGCGGCGATTTCCGCGCTGAGGAATCCGGCGATGGGCACCTCCACAAAATCGGTGTCGCCGATGCCTTGGCGGCGGTTGGCGTTGGCCTGCTTCATCGTTTCGGCAAGCAGATGCAGGCTCGCCGCCGAGCCCTGGGGCAGGCCCGCCATATCGAAGTGGCCGAGCACATTGAGCATTTGCAGCAGCGCGAGCCCGCCGCCGCTGCTCGGCGGCATGGTGACGACGCGGTGGCCACGGTAGTCCGTGGCGATGGCTTGGCGCTCGCGCACGCGGTAATTGGCCAAGTCTTCGGCGCTGATCAGGCCGCCGTTCTGCGCCATGTAGCCGTGGAACTTCTCGGCGATGGCGCCACGGTAGAAGGCATTCGCGCCATGCTCGCCGATCTGCCGCAAGGACCAAGCCAGATCGGGCTGGACCAGCATCTCGCCCGCGGCATAGGCCGAACCGTCGGGCTTGGCGTAGGCCGCCATGCTGCTCGGGTACGCCGCCATGACGGTGAGCGCCTCCGCCAGCGCATACGCCAAGTCGCCGCTGACTGCGATGCCATCCTCCGCCAGCGCTATCGCCGGCGCGAGCACATCCTCCCAAGGCAGCGAGCCAAAGCGCCGCCAAGCTTCTTCAAGCCCGGCCACGGTGCCGGGAACGCCGGCGGCGCGGGGGCCGTAGGTCAATTCTTCGTAGCGGATCGCGCCATTTTCGTCGATAAAGTCCGCGCTTCGCGCCGCCAGCGGCGCCGCCGAACGGAAATCGAGCGCCACCACTTCGTCCGGGCCGCCGGCATCCGCCATGTGGACGAGCATGAATCCGCTGCCGCCGAGATTCCCCGCCCGGGGCAAAGTCACCGCGAGGGCGAAACCCATGGCCACGGCGGCATCGACGGCATTGCCGCCAGCAAGCAGAATCCGCCTGCCAACCTCGCTCGCGGCCTCATTCTGGCTGACCACCATCCCACCCGCGGCCACCACCGGATGGTGGATGCTGTCATAGCGGATGATGGCCTGGGTCTGGGCTTGGGCAAAAACCGGCTGCCAGGCAAGCAGCAGCGCGAGAATGGTTGTGGCGGTCTTTTTCATAATCATTCCGTTTTCTCCCTCATTTTGCGCGCGGCGAAAGCGGAAACGCAGAATCTCTTCGTTCTGGCACCGGTCGCTTGCTGGCGGTAATCGGATTCCTTCCCGGCTAGCGCCGGGCCCCTTCCGCTCACCGCCACGCTCCCTCAGTGCAAAATTCAAGACGCGTCATCCTGTACCCGCTCTTTCTAATCGGTCATCGCGCCCGCCGTCAACGGCGCGGGCCTTCGCATGTACACGGTTGGCTCGCCGTACGCCCCACCGGAAAGTGATTCCGGGCTGAGGTGTTCGATGAGTGGGCCCTCGCCCAGTTTGCTGCGCCACCGTCCGGTGGAAGTCTGCCGGGCCGCGTGGGTCCACTCGCCTTGTTCTTCATACAAAACCACCTTTTCGTAGCCGCTTTCAAGGCTGCTGTCTTGGCATCGTTGAAATCCCAAGCTGGTGAAGACCTCGATGAGGCTCTCCAAGCGGCGTGTGCGCGAAGCATGATCAGGCCAGTAGTCGCCTGCCACCTCAGTGCCCCACCACTGGCCCACATCGCCGGCGGCATACGCGACGCAGTTGTACTATTTTGATGTTGGAGCAACAATTTTGGCGGTTTCAACAGACAGTCTAGGAAATAGCTCTATAAGCGTTCGCCTGAAGTCAGACGTATCCATTGATTTCGCCCCATCGCAGCCAAGCCTGCTCCATGACCGCGACCTTGCCTCTGTCGGCTGCATTCACAGGGTTGGCGCCTGTGATGGCGCGCAAGGCGAAATACCAGTGCCCCCTTTCCCCCCGCATTCGTTCGAGTATGAGGGGCACCACTGGCTCGCCCATGCTGACAATCTCCTTGTGGGCAGGATGTTCGACGGCACGGCTGGAACTGGACAGAAACCAAGTTTCTTTTTCCCAGCGGTCGGCGAGTTCTGTGAAGCGTTGGCGGGCGGCGGGTGCTATTTCCACTTCGTCGGCGTATTGGCCGTAGCCTAGGCCGCGCACATGGGGTTCTTTGTGCAGCAGCAGGCGCAGGCGCGTAAGTTCGGCGGGGTCCCAGCCCATGGCTTCGGCGACGGCTTCATCCCAGAGGCGGCGCACTTCGCATTCGCCATCGCGGTATTGCGGGACGAGCATGTCTTTGGTGCGCTCCCAGCAGTCGGCTAAAGTTCGACAGATGCGTTCGTCCTGAATGTCGGGCACACTGAGGTTGTTCGTTGCGCGTGGCGCGTAGCTTGGGAACTCCAGTTTCTTGCCTGGGTCTCGCATAATTTGAAGTCGTCCTGGCGTCGAATTGGCAAAGACAGCAATAGCCTTGGCCTCGGCAGGCGACAGACCAACCACGGAAAACCATGTCTGCCCAAGGTATTTGGATTCGCTCGCGGTCGCAGTCAAACGCGCTGTGCTGTTGTCTTGACCGGCGGTTATCAGAAGGTGTGACGACCATTCAAGATAGTGTCTTGCCTGTCGTTCCCGCCCCTTCTTGAAAACCCAATATCCATCCGGTGTGGATTGGATCGTTTTTTGACCCTCAGCGCCTTTCGACTCCAGAATGGGTATGCTTTCCTCGTTGTCCTGGTTCGATTTCTCAAAGTTCTCGCGCACTCTTCGACTGCCGTCGTGAGCGATGCAGTCAGGTATTGACCCAAGGGGTTGTAGGTTTGGATGGTTCGCAAACTCCCAAGCTGCCTTCGCTAAGGCTGGCGAGCGCCAGATCGCGGGGGTCCAGTCGCCAGCCTCAATGTGTTCAGCGGGCCAATGGGAAACCTCCCCCCATCCGTTTGCCATCAATCCTTGCTCGCAGTTCTCCAGGCATTGATGAAAATCGGCGGCCTCGCCGTCGTCCGCTGGAAATCGGTCGAGATTAATGAAGCGGGTTGGCGGCTTGTCGCCATCATGCCGTCGCATCACCACGATGCTCTCGTTGATGGCGGTGTGCTGGCTCAGATTGATGTTCCCGGGCTGATGCGAGGTCAGCACGGTGTGGATGTGGAAGCGTTGCGCGAGGGCGAGCCGCTCGCGCTGGCCAGAGGGCGTGGTGAGCGCGATGGTCGGGTTGATCATCGTGAGCACGCCATCGGACCGCTCTACGCAGTGGTCGGCAAGACCCACGAAGAGCGGTCCGATGGAGTTCTTGTCCGCGAACCCTTCCAGGCCAGGGTCGGCCTGCGTAAGTTTTTCCTCCAACCCGTCCGCGCGGGTGCGCAGGGTTTTCTGCGTTTCCTGCGGGAACTTCTCGCCCATATTGGCGCGGTTGGTGAACGGTGGGTTCATGATGACGATGCGGGTGTCCTTGACGGCATCGACGGCGTCTTCGAGTTCGGCGTCGTCCGTCGCCTCCCAGGTCGCTTGGGAATCGATGGCGTCGTCGTCCAGATCCAACTCGTTCGGTCTTTGCACCACGGCCCGCTGACCCAATAGCTCGAGGGTGCCGGCGTGCACTTGGTCCGGCGCGTGCTTGTCCGGCCCATAGGGCATCAGATGCAGCCCCATTCGCCGGTAGCTGACGCGCTGGTTGCCGGCGGTCAACTGCGATGCGGCTAGCTGCAATGAAACCGGATTGATGTCCAGCCCCTTGATGACATCCTCGACCGCGAGTTTCTGCAGCTCGGCCAGCTTCTCGGTGTTCGCGCCTTGCTCGCTGGCCCGGCGCTTCATATCGGTGAGCATGGCCGCCAGCAATGTGCCGCTGCCGCAGGCCAGATCGACTGTCTTGTGTCGGCGCCAAACTTCGGGGTCCGACCAGTCCTGCCCGCCGCAGGCGTCGAGGGTCAGCCTCGCGGCGAGCGAGGCGGCGACTGGCCGGGTGAAGAACGCGCCATCGGACGCCTGGTTGCCCATGACGCGGTTGAACAGCGGCCCGGCGTGGTCGGCGCCCATGTCGGCGTAGGTTTCGGCGATGCGCTCGGCTTCGGCGGCGAGATGATGCAGGGCGCGCTCCAAGCCGGCGGTTTTGCCCGTCGTCTCAACGGCGTAGATGGCCTCCAACGCGGGTTCGAGCACCGGGCGGAAGTCGTGGCGCATGATGCGCTCCCATTCGCGGGCCATCTTCCGCACGACATCGGCCTCGTTCTTGATCAGCGCGAGGTCGCTGATGCCGGAAAGCCAGCCGCCGTTGCTGATTCGCTGGTGCAGCATCGCGGCGTTCATCAGCAGCAGCGCGGCGATGGTGCAGCCGTCGGCCTGCTTTTTATCAGTCTCCTTGAGCCGGTCAAGCTGGAAGTGGGCATTAAGCGCGGGCAGCAATCCGTCGGCCCGCAGATGGTGGGCCGCTTCGCCAACGCTCGATTCGAGTATGTTCAGATCGCGCATCACCCGGTTTTCGCTCAGCCCGGACTTCGACAGCAGGTTCATTTTGATGGCGCTGCCGTGGTCTTCGAGGCCGCTCAGCTTGAGCATGAGTTGGCCCTGTTCCTCGGCGCGTTCCTTGGCGGTTTTGCGGGGTTCGCGCTGCTTGCCGGTCGGGACGCGAATGCCGCCCTTGCCGGTGTTGATCATCTTGCGGGCTTTGGCTTGGGTTTTCTGTATGTTCACTATGCCCCGGGACTTTCCCGGTTCGGGCTTGTCGCGGGCCACGGAATCTCTGCGAAGTTCAACCGTCCCATCATGATTTTTCTTTCCTGTTAGGACTTGCGTGATCTCCGCCACTTTGCCGTTGGGGTGTTTCGTGTAAGTCGCGGGTCGCTCACGGGCAAAATTTGCGCCGGACTCGTTGTCTTTGTCGGGCTGTCCATTGAGGCGCTGTATCCCCGCCTCGGCGCGGGTCTTGCCGGCCAACGATTTTTCAACGGCTTCCTCCGCGGCGCCGGGAGGCCC
>JAPOTO010000126.1 GCA_026709135.1 Gammaproteobacteria bacterium | reverse complement strand
AGCATGGTTCGGGAACTGCGGGAGCGCACTGGGCTGGGGATGATGGATTGCAAGAAGGCGCTGGTGGAAACCGCTGGCGATCTTGACCGGGCGATCGAGCATCTGCGCAAGGTCAGCGGCCTCAAGGCGGCAAAAAAGGCCGAGCGCATCGCCGCCCAGGGCGTGGTGCTGGCGCGGGCCGCCGATGACGGCAGCCGCGGCGCGCTTATCGAGGTCAACTGCGAAACCGATTTTGTCGCCAAGGACGAGAACTTCCTCGCCTTCGCCGAACGCTGCCTCGCCGCCGCATTCGCCGAGCCCAGCCTCGATGCGAGCGCGCTGCTCGCCGGCGGGCTCGAAGACGAGCGCGGAAAACTCGTGCAGAAAATCGGCGAGAACATCAATCTGCGCCGGATCGGGCATCTCGAAGGCGCGCGGGTGGGCGCCTACGTTCACGGCAACCGCAAGATCGCCGTGCTCGTCGCCCTAACCGGCGGCGACGCGGACCTCGCCCGGGATGTGGCGATGCATGTGGCGGCGATGAACCCGCTCGTGGTGCGCGGCGAGGATGTGCCGGCGGCCGTGCTCGCCAAAGAATCCGAAATCTACGCCGCCCAGGCCAGGGACAGCGGCAAGCCCGAAGCCATTATCGAAAAGATGATCTCCGGCCGCCTGCGCAAATTCGTCGCCGAAGTCAGCCTGTTGCAGCAGGCCTTCGTCAAGAATCCCGAAACCACCGTCGGCAAGCTCGTCGGCGCCGCCGGCGCCGATGTGGCGCGGATGCTGCGCTTCGAGGCGGGCGAGGGCATCGAAAAGAAGCAGGAAGACTTCGCCGCCGAAGTCGCCGCGCAAGTGCGGCAAAGCTGACTGCCGCCGGGCAAGCTCCGGTCAAGCCGGAGCTTGCTAGCACAGCACAGGGAGGTGGCCGGAAGGATTCCATAACGGGAATGTTTCCGGGGAATTGAGAGCGAAACCATGCCCGCAACCGGAAAAGAAGGCCAGGCATCCTACCGCCGCGTGCTGCTCAAGCTCAGCGGCGAATCACTCAGCGGCGGCGCCGGATTCGGCATCGACGCGGAAGTATTGCGGCGCTTGGCGGTGGAAGTTGGCGAAGTCATCGCCCTCGGCGTGCAGACCGGCATCGTTATCGGCGCCGGCAATCTGTTCCGCGGCATCCGCGGCGCCGCCAGCGGCTTCAACCGCATCACCGGCGACCACATGGGCATGCTCGCCACGATCATGAATTCGCTCGCCCTGCGCGACGCTTTCGAGGACGCCGGCATTCCGGCGCGGGTCCTCGCCGCGAGGGAAATCGCCAGCGTGGTCGAGCCGTTCGAGCGCGATTCGGCGGTGCGCCACCTCGAGGACGGCAAGGCCGTCATTTTCTCCGGCGGCACCGGCAACCCGCTGTTCACCACCGATTCGGCCGCGTGTTTGCGGGGTGTCGAGATCGGCGCCGAAATCATTTTCAAGGCCACCCGGGTCGATGGCGTCTATTCGGCGGACCCGGAAAAAGACCCGGAGGCGGTGAAATACGACGCCCTGGGTTATGATGAGGTGATTGCCAAACAGTTGCGCGTGATGGACCTCACCGCGATCTGCCTGGCCCGGGACCACGGCATGCCCATCCGAGTGTTCGACATGACCCGGCCCGGCACGCTGCGCGACAACCTGCTCGGCAAGCCCAACGGAACCTTGGTTTCCTGACTTTGGCGCTATTTTAGCTCCAAGTCGGTTCCAGCCATTCGGAGGCGATAGATGATCGAGGAAATCATGCGGGACGCCGAGGAGCGGATGCGCAAAAGCATCGCCTCGCTGGAGACCGCGTTCAAGCGGATCCGCACCGGGCGGGCGCACCCGGCGATTCTCGACGCGGTGGTGGTGCCGTACTACGGAACCGAAACCCCGCTCAGCCAGTTGGCCGCCATCCATGTGGAGGAGGGCCGCTCGCTGCTGATCTCGCCGTGGGAAAAATCGATCATCGGCGATATCGAAAAGGCGATCCACCAATCCGACCTCGGCCTCAATCCATCCAACAACGGCGACACGATCCGCGTGCCAATGCCGCCACTGACCGAGGAAACCCGCCGCGAATACGGCAAGCAGGCGAGCCGCGAGGCCGAATCCGCCCGGGTGGCGATCCGCAACATCCGCCGCGACGCCAATTCCGATTTCAAGGAACTCGCCCGGGAGAAGGAGATCAGCGAGGACGAGGCCAGGCGCGCCGAAGAGCGGATGCAGAAGCTCACCGACAAACACATTCAAACCGTCGAATCCGCCCACAAGGCCAAGGAAGCCGACTTGCTGGCGATGAACTAGTCCCGGAGCCAGTCAGAGCAAAGGCAAAACCCCGGCACCACACCGGCCCAGCGCGCTAGCAGAAATGACATCCGGCCAAGCCAAATACCTGCCCGAACATATCGCCATCATCATGGACGGCAACAACCGCTGGGCGAAGGGCAGGGGGTTGCCGGTGAAGTCGGGCCACCGCCACGGCGCCGAAACCGCCCGGGAAATCGCCTTCTCCTGCGTGCGCCGCAAGATTCCCTGCCTGACGCTGTTCGCCTTCAGCAGCGAAAACTGGATGCGCCCCGCCCAGGAGATCCAGGGACTGATGGCGCTGTTCCTGTCGGTGCTCCAGCGCGATGAGGTGAACCAGTTCCACAAGGCCAATGTGCGCCTGAGTTTCATCGGCAACCGCGAGTCGTTCTCGGCGCATATCCAGGGCAGCATGGCCGAAGTCGAGGAATTGACGCGGAACAACACCGGCACCCGGGTAACCGTGGCGGCGGATTACGGCGGCCGCTGGGACATCGCCAACGCCATGCGCCTGATCGCCGAGCAGGTTCGCGACAGCGGCCTCGACACCGAAGCCATCGATATCGACCTCGTCCACTCCTTCACCCAGTTGAGCGACTTGCCCGAGCCCGACCTGTGCATCCGCACCGGCGGCGAGCGCCGCATCAGCAACTTCCTGCTGTGGCAGTTCGCCTACACCGAGTTCCACTTCACCGAATGCCTGTGGCCCGATTTCAGCGAAACCGAATTGCAGCGGGCGATCGACGATTTCGCCAGCCGCCAGCGGCGTTTCGGCGGCCACGGCGCATGAACGCGCCGCGCCGGGCGAAGGCCGCCCCATGCTGAGGCAACGCCCATGCTGAGGCAACGGGTCATCACCTCGCTGGTTCTGATCGCCGCCCTCGCCGCGGCCACCACCTTGCTGCCGCCATTCTGGTTCGCGCTGCTGATCGGCGCGGTCATCCTCGTCGCCGGCTGGGAATGGGGCCGATTTCTGGGGCTGGCCGGCACCGGCGCGAGAATGGCCTGGCTCGCGCTGCTCGCCCTCGCCGGTGGCGCGCTGCTCGGCTGGCTCGGAGTGGCGCCCGGGGGTTCCGCGCCCGGGCGCGGGGCAACCGCGCTGCTGCTCGCTCCCGGCCTGGTGTTCTGGTTGCCGGTGTGGTTCATCCTGCGGGGCTATCCCGGCAACCGGGCGCGCTGGGACAGCGCCTTCCGCATCGGCGCGATGGGCTTGCTCGCCCTGCTGCCGGCGCTGGTTGGAATAGTTTATTTGAAGTATCAGGCGCCGGGTGGAATACTTGTGTTGGCGCTGGTCGTCCTCGCCGCGGCGGTCGATATCGGGTCCTATTTCAGCGGGCGCCGTTTTGGCAACCGTCCGCTCGCCGCCGAAGTGAGCCCGAAGAAGACCTGGGAAGGCGTCTGGGGTGGTTTCGCGCTCGGTGTCGCGGTCGCCGCCGCCCTGGTGGGGATGGCGCACCGCTGGTTGCGGCCGCTCGATGGCGCGGATATCGCGCTGCTGGCGGTTTTGGCCCCGGCCCTCGTCGCGCTGTGCGTCATCGGCGACCTGCTCGTCAGCATGCTCAAGCGCAACCGCAAGGCCAAGGACAGCGGCAGCCTGCTCCCCGGCCACGGCGGCCTGCTCGACCGCATCGACGGCCTGCTCGCGGCAACGCCGGCCTTCGTGCTCGGCATGATGTTTCTTTTTGATGAGGGCGCCAGTCCATGAGCAGAAGCAAAGCGGTGGCGATTCTCGGCTCGACCGGCTCCATCGGCCGCAACACGCTCGATGTCATCGGCCGCGACCCCGGGATGGAAGTCGTTGCGCTGAGCGCGCAAAGCAATGTCGCCCTGCTGGCCGAGCAATGCCTGGCGTTCAAACCGCGCTACGCGGCCATCGCCGACCCGGCGCTGGCCGGCGAGTTGCGCGGGCGGCTCGAGGCCAATGGCGCGGGCAGCGAAGTGCTCGCCGGGCCCGCCGCACTCGTCGAAATCGCCAGCTTGACGGAAGCCGACACCATCATGGCGGCCATCGTCGGCGCCGCCGGGCTAGAGTCCACCCTTGCCGGAATCCGCGCCGGCAAGAAGGTGCTGCTCGCCAACAAGGAATCCCTGGTCATGGCCGGCGATCTGTGCATGGCCGCGGCGCGGGAATCGGGCGCCTTGCTGATCCCGGTGGACAGCGAGCACAACGCCATCTTCCAGTGCCTGCCCGCCTGCGGCAGCGCCCTGGGGCCGGAGCAGACGCGCCATGTCGCCAAGCTGGTGCTGACGTGTTCCGGCGGGCCTTTCCTGCGCGCCCCCGCGGAGGCCTTCGCCGAGATCACGCCGGAGCAGGCGGTCGCGCATCCAAAATGGAGCATGGGCGCGAAGATTTCGGTGGATTCGGCCACGCTGATGAACAAGGGGCTCGAGGTCATCGAAGCCTGCTGCCTGTTCGCGATGCCGCCGGAAAAGGTGGAAGTCATCATCCACCCGCAGTCGATTGTGCATTCGATGGTGTATTACGAGGATGGTTCGGTGCTCGCCCAGCTCGGCGAGCCGGATATGCGGATCCCCATCGCCGGCGCCCTCGGCTGGCCGGAGCGGATGCCTTCCGGCGCCGATTTGCTGAAGCTGGCGGAGGAGGAGCCGCTTGCCTTCCTGCCACCCGATTTCGACCGCTTTCCCTGCCTTGGCCTGGCGCTGACGGCGGCGCGGCAGCGGGGCTTGGCGCCGGTGGCACTGAACGCGGCCAATGAAGTCGCTGTCGCCGCCTTTCTGGCGGGGAACCTGCCTTTTACCCGCATCGCCGCGCTGATCGAGGCGGTTTCGGTTAAAATGCCGAATCGCGAAGCCGACACTCTGGATATCATCCTGGAGACCGACGCCTTGGCGCGTGTGTATGCCAAGGAATTGATTTAAAAGATATTTCTGTTTGGCGGGGAATGGCATGGCGGATTTTCTGATCGCGGTTCTGGCTTTGCTGGCCACGCTTGGCATTCTGGTGACTTTCCACGAATACGGCCATTTCTGGGTCGCCCGGCGCTGTGGCGTGAAAGTGCTGCGCTTTTCGGTGGGTTTCGGCAATCCGCTCAAAAGCTGGCTCGACCGGCAGGGCACCGAATACGTCATCGCGCCGATTCCACTCGGCGGCTACGTCAAGATGCAGGGCATGGAGGACACCTCGCTGGTGGACCCGGAAACAGTGCCGCAAGCCGAGCGGGAAACTTCCTTCGCCTGCAAGCCGCTGTGGCAGCGCGCGGCCATCGTCGCCGCCGGCCCCGGCGCCAATCTGCTGCTCGCCTTTCTCATCTTCTGGCTGATCAATATCGGTTTCGGCACCACCGGCATCGCCCCGGTGATCCAGGATGTGCAAGTCGATTCCCCCGCCGGGCGCGCCGGGCTTGTGGCGGGCGACCGCATCGCGGCGGTTGACGGCCGCGCCACGGCGACTTGGCGCGATGTCAACCTGCAGTTGCTGGGCCGCATCGGTGAAACCGGCGCGCTGAACCTCGGCATCGCGCCGGCGGCCGGCGGGGCGCCGCGGGAGGTGCGCATTCCCATCGCGGCCTGGCTTGGCGATTCGGCCGCGCCCCAGCCCATCGCCGCGCTGGGTATCGTCGAATGGCTGCTGCCGCCGCGAATCGGCGCGCTTGAGGCCGGCGCGCCAGCCGCCGCCGGGGGCCTGCGCGAGGGCGATCTGGTGCGCTCGGTCGATGGCGCGGAAGTGCGCGACTGGTCCCACTGGGTGCGAATCATCCGCGCCAGCCCGGAACTTGACTTGCGGGTGACAGTCGAAAGAGCGGGCGGCTTGGCGGATTTGCTGCTGCGGCCGGAAGCCGTAACCGCCGACGATGGCGCGGTGTACGGCCGAATCGGCGCGGGTGTCGTTTCGGCGCGGCCGAGCGAGCTGCTGCCGCCGGAGTCGGTGCTGGAGTTCCGCTACGGCCCGTTCGCGGCCATCGGTCCCGCCCTGCGCGAGACCTGGGACATGTCGCTGTTCGTGCTCGATTCGATCAAGAAAATGGTCATCGGGCTGATTTCAGTCGAGCATATCAGCGGCCCGATCACCATCGCCCAAGTGGCGGGGGAGACGGCGACGATCGGCTTCGACACCTATCTGGGCTTTCTGGCGCTGTTGAGCATCTCGATCGCGATACTCAATTTGCTGCCGATTCCCATGCTCGACGGCGGCCACCTGTTCTTCTTCGCGGTAGAAGCGGTGATCAGGCGGCCCCTGCCGGAAGCCGTGCAGGCCTGGAGCCTGCGCCTCGGCATGGCGATGGTGTTCGGAATCATGCTGCTGGCCTTTTACAACGACTTCAACCGCCTGCTCTGAGTTGACATGAAGCAAGCCGCGACAGTTCTTTTTTTGGCAGCTTTTTTGGGAACCTTCTGCGCCCGCGCGGCCTTCGCCCAGAGCTTCACCATCGCCGACATCATCGTCGATGGCTATCAGCGCATCACCCCGGGCATCATCTACAACCTGCTGCCGGTGGGCATCGGCGATGAAGTCACGGCGCAAACGCCGGCCCTGATCATCCGCGGGCTCGCCGCCTCGGAATACTTCGATTCGGTGGAGGTGGCCCGGGAAGGCAACATTCTTGTCATCACCGTGCAGGAGCGGCCTTCGGTGGCGGAAATCAACATCGAAGGCAACAGCGTGCTTGAAACCGAGGACATCATCGAGAACATGGCCACGGCGGAAATCGCCGAGGGCGAGATCTTCACCCGGGCGGCGCTCGAGGCGATCCGCCAGGGCATTCAGGAGGTGTATTCGTCCCGGGGGCGGTACGGCGCGGCGGTGGATATCGAAGTCGAGGACTTGCCCCGCAACCGGGTTTCGATCAGCCTCGACATCAACGAGGGCGAGGAATCGCGCATCCGCCAGATCAACGTCGTCGGCAACGGCTCCTTCGACGACGAGACTCTGCTCGACCTGTTCGAGCTCGGCCCCAAACCCTGGTACCTGTTCCTCAGCCGGCGCGACCGCTATTCCCGGGAGCAGTTCTCCGGCGATCTCGAAAGGCTCGAATCCTTCTATCTCGACAATGGCTATGTCGAGTTCAACATCGAATCAACGCCAATCTCGATCACCCCGGACCGGCGCGAGGTCTACATCACCATCAATGTGCTCGAGGGCAATCAATTCGTCATCAACGAGGTCGATCTCGCCGGCGATCTCGTCGACGCCGAGGCGATCCTGCGGGCGGCGATCTTCGTCCGGCCCGGGCAGATCTATTCCCAGGCGCTCGTCACCGGCACCGAGGAGATTATGGTGCAATTCCTCGGCAACCTCGGCTACGCCTTCGCCGAGGCCACCGGCGTGCCCGACGTCAACGAAGACGGCTCGGTTGACGTCACCTTCGTCATCGAGCCCGGCAACCGCACCTATGTCAACCGCATCAATTTCAATGGCAACACCTCCACCGCCGACGATGTGCTGCGGCGGGAGATGCGCCAGCTCGAAGCCGCGCCGGCCTCGAGTTTGCAGATCGAGCAATCCAAGGTGCGGCTCGAGCGGCTCGGCTACTTCGAGACGGTGGAAGTCGAAACCGAGGAAGTGCCCGGCACCACCGATCAGGTCGATGTCAATTTCGATGTCGTCGAGCAGAACTTCGGCGCCATCAGCTTCCAGGTCGGCACCGGCGGCAGCGGCGATTTCTTCATCAGTTCCAACCTGCAGGCGCAGAATTTCCTCGGCACCGGTCGCACTGTGGCGGTTGGGGTCAACCGCAGCCGCTTCATCAAGTCGCTCAATTTCCAGTATGTCGATCCGTACTTCACCCCGGACGGCGTGAGCCGGGGCATGAGCGTCTACGTG
Organism: Gammaproteobacteria bacterium; assembly: GCA_026709135.1. Lineage (GTDB taxonomy): Bacteria > Pseudomonadota > Gammaproteobacteria > Pseudomonadales > Pseudohongiellaceae > UBA9145. The sequence continues at coordinate 6,261 of JAPOTO010000126.1, read as the reverse complement.
CAGGAAATCGACTCGCCGTTCAATGTGGCGAACTTCAACACCTCGTCCTACGGCGCCTCGCTCAGTTTCAGCTATCCGCTGAGCGAGATTTCCGCCCTCGGTTTCGATCTCGGCTTCACCCACACCGAACTCGGTTCGGGCCTCGGCTCGGTGCAGGAGATCATCGCCTCGCCGACGCTGTTTCCAGACGTTGACAATTATCTGATCACCCCGGCCAACCCCGACCCGGCGAGGGGTCCGGTGATGGACGCGGTGCTCGGCGATGTGAGCGAGCTCAGTATGGCGCAGCTCCGGTCCAATCCCGACCCGGGCTTCACCGACCTCTACGGCGACAGCTTCGACAACTTCAGCATCAGCGGCAACTGGTTCCGCAACACGCTCAACCGGGGCCAGCTCGCCAACGACGGCTCGCTGCACAACTTCGGCGTGGAAGTCACCCTGCCGGGCAGCGACCTGCAATTCGCGCGTTTTTCCTATTCCAACCAGATTTACTGGCCGCTGAACCAGGAGCGCAGCTGGGTTCTCGGCCTGCGCACCAATCTGGGCTATGGCATCGGCTACGGCGAAACCGAGCAAATGCCGTTCTTCAACCACTACTTCGCCGGCGGCATCAACTCCGCCGGCGTGCTGCGGGGTTTCGAGGAAAACAGCCTCGGTCCGGCAAGCACCGCCGGGGCGCGCTACCTGACCCAGCGGGGGGTGTCGCTGCTCAAGGACGAGGATGGCAACATCCGGCTCAACGAGAACGGCGCCGCCGAGGGCTTCGAGAGCGATTTCGCCTACCGCACCGAACCGTTGACCGACGCCATGGGCAATCCCGTGCTCGACGGCCTCGGCAATCCCGTTCCCGCCCTGGCGGTGGAGAATTTCTTCCTGCATGAGGATTACGACAGCTTTGGTGGTAACATACTGACCGTGGCGACACTGGAGTTGCTGTTCCCGGTTCCTTTTGTCGATGAAGTGTCGAACCAGTTGCGCACTTCGCTGTTCATCGACGCGGGCAATGTGTTTTCCTCGCATTGCACCGAGCGGCAGCGGACTTTGCGGAACTGCTCGGATTTCGACTTCAAGGAGTTTCGCTATTCGGCGGGTCTGGCGGTGACGTATCTGTCGCCTTTCGGTCCGCTGACTTTCTATCTGGCCCAGCCATTTGGAAAGGAAGGGGACGACACCAAGAATTTTGACTTTACCGTGGGCACCGGTTTCTGATTCAAGCGCCAGCCGCGCGGCAAAGCGGATAGCCAGCGAAGAACACAAGCGGAGAATAGTGGTGAAATTTGCAAAATATCTGATTGCGGGCGTGTTGGCGGCGGCGGTATCCCAAGGCGCCCTCGCCCAGGACACCAAGATCGGCATCCTCAACCCCCTGCGCGCCTTGTTCGCCTCCGACGCCGCCCAGGTTATCCAGCAGGAGCTTGAGGCGGAACTCGCCCCGGACCAGGAGCGGGCGACCGAGTTGTCCGAGGAGCTCGCCGCGCTTGCCGAGGAGTTCCAGCAAAACGAAGCCATCATGACCGAGGACGAAGTCCGGCGGATGAACTCCAACGCCCAGGACTTGCAGGTGCAGTTGCAGTTGATCCAGGAGCGCGTGCAAACCGCGCTCAACGAGCGCAACCAGCAGTTTCTCGAAAGCATGCAGCAGCAACTCGCCGACGCGGTTTCGGAAGTCGTCGCCGAGGGTGGCTTCGACCTCATCCTCAATGCCGACAGCGCGCCGTATTTCGACGCGGTGCTCGACATCACCGCCCGGGTCACGGCCAAGCTGAACGAGCTGGACCAGCGCGATTAGCGGAGCGGCCGCCAAGAACCGCCAGCGGTCATCCTCCCGTGCGCATCAAGCTGTCACGGCTCGCGGAGCTGCTCGATGTCGAGCTCGAAGGCGACGGCGAATGCGAGATTGTCGGCCTCGGCGCGCTCGCCAGCGCGGTTCCCGGCCAGTTGAGCTTTCTTTCCAATCCCGCCTATGCCGGCCAGTTGGCGGGCACCCGGGCCTCGGCGGTCATCATCGGGGAAAAGTTCCGCGCCTCCTGCCCGGCGAGCAAGTTGATCAGCCTTGATCCCTATGTGACTTTCGCCCGGGCCACGGCGCTGTTCCACGTCGAGGCGGGGCCGCCGGCCGGCATTCATCCCGCGGCCGCGGTGCATGAAGAGGTCCGCCTCGGCAAGGATGTCAGCATCGGCGCCAACAGCGTCATCGAAGCCGGGGCGGCCATTGGCGCGGGTTCGGCGATCGGCCCTGGCTGCGTCATTGGCGCGGGCTGCGAGATTGGCCCGCGCTGCCAGTTGCGGCGGGCGGTGGTGCTGTATCCCGGCGTGCGCCTCGGCCGCAATGTGCAGATCGACGCCAACAGCGTGATCGGCGCCGACGGCTTCGGCTACGCCTTCGACGGTGGCAAGTCGGTCAAAATCCACCACGGCGGTTCGGTGCGCATCGGCGACGATGTCGATATCGGCGCGGGCACCACCATCGACCGGGGGGTGATGGACGACACCGTCATTGGCAACGGGGTGAAAATCGACAACCAGGTGCAGATCGGCCACAACTGCGTCATCGGCGACCATACGGTGATCTGCGGCTGTGCGGCCATCGCCGGCAGCGTTGTCATCGGCAGGCACTGCGTGATGGGCGGGGCTTCCGGCGCCGTCGGCCACATCACCATAGCCGATGGCGTCGAAGTCAGCGCGATGTCCCTCGTCAGCCGCAGCATCGCCGAGCCGGGCCGGTATTCCTCCGGCACCGGGCACATGAAAACAAGCCGCTGGAAGCGCGTGATCACCCGCTTCCAGGAACTCGACGAGATGGCGCTGCGCCTTCAGGGTTTGGAAAAGCGGTTTAAGAAAGACTAGCATTGGGGGGACGCTCTGACTCAGTCGGAGCATATTTGGCCAGGTTGGAGCGGAGAGACAGTCGCATGTTGTTGGATGTCCAGGAAATCAAGGAATACCTGCCCCAGCGCTACCCCTTCCTGCTCGTGGACCGGGTGCTGGAAATGGCGCCGGGCAAATCGATCCTCGCGGTGAAAAACGTGACCGTGAACGAGCCCTTCTTCATTGGCCATTTCCCCCACCAGCCCATCATGCCCGGCGTGCTCATCATCGAGGCGCTCGCCCAGGCGGCTGGCGTGCTCGGCTTCAAGAGCCAGGAGAAGAAGCCGGCGGACGGCTATCTGTATTACTTCGTTGGCGCCGATGAAGTGCGCCTGCGCCGCCCGGTGGTGCCGGGAGACCAATTGCTGCTCAAGGTCGAAGTCATCAGCAACCGCCGGGGCATCTACAAGTTTTACGCCGAGGCCTCGGTGGAGGACCAGCTCGTCGGGTCCATGAATATCATCTGCGCCGAGAGGAAAGTCGATGTCGATTGACCGCAGCGCCAGCATCGACCCCACGGCGCGGATCGACGAGGATGTGGAGATCGGCCCCGATGTCGTGGTGGGGCCTTGGAGCGTCATCGGCCCGAACGTCTCCATCGGCGCCGGCACGGTTCTGCGCTCCCATGTGGTGATCCAGTCAAACTCCCGCATCGGCGCCGGGAACGTGTTCTTCCAGTTCTGCTCGATCGGCGAGGACCCCCAGGACAAGAAGTACCAGGGCGAGGAAACCTGGCTCGAAATCGGCGACCGCAACATCTTCCGCGAGGGCGCCACCGTGCACCGGGGAACCGGCGGCGGTGGCGGCCTGACCCGAATCGGCAGCCGCAACCTGCTGATGGCCTATGCCCATGTCGCCCACGACTGCCTGCTCGGCGACGATATCGTCTGCGCCAACAATGTGGGCCTGTGCGGCCATGTCAGCATCGACGACCACGCGATTCTCGGCGGCTATGCCGGGGTCAACCAGTTCCTTCGCATCGGCGCGCATTCGATGGTTGGCGGCATGACCCATGTGGTAAACGACGTGCCCGCCTTCGTCATCGTCAGCGGCCAGCCCGCCCTCGCCCGCTCGATCAATTCCATCGGCATGAAGCGGCGCGGCTTCGCCCGGGAAGAAATCGAATTGATGAAGAAGGCTTACAAGATTTTGCATCTGCGCAAGCTGACACTGCAGGAGGCCTTGCCCCAGATCAAGGCCCTGAGCGAGGACAGCGCGGTGCTGGACACGCTGATCAAATCGGTTGAGTCTTCGTGCAAGGGCGTTCATCGGTAGGGGAGGGGGCGGCAGATTATGCAAGCCATCCCTGACACAACACCAGCGCTGGCGGAATGACCGAAGCCCACCACTTCGGCATCGTGGCTGGTGAAGCATCGGGCGACATTCTTGGTGCCGGGCTTATCGAGTCGCTTCGGCAAATCTGGCCTGCGGCCCGCTTCAGCGGCATCGGCGGCCCCGCCATGGAACGCCTTGGCTGCGAGTCGCTCGCGCCGATGGAAAGGCTGGCGGTCATGGGTTTGGTGGAACCACTCGCCAGGCTCCCCGAACTGCTGCGGATCAAACGCCGGCTCGAAAGACACTTCCTCGCAACCCGCCCCGCGGCCTTCATCGGCATCGACGCCCCCGACTTCAACCTGCGGCTCGCCAAGAACCTGCACCGGCGGGGCATCGCCACCGCCCACTACGTCAGCCCCAGCGTCTGGGCCTGGCGCAAAGGCAGGATCCGCGGCATCGCCCGCTCGATCGATCTGATGCTCACCCTGTTCCCCTTCGAGACCGCGATCTACCGCGAACACGGCATCCAAGTCCGCTGCGTGGGACACCCACTCGCCGACGCGATTGATCCCACAGACATGGGACACCCATCCCCAGACATGGGACACCCACCCCAGTCCGACGCGGGACACCCACTTGCCGCAGGCATGACGGTCGGCAGTTCGACGCGGGACACCCGCACAGCATGGGACACAGCATGGGACACCCATCCGCCAGCGCAATCCATCCGATCCGACATGGGACACCCACCCGCCGCCGCAGCGAAATCCACAACAATGGGACACCCACCGGCTGGCGGATCCCGCACAACAATGGGACACCCATCCACCGCCGCGGAGAAATCAGCGTCCAAGCCCGACAGCCGCGAATCGGCGCGGCGGCAACTCGGCATCGGCCCCGGCAGCCGCGTGATCGCCCTGCTTCCCGGCAGCCGCAAAGGGGAAATCACCCGCATGGCGCCGGTTTTCCTCGCCGCCGCGGCGGCCGCGGAGAAGGAATTTCCGGGCCTGCGATTCCTGCTGCCCTGCACCGGTGCGGAAAATCGCGCCCTAGTGGAAAACATCCTGAAGGAAGGTGGATTCGCGGGTCTGGACTGCCAACGGCTCGACGATTCGCGCCAGGCCATGGCCGCGGCGGATTTCGTCATCCTCGCCTCGGGAACCGCCACTCTTGAAGCCATGCTGCTGCGCCGCCCCATGGCGGTGTGCTACAAACTCGCCCCGCTCACCCACGCCATCGCCTCGCGCATCGTCAAGGTCGAACACATGGCGATTCCCAATCTGCTCGCGGGGGAGAGGCTGGTGCCGGAATACGTCCAGGGCGAAGTCAACACCCAAAACCTGCTCAGCGAAATCCGGCGGTTCATGGAAAATCCCGAACCCGATCCGGCTTTGCTGCGAAAATTCGCCGAGCAGCACGAGTTGTTGCGCAAAAACGCCTCAAGCGCGGCCGCGGCCGCCATCCGGGAAATGCTGGTATCGACCCAAAGCAGTGCCGGCTGATGGCCGCGCACCGAAGGGAGCCAATGGCCAGTTCTCAAAAAAAGCCGCCGAAATGGCTGCAAACGCCGGAGCTTCCCGTTCTCCATGCCGGAGTCGACGAAGCGGGCCGGGGCGCCTTGGCCGGCGATGTTGTCGCCGCGGCTGTGATCCTCGCCCCATCGTCAAGCATCGAGGGGCTCGACGACTCCAAAAAACTCACCCCAGCCCACCGCGAATCACTCTACGACGCAATCCTTAAGCAATGCGCCTGCTTCGCCATCGGCCGGGCAAGCCCGGACGAAATCGACCGCCTCAACATTCTCAGGGCCAGCCTGCTGGCCATGCGCCGCGCCGTGGAGCAACTCGAAATCGAGCCCGAATCGGTCCTGGTGGACGGCAACTTCCTCCCCGATTGGACCTACCCAGCCAAAGCCATCCCCGGCGGCGACGGCAAAATCCAAGCCATCGCCGCCGCCTCGATCCTCGCCAAAGTCACCAGAGATCGCGAAGTAACCGCCCTCGACCAAGCCTACCCCCACTACCATTTCCCCCAGCACAAAGGCTACCCCACCCCGGCCCACCTCAAAGCCCTGGCCACACACGGCCCCACCCCCCACCACCGCCAGACCTTCGGGCC